>DASYAD010000266.1:0-5907 GCA_036501515.1 Trebonia sp. | reverse complement strand
CGCGCGGCCGTGCTCGCCGCCGCGGCCGGGCCGACGGGAGCCGGCGCCGCCGCGGCGGCCAGCGCGTTCCTGCGCGCGACGGCAGCGGCGGTCCGGGCCAGTGAGATGGCGCAGCATTCCCACGGCGGCTACGGCCACATGGCGGAATTCGGGGTGCACGACCTCGTACGGGACGCGCGGATGGTGGCGGTGTGCGGCGGCTCGCGGCCCGGTCTCGACGAGGCCGTGCTCAGCGGGATTGACCTCATCTGAACGCGGCCCGCGGGCCGCGGAAGAAGGCAGGACGAAGTGCTTGAGCATCATTTTCCCGAGGGACTGAGCGACCTTGCCGCGCTGGCCCGTGAGGTAGCCGTCAAGCGGATAGCCCCGCTTGTCCGGGAGACGGAGCTGTCCAGGCAGTTCTCGCCGCGGATACGCCAGATCCTGGCCGAGGCCGGCTTCCTCGGGCTGGTGGTGCCTGAGCGCTTCGGCGGCGTCTCCGCCGACGTCAGGGGCGAGGCGGTCGTGGTGGAGGAGATCGCCAAGGTCTACCCGAGCGCCGCGACCTACCTCACCGCGCACTGGACGTCGAGCAAGCTGCTTGTTCGCGCGGCCGAGGCCGGCCAGGACGACAAATGGCTGCTGGCGGGCCTGGCGAAGGTCGCCGAGGGCGAGTGGCTGGGCGCGATCGCGGCGACCGAGGCCGAGGCCGGGTCCGACCTCGCGCACCTGCAGAGCCGGGCCGACAAGGCCGGCGACGAGTGGGTGCTCAACGGGGGCAAGCGCTTCATCACCAACGGCGGAGCGGCCGACTTCTACGCGATCATCGCCCGCAGCGGCGGCGAGGGCGCCTCCGGCATCTCGGTCTTCTGTGCCGAGGCATACCGCCCCGGCATCAGCGCGACCCGGCTAGAGAGCAAGATGGGCCTGCACGGGTCGGCCACCGCGGAGATCCTCCTCGACAACCTGCACCTGCCCGCCGATCACCTCGTCGGCACCGAGGGCAAGGGCTTCGGGATGTTCATGGCCGGCCTTGACGCGGGCCGGGTCACCGTGGCCGCCATGTCGGCCGGCATCGCCGCGGGCGCCCTCGGGCACTCGGTCGCGTACGCGCGCCAGCGCCGTCAGTTCGGCCGGGCGATCGCGGACTTCCAGGGCGTGCAGTTCCTGCTGGCCGACATGGAGATCGCGGTGACCGCCGCCCGCGCCCTCACCATGGACGCCGCCGAGGCGGTCGCCCTGGGGCACCCCAGGGCGAGCCAGCTCGCCTCGGTCGCCAAGACGTTCGCCAGCGACGCGGCCATGCAGGTCACCACCGACGCCGTCCAGGTGCACGGCGGCTACGGCTACATCGACGAGTTCCCGGTCGAGATGCTGATGCGGGACGCCAAGATCGGCCAGATCTACGAGGGCACCAACCAGCTGCAGCGCTCACTGATCGCGCGCCGGATCCTGCGGGACGGCCTGACGTGAGCGGCCCTGACCTGAGCCCCCTTGACCTGGGCGATGACAAGGTGCTGCTGGACAAGCGCGGGCCGATCGCGTGGCTCACGCTCAACCGCCCGGACAAGCTGAACGCCCTCGACCTGGAAAGCGTCGAGCTGATCGCCCGGTTCACGGCGGACGTGAACACGGACCCGGCCGTCCGCGCGCTCATCGTGACCGGGGCCGGGCGGGCGTTCTGCGCCGGGGGAGACCTGGCCGCGATCAGGCCGCTGCTGGCCGACCCCGGGCAGTTCGGTGACTTCCTTACCCGGTGGAACGACGCGTTCGACTCGCTTGAGCAGTGCCGGGTGCCGACGATCGCCGCGGTCGACGGGATCACCTTCGCCGGCGGCCTCGAGCTCACCCACGTCTGCGACTTCGTGGTCCTCGGCGACGACGTGACCATCGGCGACCAGCACGCCAACTACGGCATCTTCCCCGCGGGCGGCAGCATCCAGCGGCTCGCCCGGATCATCGGGGCCCGCCGGGCGAAGTGGGTCGTCATGTCCGGAGCGGTCATCACGCCGCGGCAGGCCCTCGACTGGGGGCTCGCCAACGTGCTCTGCCCGGCGGACGACGTGCTGCCGGAGGCAACGCGGATGGCGGAACTGCTCGCCGCCAAGAGCGCGTCACTCAACTGGGAGGTCAAGCGCGGCCTGACCGAGGACTTGCACCTTTCCGTGCGGGAGGCGATGGCGGCTGAGCGCCCCCATGCCCTCGGTCACGCCATGGGTGCGGACCAGCGGGCTGGCATCCAGGCTTTCGCCGAGCGCGCAGAACCGCACTTCCTGGCCAGGCAGCCGGGACCAGACGAGCATCCAGCCCAATTCCCGAAGTGAGGAACCGATGACGTACACCGACATCATCTACAACGTGGCCGACTACGTCGCGACCATCACGATCAACCGCCCGGAAAAGCGCAACGCCTTTCGCGAGGAGACTCTCGATGAGCTCATCGACGCCTTCAGCGCCGCCGAGGCGGACCGCAGCGTCGGCGTGATCGTGCTGACCGGTGCCGGGGACAAGGCGTTCTGCTCGGGCGGCGACATCGCCTGGGAAGACGCCTCCGACCCGGCCGGCGCGGCGCGGCTGAACCGCCGGACAAGCAACCTCTCGCTCATCATGCGCGGCTGCGGCAAGCCCGTCATCGCCCGGGTGCGCGGGTACGCGGTCGGCGGAGGGAACGAGCTGCAGATGATCTGCGACCTCACCATCGCCTCGCAGGACTCCAAGTTCGGCCAGGCCGGGCCGAAGATGGGCAGCGTGCCGGTTTGGTGGGGCACCCAGCTGCTGCCCCGCATCGTCGGCGAGCGCCGGGCGCGCGAGATCGTCATGCTCTGCGAGCCGATGACGGCCGACGAGGCCCAGCGCATCGGGCTCATCAACAAGGTCGTGCCCGCGGACGAGCTCGACGACGCGGTGACGGCCTGGTGCCAGCGGCTGCTCTCGCTCAGCCCGCAGGCACTGCGGGTCGCCAAGCTCTCGCTCAACTTCGAGAGCGACCAGCTCTGGGCCTCGGTTCAGCACGGCCAGCAGATGATCAACTTCATCCACGGCACGGCCGAGTTCCACGAGGGCACTCAGGCCTTCCTCGAGAAGCGCCCGGCCGACTTCGCGAAGTTCCGCTGACACCGCACCGGGGCTGACACCCCGGGCCGGTGCCCGCATCGATTCCGATTCAAGGAGCAGCATGACATTCGAGAACAAGACCGTGGTGGTCGCCGGCGGCGGCAGCGGCATCGGCCGGTCGGCCGCGGTGATCCTCGCCGAGCGGGGCGCCCAGGTGGTCGTCGCCGACCGGAACCTGGCGGGCGCGGAGGAAACCGCGGCCCTGGCCGAGCGGGCGGGCGCGAAGGCGATCGCCGTTGAGTTCGACATCACCGTGCGGTCGGACAGCGAGAAGGTCGTCGCCCAGGCCGTGCAGGCGTTCGGCTCCGTGCAGTCGTTCACCAGCACCGTGGGCTGGTCGGACACCACCTTCTTCGCCCAGGAGACCGAGGAGTACTGGGACCGGATCATCCGCATCAACCTGCTCGGTGCCATCTTCTTCAGCCGCTCGGCGATCGACCACATGCGCCCCAACGGCGGCGGGTCAATCGTGCTGACCAGCTCGGACGCGGGCAAGGTGGGGACGATGGGCGAGACCGTGTACGCGGCGGCGAAGGCGGGCGTGATCGGGTTCACCAAGTCGCTCGCCCGTGAAGCCGCCCGCGACAAGATCCGCGTCAACGCGGTGTCACCCGGGCCGACCGACACCCCGCTGCTCCGGGCGCAGTCCGATCAGAATGTCATCGACAAGATGATCAGGGCGGTGCCGCTCAAGCGGATGGGCCAGCCCGAGGAGCAGGCGGCCGCGATCGTGTTCCTGGCGTCGGACGAAGCGTCGTTCATCACCGGTCAGACGCTGTCGGTCAGCGGCGGCCTGACGATGAACTCCTGATGCCGGTGCCGGCCGGACAAGCAGCGAACCAAGGCAAGGTGATGCCGCTGGAGCGGGCCGTCAGAACGCTGGTGCGCCCCCGCGACGTCGTCCTCGCGGCTTACACGGAGGCGCGCCCCAACGCCGCCCTGATGCAGCTCGCGCGTACCTTCGCGGGCACCGACCCGCAGCTCACCCTGGTCACGGCCGGGATGGTGAGCGTCCAGCACGCCCTGGTCGAGCTGGGCATCGTGTCCAAGGTGGTCGCATCCTTCATCGGCGAGAACTACCCGTCCGCCCGGCCGAGCCCCTCGTTTCAGCGGGCCCTCACCGAAGGGCGGGTCACGGTCGAGAACTGGTCGATGTGGGGTCTGCTGGCCCGGCTGGTCGCGGGCGGCCTCGGCGTGCCGCTGATGCCGGTGCGGTCCATCGCCGGGAGCAGCATGGAGCAGGAGAACAAGCACGCGTTCACCGAAATCGCCGACCCGTTCGGCGGCACGGAGCCGGTGCACGCGGTCTCGGCCTTGCACCCCGACATCGCGGTCGTGCACGCGGTCGCCGCTGACGCGAGCGGCAACCTGCTGCTGTCGGCCCCCTACGGCGAGGCGCACTGGGGCTGCCTCGCCGCCCGCCGCGGCGTGATCGCCACGGTCGAGGCGGTGGTCGACCCGGCCGTCATCAAGGCCAACAATGCCCTGGTGCGGGTGCCCGGGCACGTCGTCCGCGCGGTCTGCCCCGCGCCACTCGGCTCGCATCCCTACGGCCTGTTCAACCCGGGGGTGGCGGGCGTCGACCACTACGTCGACGACAACGCCTTCATGAGCGAGGTGCGGGCGGCCGCGGCCAGCCCCGGCACCTTCAGGACCTGGATCGACGAGTGGATCCTGGGCGTCAGCTCGCACGACGGCTACCTGGCCAAGCTGGGCGACCGCCGGCGGCGCGAGCTCATCGCCGCGGCCAGCGTGACCTCGGCCCCGCCCCCGTGGGAGGGCCAGGCGACCCCAGTCGAGCGGCAGATCCTGACTGCGAGCCGGCAGATCACCCGCCGGGTGCTCGACGGCGGCTTCGACGCCATCCTGGCCGGAGTCGGCCTGGCCAACCTGGCGTCGTGGGTCTCGGCCGAGTCGGTCAAGGCAGCCAACGGGACCGTCGCGCTGATGGCCGAGATCGGCATGTACGGCTACACCCCGCAGGTCGGCGACCCGTTCATCTTCTCCCATCGCAACCTGCCCACCAGCACCATACTCACCGACGTGATGACCACGCTGGGCGCCCTGGTCGGCGGCCCGGGCACCCGTTCGCTTGGCGTGCTCGGCGCCGGCGAGGTGGACAGCGAGGGGAACACCGCGTCGACTTACTCCGGCAACGGGCAGTACCTGGTCGGGTCCGGCGGCGCCAATGACATCGCTACCGGCGCCGACGAGGTGCTGCTCACGGTGAGCCATCAGCGCCTGGTGCCCGCCGTGCGCTACGTGACCTCCCCAGGGCTCAAGGTCGCCAGCATCGTCTCCTCCCGCGGCGTCTTCGAGCGCGACGACGACCAGTGGGTGCTGCGCAGCTGGATCGCGCCTGACGGCGAGGACCTGCCCACCGCGGTCGCCGCGATGCGCGCCGACTCGTCTTGGCCGTTCAGCGTCGCCGGCGACGCCGCACAGGAACCCGAGCCGACTGCGGGCGATCTTGCCCTGCTGCGCTCCTTCGACCCGGGGCGGGTATTCCTCCGCCCCTGAACCTGGCCAGCGCCCCTGAACCTGGCCAGGCCGCGAAAGGCATGCACGATGAAGTCAACCGACCACCAGATCAACCACGCGAGCGACGTCTACTCGGCGCAGGAGATGGCGCGATTCCGCCAGCAAGGGCTGTGGCGCGACGCCGTACTGACCGACTTCCTGACCCGGCACGCCGCCGACCGCCCGCAGTCGACCGCGATCGTCACCGATGGCGGCAGGCGGATCAGCTGGCGGCAGCTGGCCGATTCGGTCGACCGGCTGGCGGCGGGTTTTATCGCGCTCGGACTACGGCCC
>DASYAD010000265.1:0-4126 GCA_036501515.1 Trebonia sp. | reverse complement strand
CTCCTCGAGCTCCTTGAGCCGCTGCAGCCGCTTGTAGACGGTGGAGAAGTTGGTGAGCATGCCGCCCAGCCAGCGCTGGTTCACGTACGGCATGCCGACCCGGCGCGCCTGCTCGGCGATCGCCTCCTGGGCCTGCTTCTTCGTGCCGACGTAGAGGACCGTGCCGCCGTGGGCGACCGTCTCCCTGATGAACTCGTACGCGGTGTCGATGTAGGCGAGCGACTGCTGCAAGTCGATGATGTAGATGCCGTTGCGCTCGGTGAAGATGTAGCGCTTCATCTTCGGGTTCCAGCGCCGGGTCTGGTGACCGAAGTGAACGCCGCTCTCCAGGAGCTGCTTCATTGTGACGACCGTGCTCATCGCGGCGGTCCTTCCATTCGTGCGCGCGAGGTCGCCGGCGCCCTGGCGTGGTGTTCGCCCTGGCCGTTCCGTTCTGTCGCACGCGGCTCGGTTATCTGTCCTGGTGCCCGCTAGGTCACGGAGTGGCGTCCGCACCAAGCCGCCGGCGGTTAAGCCGACGGACCGAGAGGTGCGTCCCGCGCCGAGTGGCGCGGCAGCTGGCACGCGAAATTTGGTCACCCGGTCTGCGTTTCCGCTTCCGCATGCCTGAAGGCATACGGCTGGGCGACCCTGTCCATCTTACAGGCTCGGCCGCACGCTCTGCATTACAAGCTGCCGGGGGGACTGCACGAGGAAACAGCACCGCGATCCGGCTGATTCCCGGCCCGTCTCAGGCGCGGTTCCCGCCCGGTCTCAGGCCCGGTTCACCTCCGGTTTCACGCCCGTCTCACGCCCGGTCCACCCCCGGTTTCAGGCGCGCGGGTGGGCCTGCCGGTACGTCGCTTTCAGCCGTTCCGGGGACACGTGGGTGTAAATCTGGGTGGTCGCCGGGCTGGCGTGTCCCAGGATCTCCTGCACGCTGCGCAGGTCCGCACCGCCCTCGAGCAGGTGCGTCGCGGCGGTATGCCTGATCGCGTGCGGGCCGGCGTCGCGCACGGTCTGCCGCGGCCCGTCACCGCTCTGTCCCTCCCCTGCCGCCCCCGCCTCGCCGGTATCACCGGTATCGCCACGCCCGGCCGCCGCCAGGTCGGCGGCCCGCAGCCGGGCGTGCACGACGCGCCGGGCCGTTCGCGGGTCAAGCCGTCCGCCCCGGGCGCCGAGGAACAGCGCGGCACCGCTGCGCTCGTTGGCCAGGACGGGACGCCCCACCTCTTCCCAGCGTGCCAGCGCCCGCATCGCCGGCAGGCCGACGGGGACGACCCGTTCCTTGCGGCCCTTGCCAAGTACCCGGACGGTGCGCCGCTCCCGGTCGAGACCGCCGGCGTCAAGCTCGCACAGCTCGCTGACCCGGATCGCGGTCGCGTACAGCAGCTCAAGGACCGCCGCGTCGCGGGTCGCGAGGGCCGCGACGGTGCGCTGGCCGAGCGCGAACTCGCGCAGCGCCCGGTCCTCGCAGTCCGCCAGGACCAGGTTCATCTCGTCCCGGTGCAGCACCTGCGGCAGCACGCGGTGCGCCTTCGGGGTGCCCAGCTGCGGCCCGGGGTCAGCGGCCAGCCAGCCCCGGCGCGCGGCGTACCCGGTGAACGCGCGGGCGGCCGCGCCCCGGCGGGCCAGCGTCGCCCTGGCCGCGCCCGCCTCGTGCTGGTCCGCCAGCCAGCCGCGCAGCGTGACCAGGTCAAGGTCACCGGGGACGGCGACCCCGGACCGCCAGCCGTATTCGAGCAGCGACTGGATGTCCCCCTGGTAGGCCCGCACCGTATGCCGCGACAGGGCACGCTCGGCGGCCAGGTGACGGCAGAACTCGGCCAGCGCCTCGCTCAGCGCGGCCGGCAGGCCGCCCGACGCGTCGCCCGCCTGCACGCCCGACTGACCGCCCGCCTGCGTGCGCGACGCACTGCCGCCCGACTGCCCGGCTGTCAGGTCGCCCACCTGGTCGTCCTCGCTGTGCACGCCCGTGGAGTCCGGGGCACCGGCCCGGCTATCCCCTCGGGAGACTGCAGCCATGGGCAAAGTGTGGCTCGCAACGCGGGTGCTGGCAAGAACGTGCGCGCCCTCGCCCGTCAAACGTGCCGCAGGCGCCAGCCGTCGGTGCAGCGCTCGACGAAGCCAGCGGTCGCGAGCTTGCCCAGGCAGCCGGCCGCGGTCACCGGGGCGACGCCGGCGCGCTGGGCCACCCGGACCGTGCCAAGGCCGCCGCGGCGCGGCATCGCGTCGAGGACCGTGGCGCAGTCCCGGTCGAGCAGGTCGCGCGGGAGGACCGGCGGCGCCTGGCAGGGCCGGGCTGATGCGGCGTCAGGATCGGGCCAGGTGGGCGTGCCGGGATCAGGCGCGGTGAGCGGCGACAGGTGCTCGATGACCTCGGCCGCGCTGGTGACCAGGGTAGCCTGCCAGTCCCTGATGACCTGATGACAGCCGGCCGACAGGTCCGAGGTGACCGGGCCTGGCACCGCCATCAGGCGCCGGTGCAGGTCCCTGGCGTGCCGCGCGGTGTTCACCGCACCGCTGCGCTGGCTTGCCTCGACCACCAGGGTGCCGGGCGCCAGGGCGGCGATCACCCGGTTGCGGACGAGGAACCTGAGCCTGGACACGTGCCTGCCTGGCGGCCACTCGCTCACCACGACCCCCTGGGCCGCGATCGCGTCGAACAGTTCCGCGTGGGCGGCCGGGTAGGGCGTGTCCACGCCGCAGGCGAGCACAGCGACCGTCACCCCGTCGGCGGCGAGCGCGCCCCGGTGGGCGGCGGCGTCCACGCCGAACGCGCCACCGGAGACAACCGCCAGGCCGCGGGCCACGACGGAAGCGGCGATCTCGGCCGCGACGTAGGAGCCGTAGGCGGTCGCGGCCCGCGAGCCGACGATCGCGACCGCCCGCAGGCAGCTGAACCGCAAGTCCGCGTTGCCGCGCAGCCACAGCGCATACGGCTGCTCGTCGCCGAGGTCGGCTAGCTGTCCTGGCCATTCGGGGTCTTCGGGGCAGACGAGCCTGATCCCGGGTCCGCCGGCGGCGGCTACCTGCTCGGGCGTCGGCAGTTCGGCGAGCCGCGCCCGCCAGCGTTCCATCGCGGCCCGCGGCGCCTGACGGGGCCTGTCGTCATTGTCCGTGACCGTAAAAGCCCTGGGCAGGCGGCCCGACTTGATCACGTCGAGCGTCAGCGCCGCACCGTGCAGCCGCACCAGCTGACCGAGCCGCCGGTCCGCGGGCTCGACCAGGTAGGTCAGCGCCGCCCGGGCATAGGCCTCGTCGGTGAGGTGGCCGGTCACTGGGGCACTCCCAGCCACAGTCCGATCGCGAGGTTGACCTGGTCCGCGCCCGGCCGGTCCTCGCTGGCCAGGTCGGCCAGCGACCAGGCGACGCGAATGATCTTGTCGGTGCCGCGGGCGGAAACCTGCCCGAGTTCCATCGCGCGGTCAAGCGAGGCCAGCGCGCCCGGCTTGGGCGGGAACGAGCGGCGCAGCACGGCGCCGGGAACTTCGGCGTTGACCCGCCAGGGCGTCCCGGTCAGCCGGGCCGCGCACCGCGCGCGGGCGGCGGCGACCCGTGCGGCCACGACGGCCGACGACTCGGCGAACTGGCGGTCGTAGAGCATGTCACGGCGGGAGACGGGCTGCAGGCGGACCTTGACGTCAACCCGGTCGAGCAGCGGCCCGGAGATCCGCGCGAGGTAGCGGCGGCGGGCGGCCGGTGAACAGGAGCAGCCGCCGCCACCTGGCCCGGCGGTCTTCGCGCACGGGCACGGGTTGGCCGCCAGCACCAGGGTGAACCGGGCCGGGAAGACCGCCTGCGTGCCGGCCCGGGCGATCACCACCTGCCCCGATTCCAGCGGCTGGCGCAGCGCGTCTAGGACGTCGCGGTGGAACTCGGGTGCTTCGTCGAGGAAGAGGATGCCGAGGTGGGCCAGGCTGGCGGCGCCGGGGCGGATGACGCCGCTGCCGCCGCCGACGATCGAGGCCATCGACGAGGTGTGGTGCGGTGCGCAGAACGGCGGGACGGTCATCAGCCCCGACCCCGGTGCCATCCGCCCGGCGACCGAGTGGATCGAGGTGACCTCGATCGCGGCCGGCACCTCCAACGGCGGCAAGATCGTCGGCAGCCGCTCGGCCAGCATCGTCTTCCCCGCCCCCGGCGG
>DASYAD010000264.1:0-5519 GCA_036501515.1 Trebonia sp. | reverse complement strand
CCGCGCCCTCAGGTAACCGCGCCGCGCAGAGCCGAGCCGCGCCCGCGGGTGAACGGCGCCCGCCGGCTAGCCGTGCGCTCGGTGAACCCTGCCCTCGGCTGACCGCACGCGGGGATGATTCGGTAAGTTTCGGTCGTTACTTGTTACGCAAAAACTAAAGGTCACCCGCAGGAGGAAGCATGGCGAGCACGTATGACTTCACCGCAACCGCCGTCGACGGCACCGAAGTTCCCTTGCGCGACTACGAGGGACGCCTGCTGCTCGTCGTCAACGTGGCCAGCAAGTGCGGGCTGACCCCGCAGTACGAGGGGCTTGAGTCGCTGTACCGCGACGACAAGGACCGCGGCCTGGAGATTCTCGGCTTCCCGTGCAACCAGTTCAAGGAGCAGGAGCCGGGCACCGACGAAGAGATCCAGGAATTCTGCAAGACCAGCTACGACGTCACGTTCCCGGTGTTCAGCAAGGTCGAGGTCAACGGGCCGGACGCCGACCCGCTCTACCAGTACCTGCGGGCCGCGGCGCCGGGCGACTTCGGCCCCGCGTACGGCGACTTCTACAAGGCCATCTCGAGCATCAACCCCGGCGCGGACGGCACCGACGCGGTCAAGTGGAACTTCACCAAGTTCCTGATCGGCCGCGACGGCGCCGTCATCAAGCGCTACGAGCCCCCGGTGGCGCCCGCCGGCATCAAGGCTGACCTGGAGAACTACCTGTAGCAGGCCCCTTACCCGGGCCACCCGGCGCCGAACCGCCCGGGCCGCCAAGTCCGCCCGCACCCGGGCCGTCCGGCGCTGAACCGCCGGACGCTGTACCGCTGGAGGCGGGGCCGCCCGGATCCGCGACGGCCCCGCCGCGGGCCAGTAGCCGCCCCGCCAGAAACGGGAACAGGGCCGCGGACAGCAGCCCCGCGGTGACCAGGCCGGCGGCGGTCGCGCTCGTGAGGCGCCCGGTCTCGACTCCGATCGCGGCCGCCACGATGGGGAAGGTCAGCGTGGTGGCCTGCAGCAGGCCGCCGGCGGCGGCCCGGCGCCGGCCGACCGCACGGGTGTAGAACACGGCAGGCACCGCCCGCACCACGAGCAGCGCGACCAGGAACACCGGCAGCCTCGCGAGCGCCGAGGGGTGGTCGATGAGTCCTTTCAGCTGGAACCCCACGCCGGTGCTGATGAAGAAGATGGGGATGAGGAAGCCGAACCCGATGCCCTCGAGCTTGATGAGGAAGTCGCGGTTCGGCTCCCGCCCGGTGACCTCGATGATCCGGGTGAGCAGCCCGGCCGCGAACGCGCCCAGGATCGCCGCGAAGCCGAACTGGTAAGCGAGCACACCGCAGCCAAGGGCCAGCGTCAGCGTCGCCCGCACCCGCAGCTGCCCGCTGCGCAGCGAGAGGTAGTCGAGCAGCCGGTCCACCCGGCGCAGGCGGCGGACCCCGGCGACACCCAGCCCGATCAGCACCAGCAATGCCGCGAAGACGGCGAGCGAGATCAGCTGACCGCCGATCGTCTTCGAGGTGGCCGAGAACAGCAGCGACAGCAGCAGAATGGGCACGATCTCGGCGATCGCACCCGCCGTCATGGCCAGCTGGCCGAACTCGGTCGTTCCCTCCCCCGCGTCCTTGAGCAGCGGCAGCAGCAGGCCGGCCGAGGTCGACATCAAGATGATGGCCAGCAGCACCGGACGGTTCGCCACCCCGGCCACCTGGAAGAGGAAGCCGCAGGCGAGCGCCAGGCCCGCCGAAACCGCGAACGCCACCGTCGCCAGCCGCGCCAGCGGCCCGCGCAGCCGCTCGACGTCGATCTCGAGCCCGGCCAGGAACAGCAGCATGCCGAGCCCGAGGGTGCTCAGCACCTCGACCGGCGCGTCGATGCGGGCCCAGTTAAGCACCGAGGGCCCGACCACGATGCCGATGATCACCTCCAGCACGGCCTCTGGCACCTCGAGCCGGGGCAGCAGCCCGAGCACGACCGGGACGAAAACCGAGATCCCCGCGATGATCAGCACGCTGTTGAACGAGATAGGAAGCACTGGTCCCCCTCCTTTCATACCGAACGAGGGCGGGCTGACTCAGCCAGTCCAGGGTCCGCCTGAAGGTCGGAGGGCGCGGTCTGCGACAGCACCACGATGCCGGCGCACATCACGAAGAACCCGCCCGCCGCGGCGGCCAGCACACCCGCGTTCAGCACGAAGTACTCGTCGAACAGCCACACGCTGAGCGCGATGCTGACGATGGGGTCCGTGATCACCAGCAGCGGCTGGGAGACCCGCAGCGGCCCGTCCTGCAGGGCGCCCTGCTCAAGCACGACGCCCGCCAGACCGCCGGCGGCGACCGCGTACACCGGCCAGCGGGTGAACAGGGCGCCGAAGCCGGCCTGGTCGCCGACATCGGTCGCCGCCTTGATGAACGCCGCCTCAAGCGCCCACATGACCCCGGCCGCCAGCGCGAGCAGCACCGCCCGGCGGGCGGGCGACCCGCCCCGGCCGAGCACGGTCAGCACCGCGGCGGCGCCGCCGCAGGCCAGGACGGCCACCGCCCAGTGGCTGGCGGGCGCTTCTGGCCGGCCGCCGCGCGGGTCGGCCGCGACGATGAAGACCGTCAGGCCGACGCAGGCCGCTACGGCCCCGCCCCAGGCGGCGCCCGCCACCTGCTGGCGGATCCAGACCCGCCGCAGGATGAGCGTCATCACCAGCTCGGTGACGAGGACCGGCTGCACGATCGACAGCGGACTGAAGTTCAGCGCCAGCGCCTGGAAGACGAACGCCCCCACCTGGGCCGCCGACCCGAGAAGCCAGAGCGGATTACGGAGCAGCCAGCCGACCAGCTTGCGCCCGGCCGGGCGGTGCGAATCGGCGGTGCTCGCGATGTGCCGGTCGATCGTGCTGACCCCGTTGCACAGCGCGGCGAGCAGCGCGAAGGCGATTCCGATCACAGGCGATAACCATAACATCACGATCTGTAATGATCGCTAGTCCTGGGCCCAGTTCCGCACCGCGGGCTGGTAACCGGCTGGCTTGTCCCCCACCTTCACCCCCGGGCTGACCAGCCAGCCCTGGTAAGCGGGGGTGAACATCCGGTAGACCGACGCGGGCGGCACCGCGCTGGCCGCGTCGAGCTCGGCCCGCAGCTCGGCGGGCAGCTCGAAGTCGAGCGAACGGAGGGTGACGTCGAGCTGCTGAGGGCTGCTCGCGCCGACGATCGCCGCGGCGATGCCCGGCTGCGTGGCGACCCAGTTGAGCGCCACCTGGGCCATCGTCACGTCCAGCTTGCCGGCCACCGACCGCACCGTCTTGAGCAGTTCCCAGTGCCAGTCGGTCCAGGCTGGGGCGGACGCGCCAGCCAGGGCGAGCCTGCCCTCGCCCCGGACCCCCGCGCTAGACCCGCTGCTGTCGCGTACGCCTGCGCTTTCCCCCGCGGTGCTTTCCCTGTCGGCGCTTTCCCCGTCGACCGGGCCGCGCTGGTACTTGCCGGTGAGGAACCCGCCGCCGAGCGGGCTCCAGGCGGTGATGCCGAGCCCGAGGGTCTGGGCGGCGTCGACGTGCTCGGTTTCGATCGCCCGCTCGGTCAGCGAGTACGGCAGCTGGAGGCTGACCATCGGGGTCAGCGAGTTCGCCTCGGCGAGGGTCTGGGCCCGGGCGGCGTACCAGGCGGGAACGTCGGACAGCCCGGCATAGCGGATCTTCCCGGCCCGGCTGAGGTCGTCGAGTGCGCGCACCACTTCCTCGACCGGGGTGATCCGGTCCCAGGTGTGCAGCAGGAACAGGTCGATGTAGTCGGTCCGCAGCCGCCGCAGCGATGCCTCGACCGACCTGATCATGTGCTTGCGGCCGTTGCCGCCCGCGTTCGGGTCGCCGGGGTCGACGCTGTTGGTGAACTTCGTGGTGAGCACCAGCCGGTCACGCGCCCCGGCCTCGGCGATGAGCTCGCCCAGGATCGCCTCGCTCTGCCCGGCGGTGTAGAAGTCGGCGGTGTCGATGAGGTTGCCGCCGGCGTCGAGGTAACGGCGGAAGACGGCGCGGGACTCGTCCGCCGTCTTGCCGTAGGCGGCGTGGAAGCCGCCGGTGCCGAAGTTCATCGTGCCGAGCGCCAGCCGGCTGACCCGCAAGCCGGAACGTCCGAGCAGGTAATACTGGTCCATCGACATGAACGGTCTCCGTCCTTGTGGCCGGCCACCGGTGCGGCCGGCGTTCACGAGACCAGGGTGTATCGGCAAAATTGGACTCGCAAGTCCAATCCGTTGCGCGGGGCCGTCTTGCTCTGGACAGGCGCTGGCGGCAGGCTAGCGGCAGTGTCCACGAGGAGGGCAGCACGATGAGCGACGGTCCTGAGCACGCGCACGAGATCACCGCGCACGAGATCACCGTGCCCGGGCGCCCGCGCACGGTCGAGGTCGCCGAGGGCGTCTACGCCTACGTGCAGCCGGACGGGACATGGTGGATCAACAACACCGGTTTCGTGACCGGCCCGCAGGGCGTGTTCAGCATCGACGCCTGCTCGACGGAGCGGCGGACCCGGGCCTATCTCGCGGCCATCGGGCGCGTCACCCAGGCGCCGGTGCGCACGTTGCTGAACACCCACCACCACGGCGACCACACGTTCGGCAACGCGCTGTTCCCTGGCGCGACGATCGTCGCCCACGAGCGCGCCCGGGCCGAGGCGATCGCGTTCGGCCCGGCCAGGGAGCTGCCGTTCTGGGACAACCCGGACTGGGGGCAGCTACCGCTCGAACCGCCGTTCCTGACGTTCACCGACGAGATCGCGCTGCACGCCGGCGACACCAGGATCACCGTGCGGCACGTTGGCACGCCCGCGCACACCACCAACGACGTGCTGGCCTGGTTTCCCCGGCAGTCGGTGCTGTTCTGCGGCGACCTGGTGTTCAACGGCGGCACGCCGTTCCTGCTGATGGGCTCCGTCACGGGCTGCGTCGAGGCACTGGAGAACGCGGTGCTGCCCCTCGGTGCGAAGACTGTGGTGCCCGGCCACGGGCCCGTGTTCGAGGGCACCGCGCCCATCGAGGCCACCCTCGACTACCTGCGTTTCGTCCTCGACCTGGCCGCCCGCGGCCAGGCGGCAGGGGTGCCGCCGCTCGAGGCGGCCAGGCAGACCGACCTCGGCCGGTTCGCCGGCTGGCCGGATGCCGAGCGCATCGTCGGGAACCTGCACCGTGCCTACGCCGAACTGGCCGGAACGCCCCGCGGCGGCCCGGTCGACGTCATGGGCGCACTGGGCGACATGGTCGCCTACAACGGCGGCAAGCCGCTGAGCTGCTCCGCCTTACCGAGTAGAACGGCGGACAGAAGGAGGACAGAAGGAGGAGCAGTGCGCGGTGTCACCTGGAAGAACCAGAGCACATTCACCGACCCGGGGGCAGCCCGGGCGGTGATCGACGAATTGCCCGCCGACCTCGACGCGCCGGAGCTGCGGGGCTGGCCTCTCCTCGCGCGGCACGTCATCCACGACCTGGCCGCGCTGAACAAGACGGAGATGCTGGTGTGGGACGCGTGGGGCATGCAGCTCGGCATCC
>DASYAD010000263.1:0-2565 GCA_036501515.1 Trebonia sp. | reverse complement strand
GAACGCAGGGGATGGCTGCCCTGTGGGGCTCGGCGACGAAGAAGCTGATCGGCGCGGGCGTCGACAGCCCCCGGCTCACCCGCGACCTGGCCGTGCTCGTGGGCCACCACGACGTGCCCGTCCGGTCGGTGTCCGTCGGCGACGGCCGGGCGAGTGAGCAGATCTCCTGGCAGCGGCGCCTCATCCTCGAAGCGGCCGACATCCGCTCGATCGCGACAGGGACCGCGCTGATGCTCGCCAGCGGCACCCGCCCCGCCCTCCTCGACCTGGAGCCCTGGAACGCCCGGCCCGACGCCGCCCGCATCGACGCGGCCCGGCTGCGCGCCGAGGCCGCCATCCAGCGCGCCGCCCAGGCCAGCGCACACGGCCATGGCCACCCGGCCGCGGACACCGCAGCGGGGTCCCCGTGACCACTGACCTTTCCCTTGCCGCCGACCCCGCGGTCATCGAGCGGGCCGCAGATCCGGGCGAGTACGTCATCCAGGCGTGCAGGCAAGCCCTCGCGCTGCTGCGCGATGCCCTCGAACACGGCGGCATCGACCAGATTGCCGAGATCAAGTCGCAGGCCGAGGCTGTCCGCGTCTACACCGTCCAGAAGCAGCTTGGCGTAGACGCCCAGCTGGCCGCGACCGAGATCGTCCGCCGTGCCGACCGGGGAATCGGCATAGCCGTCCGCAGGGGACAGGAAAGCGGCGAGATCCGCAAGCCCCACGAGAACAACGGCCCGCGGTCTGACTACACCCGCAGCGGAAAGCCCGTGCACGTAGACCTTGGTAACGACGAGAGCAAGGTCTCGCCCGGCGGGAAAACCTCGCCCGCGTTCTACGCGGGCACCGGCCAGTCAAGGGCCGACATCTACGCGATGACAGACGGGGTGTCGGACGAGGAGTTCGAGGACGTACTGGCAGAGGCAAAGGCCGAGCAGAACCTCTCCCGCAACAACGTGGTCGGCAAGATCCGACAGCGGAAAGCCCGCCAGGAGCGTGCCGCAGCCAGCCGCGATGACGGCGAGCAGGTTCCGGAGCCGCGGGACCGCAGCAGCGCGGCGGCGGCCAGGCGGGCTGAGCTGATCGGCCGTTGGGCGGGCGAGGGCTCGACCTCGCGGCAGATCGCCGGGCTGCTCGGCATCCGGGACGACGCGGTGCGGCGGATCGCCCGCGAGCACGCGATCTGCATCCGCGCCGACGAGATCGTGGGCCGGACCCGGCGGCCGGACTCCAACCGGATCGTCCGGGAGACCGCCAGCGCCCTGGAGGGCCTAGCCATGGGCGCCGAACTGGTCAACCCATCCGACCTGGACAAGGCGGAGGTTCCCGGCTGGGCCGGCTCCATTACCGCCTCGCTGCGCGCACTGAGCCAGCTGGCGAAAACCCTGAAAGAGGAGATGACAGATGACTAACCGCAACCACGGCAGCCTGCCCGCCGACCGCGTCGAGCGCAAGGCGCGGCTCCAGTGGGTGCCCATCCCGCAGATGCGCGTGTCACCGCGGGCGCAGCGGGACCTGAACCAGGCCCGGGTGGACAAGCTCGCGGCGCGCTTCGACATGGAGCAGCTCGGCACCCCGGTCGTCAGCCACCGCGGCGCCTGCTTCTACGTGATCGACGGGCAGCACCGGATCGAGGCGCTGAAGAAGATCGGCTACGGCACGTACGAGGCACAGTGCTGGACCTACCAGGGCCTGACCGAGGCCGACGAGGCAGCAATGTTCCTCACCCTCAACGACACGCTCACCGTCGGCGCCTACCCCACGTTCAAGGTCGCCGTCCAGGCGGGCCGCCCGGAAGAAACCGACATCGACCGGGTCGTCCGCGCCCAGGGCCTGCGGGTCGGCCCGGACCGCAGCGGCGGGGCGGTCGCGGCCGTGCACACCCTGCGGCGGGTGTACCGGCGCAGCGGGCCGGAGTGCCTGGCCAGAACGCTGCGGATCGTCCGCGACGCCTACGGCGAAACCGGCCTGGACGCCTCGGTGATCGACGGGGTCAGCCTGGTGTGCCACCGCTACGACGGCCAGGTTGACGACGAGCAGGTCATCGCCGCCCTCGCGTGCGCCGCCGGCGGGGTCAACGGCCTGATGGGCAAGGCGGAGAACATGCGCCGGCAGACCAGCAGCCAGAAGGCGCACTGCGTGGCCGCTGTCACGGTCGAGCTGGTCAACCGGAAGATCCGCGGCAAGAAGCTCCGCTCCTGGTGGAAGCAGCCGCAGCCGTGACGGAGGCAGCATCATGACCGCCGGCCTCGCGCTGCCGCCGCCCGCCGCGGACGGCGACGAGCCGCCGGACCCGCTGTACGCCAGCGTCGCGGACTGGGTCACCGGGCAGTTCCTGCCGGTCTACCGCCGGCCCATCGGCGGGGAGTTCCGCTGGTGCCCGAAATGGTGGCTGCACGCGGAGGCGATCACCCGGCTCACCGCCCTTTGGCAGTCGTGGGAGGCGATGCGGCTCCAGCCCGGCACCGGCACCGCGAACTGGCTCCGGGACCACCTCGACCACCAGCTCCCGGTCCTGCTCGGCCGCAGCGGCCCGTTCGCCCAGTGCAGCGTCACCGAGCACGTCGACCCCCGCCCC
>DASYAD010000262.1:0-7659 GCA_036501515.1 Trebonia sp. | reverse complement strand
CGGTAGCGGCACTGCGGGAGATGGCGCGGGTGTGCCGCCCGGGCGGCGTGGTGGCGGTGCGCGACGGCGACTACAGCGGTTTCACCTGGTACCCGGAGCTTCCCGGTTTGGATCGGTGGCGAGAGTTGTACCAGGAGGCGGCCCGGGCGAACGGCGGCGAGCCGAACGCGGGACGACGGCTGCTGGCATGGGCCCATGCCGCGGGGATCACGGACGTGACGGCGACCTCGTCGACGTGGTGCTACGCGGACCCGACCTCACGAGAGGCCTGGGGCGGCACGTGGGCTGACCGTATCGCCGGCTCGGCGATCACCGAGCAGCTCCTGACGAGCGGGCTGGGGACCCAGGAGGATATCGACGCGATCGCCGCGGCGTGGCGCGAGTGGGCGGCGCACCCGGACGGGTGGATCAGCGTCCTGCACGGCGAACTGCTCATCCGCGTGCCGTAGCTGCCGCGCGGGTCGCCGGGTGGCACAAGCCTCAGGGCAGCGAATAACTCACCGAAGTGACTCCGGCCGCGTCGGACCGTTCAACCACGACCGGGCGCGAGCCCGCGAATCGTTCCGTCGCTTCGCTGACATCGACGTCGACACCATCTGCTTCGGCCACGGTCAACCGCTGCGCGGTGACGACACCGCCAAGCTGCGCGCAGCAGCCACCGCCAGCGAGGTCCCCGACCCACTTGGCTAACGCAAGTAGTCGTGCTCGCGCAACGTAACCAGCTCCATCAGACGGCTGCCTACCGGCGCTAAGGGTGCCCGCGCGAATTCCCCAGGCCACTAGCGGGCCATTAGCCCGGTAAGCAGCAGTGTGCATGAACCGGCTGAACTCCTTCAGCGCCCGCACCCGGGGTCGAGCGCTGCCCGGATCTGGCTGAGCCACTCTGCGCCGAGCTGGCGCCCGTTGGGGAGTTGGTCGTCGCGGTCCCAGCGCCAGGCTGTGATCATCGCCAGCACGAGGAGGCGGCACTCGCGCAGCAAGTCCTGACTGATGCCCGGATAGTGCTCGCTGACTTCTTCTGGCGCGTGGGCAAGGTCGAATTCGACAGGACCGCGGCAACACGTCTCGAGGTCTATGAACAGCGGCCCGTTCGGCGTGGTGAGCACGTTGCCCGGGTGCGGCTCGCCGTGCAGTAGCTGCTCAGCGGCGCGGCGGTCGCCGATCACTCGTCGCAGGCTTCGCAGCGTGCCGCCGAGGAGCTCCCGGTCCGCGTCGGCGAGCGCCGGAGTGCGGTCGCGGCCCGCCACGAGTTGCTGGGCCTGCTCGACCCGGTCCGTGTAGTGCGGCGCAGGGACATCGATCTTGCGCATGCCCGCGTGCAGCCGCCCGAGCGCACTGGCGTAGTCGGCTGGTGAGACCTCCAGAGGCGGCGCAGGCTCGTAGTAGGTCCACAGCGTGACCGCGAAGCCATCGCGCTGGTAGACACGCGGGTCCACCCGAGGCTCAAGAACAGCCACGGGGCACCCGGATTCGGCGAGCCGCTGGGCAAGCTCGACTTCGAACTGTGAAACCTGGTGCGCTACCGGCGCCACCTGGGCAAGCACGTCACAAGGCAGCAGGCGCAAAGTGAGCCTGTTCGAGTCCTGAAGAACGATCGCGTCCTCGACTGCCAGGTCAAGTGATGAGCCGATCGAAATCGCCGCGGCCACCGCACGCCGGACCTCTGACGCCCGCATCGTCGCCTGGCCCTCTCCCGTCAGCGCCGCCGCACCCTCCGAGCGGTGCAACCTCGGGCAGCCTACCAAGCCGAAGCCAGGACACCGCCGCCCTAGGGAAAGGCTAACTCCAGCCAGGGTGGCGAGGCGAGGCAATAGGAGCACCCACCTTCGACCTCAAATCAGCGTGTGGCAGGGTTTGAAACAGGCCTGACCATGCGTGGAGGTGAGGTCAGATGGAGTCAGACGGGGTGCCGGGCAGGGATTCGCAGGTCCCGCCCGAGATCGTGCACGAGAGCGGACGCACGCGGGTCACCCGGCTGTTCTTGCCCGAGGGGACGGTGATCCGCAAGGAGCCGCTGGGGCCGGACGGGGAGCGCCGGGTGCGTCGTGAGGCAGCGGTGCTCGGGCGGCTGTACGGGGTGGCTGGGGTGGCGCAGCTGGCGGGGACGCCTGAATACCCCGGGTCGGTCATGCTGGCCGACGCAGGCAGGAGCAGCCTGGCGAGCGAAGCGAAGCCGCTTGCGGTTGATGAGCTGACCGGGCTGGCGGTGCGGCTGGGACGGGCGGTCGCGGGGATGCACCGGCGGGGGGTGGTGCACCGGGACATCACCCCGGCCAACATCGTGCTGTCAGGTGACGGCGCCGCTTGCCTGGTGGACTTCGCCCTGGCGAGTTCGTTTGCCGAGATCCGCCCGGAGTTCACCCATCACGCCGAGATCGCGGGGACGCTGGCGTACCTGGCGCCGGAGGCCACCGGGCGAATCGGAAGGCCGGCGGATCAGCGCGCTGACCTGTACGCGCTTGGCGCGGTGCTGTATGAGCTGGCGACGGGCGCCCCGCCGTTCGGGTCGGGAGACCCGCTGCGGCTCGTCCATGATCACCTCGCCCGGTTGCCCACCCCGCCCGCTGAGGTGAACCCGGCCGTGCCGGGACCACTGTCGGAGATCATCCTTCACTTGCTGGAGAAGGAACCGGACAGCCGGTACCAGACCGCCGACGGCCTGATCTATGACCTGGAGCGGGCGCAAGACGGGGACCGTGGAGCAGACGGGTTCCGGGTTGGCGGTCATGATGTCCCGGTACGGCTGCTTCAGCCATCGCGGCTGGCGGGCCGCGACGGCGAGGTCGCGGTGCTGGAGGCGGCGTTGGAGCAAACTCTGACGGGCCAGTGCCGGGGAGTGCTGGTCGGCGGGCCACCGGGGGCGGGCAAGACGGCGCTGGCCGATCAGCTGCGCCCGGTGGTGACCGGCCATGCCGGCTGGTTCGTGGCAGGCAAGTTCGACCAGTACCGCCGCGACCTGGAGTTTGACGCGCTGAACCGGGCGTTCCGCGCGCTTGGCCGGCTGCTGCTCGCCGAGCCGGACGACGAGCTTGCCACGATCCGCGAGCGAGTACTGGGAGCGCTCGGCCCGAACGCCGGGCTGGTGACCGCTACAGTGCCGGAGTTCGCGACGCTGCTTGCGGTGCCACCGGATCCGGGTGACCCGCTGACCGCCCGGACCCGGTCGCAGCAGGCCGCCGCACGGGTACTGCGGGCGGTCGCCTCGCGGAAACGGCCAGTGGTCCTGTTCGTCGACGATCTGCAGTGGGCCGGGCCCACGTCGCTGGGCTTCGTTGACCTGGTGCTGAGCGAAGAGCCGGTCGAGGGCCTGCTGCTTGTCGGCGCCTACCGCGAAGACGACGTGGACACGGCGCATCCGATGGCGACGCTGCTGCCGCGGTGGCGTAACGAGCCGAGAGTTCGGCACCTGCGGCTGGCCAACCTGCCGTTGCCGGCCATGCTCACCATGGTGGCCGAGATGCTGCACGTGGGCGCGCCCGCAGTCGCGGGCCTGGCCGAGGCGATGGCCCCGTACACGTCCGGCAACCCGTATGAGACCGTGGAACTGCTCAACGCGCTGCGCCGCGCGGGCGTGCTGACCGTGACAGCCGCCGGGTGGCAATGGGACGAGGCGGCGGTGCGCGCTCACCTAGACAAGTCCCAGGTCGGGGGGCTGTTGACGGCGCGGGTGGCCACATTGCCTGAGCGGTCCCGGCGAGTGGTGGAGCCGATGGCGTGCCTGGGCGGACGGGCCGAGTTGGGCGTACTTGAGACCGCCACCGCCCAGCCGCCGGGCGCAATGGAGCAAATGCTGGCGCCCGCGCTAGAGGATGGCCTGCTGGTGGCGGAGCCAGGGACGCATCCCTCGGTCCGGTTCCGCCACGACCGGATCCGCGAGGCGATCCTGCGCGGTCTTGACCCGTCGCGGCGGCGTTTCTTGCAGTTGACGATGGCGAGGCGGCTGGCCGCGGTGCCGGAGTTGTTCGCGGTCGCGGCGGAGCAGTACCTGCCGGTGGTCGACGCGGTCGTCGATCAGGCGGAGCGGCCCGTGGTGGTGGGGTTGCTGCGCCGCGCGGCTGGTCAGGCGAACCTGACCGGGGACTACTCGCTAGCGGAAGCACTACTTGCCGCCGCGATCCGCCTCATCGACCCGGGTGAGACCGCCCTGCTCGCGGAGGTGCACACCGGCCATCACGCCACCTTGTACGGCCTGGGGCGGCTGGAGGAGGCGGACGAGGAATACCGAACGATCGAGCGACTGTGCCCCAGGGCGTTGGACCGGGCGGACGCGACGGCGGTGCAGGCGCGCAGCCTGACCCACCGGACCCGTTTCGCCGACGCGATCGCACTAGGGGTCGAGTCGCTGCGTGAGCTCGGCGCCGCCGTGCCGCCCGCGGACCGGCTCCGCGGCGAGGTCGACCGCCAGCTGGAGGACGTGAACCGGTGGCTGGATCACGCCGAGACCACCGCCGAGCTCGGGCGGGCGGAGATCAGCGATCCGGCGCTGCTGGCGGAGGGCCGGCTGCTCAGCGCGATGGTGCCTGCCGCCTACTTCTCCGGCGACGTCATCACGTTTGCCTGGCTGACACTGGAAGCGCTGCGGATCTGGATCGACCACGGCCCTGGCCGCACCCTGGTCGGCCCCGCGTCCTACGTGGCAACGGCCGTGGCCGCGCTGCGCGGTGACTACGCCCGCGCGTATCAGGCCGCACGGCGCATTCTGGCGCTGGCCGAGGCGCACGGCTATGAGCCCGCCACCTCGGAGGCGCGCATGGCGTTCTGCATCTACGCCTGCTGGTGCGAGCCGGTTGAGACCGATGTGCGCGAGAGCCGGCGTGCCCGGGAGGGGCTGATCGCGGGCGGCAACCTGTCCTTCGCCGGCTACACCTACTACCAGTCAGTGACGGACCTGCTTGACTGCGCACCGTCGCTGGACCTGCACCTCGCCGAGGCGGAGGCAGCGCTGGCCTTCCTTCGCCGTACCGGCGACGAGCAGACCATCGCGATGCTCGAGGGCTATAGGTGGCTCTCGGGTGTGCTGCGTGGCGAAAACGCGGCCGCGACCGCTGAGGCCGCCACCGTCGATAGGTACGCCGGCAACCCGCCGGCGCTGTTCAACGCGCATTTCACCCGCGCCGTGGCCGCCGCTATCCTCGGGGATCCCGGCGCTCTGGCACGGCACACCGCAGCGGCGATGCCGCTGCTGCCAACCGCTCTGGGACTGTACGTGTCCGCCGTGGCCGCCGCGCTGCGCGCGCTGGCTCTGGCCGCGCAGGCCCGTGACAGCGACGGTGACGAACGGGCCGGCCTGCTGGCCGAGCTGGACGACGTGACCGGGTGGCTGGCTGCCCGTGCCGCGGACGCGCCGGATAACTTCCTGCACCTGCTGCGGCTGGCCGAGGCCGAGCGGGCGTGGGTGGCCGGCGACTTCCGTGCCGCCGGCCTGGCCTTTGACGCCGGCCAGCGCGAGGCCGCCCAGCGGCAGCGGCCCTGGCACCAGGCCCTGATCGCCGAGCACGCGGCCCGGTTCTACCTCGCCCACGGCTTCGACCACGCCGGCCACGACCTTCTCGCCCAGGCCCGCCAGCACTACCTCGCCTGGGGCGCGACGGCTAAAGTCAGCCAGCTGGACTGGGCCTACCCGGCCCTGCGGCCGGCACCCGGTGCGGTGGCGGGCGATGCCGGCGGCCAGACCGCTGATCTTGCCGGCCGCCGCTCGACGGTCACCGCCGGAACGATGGAACTGCTCGGGATCGTGTCGGCATCGCAGGCACTGAGCTCGGAGACCAGCATCGCCCGGCTGCACGCAAGGGTGGCCGAGGTGCTCAGCGCCATGACCGGCGCCACCGGAGTGCAGTTGCTGCTGTGGAGCGAGGAGCGGCACGGCTGGCTGCGGCCCGCAGCGGACGGCCGTACCGTCCCGGTCGGCGGCGCCAGCCGCGAGCGTACGGTACCGATGTCGGTCCTGCGCTACGCCGAGCGCACGCGCGAGCCGCTGGTCGTGGCCGACGCCGCTGGTGACGAGCGGTTCACCCGCGACCCGTACTTCGCCGGCGGCGGCTGCTGCTCGCTGCTGGCCGTCCCCGTCCTCAGCCGCGGCATGCTGCAGGCGGTGCTGCTGCTGGAAAACCGTCTCCTGTCTGGCGCGTTCACCGCCCAGCGGCTTGAGACGGTCAGGCTCATCGCGGGCCAGCTCGCCGTCTCCCTGGACAACGCCAAGCTGTACGCCGATTTCCGTCAGATCGCCGACGAGCAGGCCGCCCTGCGGCGGGCGGCGGTGCTCGTGGCCCGGGCGGCCCCGCCGGAGGAGGTCTTCGCCGCGGTCGCCGCGGAGGCCGGGGCGGTGCTAGGGGTGGACGTCACCATCTTGAACCGGTACGCACCGGACCGTGCCGAGGCCGTTGCCGTCGGCGTGTGGGCCAGCGATGGCAGGCCGCCCATCGTGGTCGGCAACCGGGTCCCGCTCGGTGGACGGAACATGACGTCGCTGATGTTCCAGAGCGGCCGGCTCGCACGGATCGACAGCTACACCGACACCAGTGGGCCAGTCGGCGGCATCGCCCGCGAGGCCGGCGTCCGGGCGTCGGTCGGCGTGCCGGTCAGCGTAGCGGGCGAGCTGTGGGGGGTCATGATCGCGGCCAGCCGTGCCGAGCCGCTGCCGGCCGGTACCGAGGAACGGCTGGCCGGGTTCACCGAGCTGGCCGCGACCGCGGTGGCGAACGCAGAGGCCCAGGCCGAGGTGAGCGCGTCGCGGGCGCGGATCGTCGCGGCCGCCGACCAGACCCGCCGCCGCATCGAGCGGAACCTGCACGACGGCGCCCAGCAGCGGCTCGTCTCCCTGGGGCTGCGGCTGCGCGCGGTGCAGGCCGCGATCCCGCCCCAATTCGGCGGGCAACTCGACGATGCCGTCACCGAGGCGGCCGGCGCGCTGGACGAGCTGGGCGAGATCGCCCGCGGCATCCACCCGGCGGTCCTGACCGAGCGCGGCCTGGCCCCGGCACTGAAAACCCTCGCCCGCCGCTCGGCGGTCCCCGTTGACCTGCAGGTGCACGTGGAACAGCGGCTGCCGGAACCGGTCGAAGTCAGCGCTTACTACGTCATCGCCGAGGCGCTGAGCAACGCTGCCAAGCACGCCCGCGCCTCCACCGTCAGCGTCCTGACCGAGGTCTCCGGCGACGTCCTGCTCCTCACCGTCCGCGACGACGGCGCCGGCGGCGCCTGCTTCACCCGGGGAACTGGCCTGGCCGGACTCAAGGACCGCGTGGAGGCGCTCGGCGGCAGGATCTTCCTCGACAGTCCACGCGGAGCCGGGACAAGCCTGCGCGTGGAACTCCCGCTCACGCCCTCGTCGGCGGCGTCATTACCCCTGTACCAGTGCCTGCGGCGACGTGCAGCCGCGGAAGGGCAGGAAGCCGCGCGGAGGCGTCTAGCGGCCGAGCCCTGGGCGGCCGGGGCTGACCAGGGCGGTGTTGAGCATCTCGCGGGAGACTTCGCGGCCAAGGCTGCCGCCGGAGCCCAATACGTGGATCCACGTTCGCGCGGCTGCGCTGTTGAAGCCGAATACCTCCAACTACAGGGGCAGTTCGCTCAGCGAATGGCTCGTGGTGGCGTCAAGATCATAGGCTTCCCAGTCCGTGACCTTGCGGACTCTGAACTGGTCAGGGCGGACGCCGACTGCCG
>DASYAD010000261.1:0-5502 GCA_036501515.1 Trebonia sp. | reverse complement strand
GATGAACAGCGCGAGCGGCTTGCCCATGGCCAGGAAAAGCGGCGACACGAGGGTGAGCAGCACCGTCTGGGTGGCCCGGGAGTAGAACAGGAAACTCTCGTAGACGCCGGGCCACGCCATCGTCGCGATCACCCAGAAACCGAGGCCGAGCACGATGAACGCGAACGTGCGGCCGCTCCCCCACTGGCCGCCGGCCTGCCTGACCTTGCGGGCGCTGACCAGGTACCACACGGCGACCGCAAGGATCAGCAGCAGCATCGGCAGGTCCACGCGCCACTCGGTGAACGCCCGGGCGAGGGTCAGCTTGGGGGGGCCACTGTAAGCGGTCGCGAGCGGGGCCATGCCTTAAAACTACTCCCTGTCGTAGACGGTCCGCAGGCCAAGGCCGGCCGACTCGGCCCGGCCCGCAGCCCGGCCGGTAATGGCCGGTAATGATTGCGCCAACCATCATTGTCGCGCCTATCATTGCCGTATCCAGCATCTGGTGCCAGCAGCCCAGCGTTGCCTCCCCCTTTGGCGGTGCCATGTTCGAGCGGTTTACCGACCGTGCGCGGCGGGTCATTGTCCTTGCGCAGGAAGAAGCGAGGACGCTGGATCACAACTACATCGGCACCGAGCACCTCCTGCTCGGCCTGCTCCGCGAGGACCGCGGGATGGCCGCCCTGGTACTCGAGTCGCTCGGCGTCAGCCTTGAGTCGGCCCGGCGGCAAGTCGAGGAGATGATCGGCCGAGGTCAGCAGGCGCCGTCGGGGCACATTCCGTTCACTCCGCGGGCGAAGAACGTGCTCAAGCTCTCGCTCGCCGAGGCGCTGCGGCTCGGCCACAACTACATCGGCACCGAGCACCTCCTGCTCGGCCTGCTCCGCGAGGCCGACGGCGTGGCCGTCCAGGCCCTGGCCGTACTCGGGGTGGACCTTAACCAGGTCGGGCCGCGGATCGCCGCCCTGCTCAGCGAGTACCGCGAAGCTCACCTGAGCGGGGCTAAAGAAGAAAGTCGGGCTGAAGGAGAAGGCCGGGCCGAAGAAGAAAGTCGGGCTGAAGGAGAAGGCCGGGCTGAAGGTGAAGGCGGGAGTGAAAGTCCCGGTGGGGGCGGACGTCCAGGTGGCGAAGGTGCCGGCGAAGCCTGAGTTGCCGATGCTAGCCAGCCTTAACCCGCGGACAGCCCGCTAGCCCGAGACAGCAGACCGCTTGCCAGGCTGCAGCAGACAGCCCGCCAGACTGAAACGGCAAACAGCCCGCTGGCCGAAACTGCGGGTAGTCCGCTAGGCCCGAAACGGCAGAT
This sequence comes from Trebonia sp., assembly GCA_036501515.1. Lineage (GTDB taxonomy): Bacteria > Actinomycetota > Actinomycetes > Streptosporangiales > Streptosporangiaceae > Trebonia. Next base: position 4,220 of record DASYAD010000261.1, on the reverse strand, counting down.
AGCCCGCCTGGAGTCAGTGACTCCAGGCGGGCTATCTGGTTGAACTTGCTACGCGGGGAGGTGGGCGGCGATGTCGGCCGCGGCCTCCGCGCCGTAGGAGTGCTTGGCCCGGTCGGCCAGGGTGGCCGCGGTCAGGTCGTACTCCTGGGGGCCGACCACTTCCAGCGCGTGCACGGCGACCAGGTTGCCCAGCTGGATGGCGCGCTCGACCGGCAGTTCCCAGGCCGTGGCGGCGAGGAAGCCGCAGCGGAACGCGTCGCCCGAGCCGGTCGGCTCGACGAACGTCGCGTCCTTGACCGGGCCGACCGTCACCGGCCCGGTACCCTTGCGCTCCACCCGGGCGCCCGCGGCGCCGAGGGTGATGACCCGAGTCTCTACCCGCTCGAGGATGTCCTCGCTGGTCCAGCCTGTCTTCTGCTCGATGACCGCTTCCTCGTACTCGTTGCAGAACAAGTACGCCGCCCCCTCGATCAGGGTGCGCATCGACGCGCCGTCGAGGAACGCGACCTGCTGGGAGAAGTCGGCCGCGAACTTCACCCCCGCGGCCCGGCAGTCGGCGGTGAACCGCTGCATCGCCGCCGGGTCGCCCGCGCCGATCACCACCAGGTCGACCGCGTTGGCGTTGCCGAGCGAGATGATGTCGATCTCGCTGTCCTCGCTCATCGCGCCCGGGTAGAACGAGGCGATCTGGTTGCCCGCCTCGTCGTTGGTGCCAGTGAACCGGGCGGTGTGCCTCGTTTCCGAGGTGCGCACGCCCGACACGTCCACGCCGTGCGCGGTCAGCCAGGACGCGTACTCCGCGAAGTCCTGGCCGACAGAGCCGACAAGCAGCGGCTTGAGGCCAAGGCAGCCGAGGCCGTAGGAAATGTTCCCGGCCACGCCGCCGCGCCTGATCTGCAGGTCGCCGACAAGGAACGAGACCGAGATCTTGTCCAGCTTCTCGGCGATCAGCGTGTCCGTGAACTTGCCGGCGAACATCATCAGGTGGTCGGTAGCGATCGACCCGGTGACAGCGATCCGCATCGTTGAGGGACTCTATTCAGCTTGCCGGGGCCTCGCGGCCCGCGGGATTTAGTGGAAGGAGTCGCCGCAGGCGCAGGAGCCGGTCGCGTTCGGGTTGTCGATCGTGAAGCCCTGCTTCTCGATGGTGTCCACGAAGTCGATCGTGGCGCCCATGAGGTACGGCGCGGACATCTTATCGGTCACCACGCCAACGCGGCCGAACTCCTCGACAACATCGCCGTCGAACGAGCGCTCGTCGAAGTAGAGCTGGTACTTCAGGCCCGAGCAGCCGCCCGGCTGAACGGCCACCCGCAGCCGGAGGTCGTCGCGGCCCTCCTGGGCGAGCAGCGCGCCGACCTTGCTCGCGGCGTTCTCGGTGAGGGTGATCCCCTGCTGCGTCACTTCGTCCTGAACGGTCATCTGTGACTAGCTCCCGTCTTCACTGTTGCTGCCGCACGCGCGGCACCGTTGTTCGCTCTTAACTGTACGCATGGCGCCGGCATTCCTGCCACGCACGTCCGGCGTGAGCGTTATCGCTCACAGGCCCGGGGCGCCCCAGAGGGGGAACCAGCGGGTCTGGTCGGGTTCGATCTTCAGTTCGCCGCCGAGCACGCCCCTGACCTGGAACTCAAGCGCGTTGTCGCGCTCTTGCCGCTGCTCGTTGAGCGGCGCGAAGGGGTAGAAGGTGCCGCGCTTGTAGTGGTAGACAAGCGCCAGCCGCCGGTGACTTGAGTCCCTGAACGCGACCAGCGTGCACAGCAGCTGCGGCCCGTAGCCGTTGTCGACCAGCGTGCTGTTGACCGCGTGCAGGTCGGTGACGAGGGCCTCGGTCTCGTCTGAGAGGTGGTTGGCCACCAGCCAGGTGTAGGCGTAGCTGTCCTTGATCACCTCGACGGGCAGCCCCTCGCCCTTGTCCGCGTCCATGTCAAGCAGGTCGCGGACCTCGTTCTGGATGTCGGCGAAGGGCTTGCCCTCGGGGGCGCGGAAGCAGACGGAGCCGGAGCCGGTCGGCGTGAAGCCGGTCGCCGCCTGCAGCTGGATCGCCGCCGAGGGCAGCGCGAACAAATCGTCGAGCTTCGGCTGGACCGGCTTGGTCCGGCCGAGTAGCACGTCGAAGAAGCCCATTACCGCAGGCCGCGCGGGTCCGCCGGGCCGACCTCGCCCAGCTCGCGCTGGATCTTCTCCAGCTGCTCGATGCGCTTGTCCAGGCTCGGGTGGGTGGAGAAGAGCGCCGACAGGCTGAACCCGCCGCCGCCCTGATCCCGGCCGCCGCCGCCGACCATCTTCATCGCCGGGGCGAAGTAGAAGGCGTTCAGCGGCTCGGCCGACCGCAGGTCCTGAGTCGGAACCCGGTTCATCGAGCCGCTCACCTTGGACAGTGCCGAGATCAGCGCGCTCGGGTTCTGGGTCAGCAGCGCGCCGCTGCGGTCAGCGGCCAGCTCCCGGTACCGGGACAGCACCCTGATCAGCAGGAAGCTGATCGCGTAGACCACGATCGACGCGAGCATGATCAGCGGGATCAGCAGGGCCGCGTTGCCGTTGTTGTTGCCGCCGCGCCGGCCGCCACCGAACAGCTCGGAGTAGAAGGCGAACCGCACCATCAGGCCCGCCACGATCGCCAGCAGGCTGGCGATCGTCATGACCTGAACGTCCTTGTGGGCCACGTGGCTGAGTTCGTGCGCGAGCACGCCCTCGAGCTCCTCGGTCGTCAGGCCGAGCCCGAGCAGGCCGTCGGTGACGCACAGCACCGAGTTCTTGCTGTTGCGACCAGTCGCGAAGGCGTTGGGCATGCGCGTGGGGGCGATCGCCACCCGCGGCTTGTCCATGTCGGCCAGGGCGCAGAGCCGGTCCACGATCGCGTGCAGCTGGGGGGCATCCTGCGGGGAGACCTCGCGCGCGCCCGCGGCCGCCAGCGCGATCTTGTCGCTGTAGAACAGCGAGATGAAGGCCGAGCCGCCGCCGAAGATCAGTGCCACCACGATAATCGCGCCCGCACTCTGGTTCGTGGCGGTCATGATGCCGATGATCAGCGCAACGAAAGCGACAAAAACCAGGCCCAGGAGAAACATCGTCACGGTCATCCGCGCGGTGAGGCCCCGGTCCGGCGCATACCTCGTATGCGTCGCCATAACGCACCTCCGATATCACCAGGCTCGCGGCAGGCCTTGTCTGACCCCGCCGCTGCGGGCCTGGTTGTCAATTCAATCTATCTGTACAACGCTGGAACCCCGCTGAAGCGTTCCGCTGAGGCGCCTGAGGGCGGCGGAAATGGTTCTGCCCACGGCGAATCTTCCGATTCGTCCGTGGGCAGTCACTGTCCCCGGCGGGGCCGGCAGCGGGTCCAGCTACGGCAGGCCGATGGAGTCGCCGGGAATCGTCCCGTCCGCGAGCAGCTTGCGCACCTCGTCAACGGTCGCGTCCGCGAACGGCAGGATGTAGTCCGCGGTGACGATCTCGTCGGCCCCGATCCCGGCGCCCGCGGTTCTGACCAGGGCCACCGCGGCGTGCAGGGCGGCCGAGAACGTGTCGCCCTGGTCGTCGCGCACGGCCGCGTCGAGGTCCTTGTCAAGCGCGGTCAGCTTCGCGGCGGTGTCATCGTCGACGCGGAACTGCCCCTCGCCGAGGATCCGCACGATCACGCGCCGTCACCCGCCTGCTGCTCCGCCGGCGCCGCCTCCTGGCCACCCGCGGCGGACCCGTTGCCCTCGATCTGCCGGGGCGCGTTGGCGGAGATCTCGCCCTTCATGCGGGCAAGCTCGGAATCGACGTCGCTGCTCGCGCCGATCTTGTCGAGCTCCGCCTGAATGGAGTCCGTGCCGCCGCCCACGTGGTCCTCAAGGGCACCGGAGGCGAGGAGCTCGTCGATCGCGCCCGCGCGCGCCTGCATCTGCGCGGTCTTGTCCTCGGCGCGCTGGATCGCGAGGCCGACGTCGCCCATCTCCTCGGAGATGCCGGAGAACGCCTCGTTGATCCTGGTCTGCGCCTCGGCCGCGGTGTAGGTCGCCTTGATGGTCTCCTTCCGCGTGCGGAAGGCCTGCACCTTGGCGTCGAGCCGCTGCGAGGCGAGGGTCAGCTTCTCCTCCTGCTCCTGCAGTGAGGCGAACTGCGTCTCCAGGTCGGCGTACTGGCCGGTCAGCTGGGCTTTGTTCTGCAGGGCGGCGCGCGCGAGATCCTCGCGGCCCTTGCTGAGTGCGTCCCGCGCCTGGGTGTCGCGCTTG
>DASYAD010000260.1:0-28845 GCA_036501515.1 Trebonia sp. | reverse complement strand
TGCGCCTGGTGCTCAGGGTGGGGGTGGTGCTCGTGTGAGTGCGACTCATGTCCGTACTCGTGCTCGTGGCCGGGACCGTCGGCGGTCATGACCCAGAAGTACCCCAGGCGGCTAGCGCGGCACCGTGTCGGCGGGACCGATGTTGGCTGCGCCTGTGTTGGCTGGCCCGGTGTCAGCCGGTTCCGTGCCCGCTGCCGCTGGCGCGACGTTGGCCGTCCACTTGGTCTCGACGTTGCCGACGCGCCAGTAGATGAGCGCGACCGCCCAGACGGCGACGAACATCCCGGCGATGCAGAATCCGGCCGTGTTGATGTCGAAGTTCGCCATCAGGTCCCAGAAGGAGCCGCTGAGGTGGAACTCGGTCGTGAGGATGCCGAGGATCTCGATGGTGCCGACGATGAACGCGGCTCCGATGGACAGCGCGGTGATGACGAGGTTGTAGTAGACCTTCCGCACCGGCTTGGCGAAGGCCCAGCCGTAAGCGAAGTTCATGAATGCACCGTCGAGTGTGTCGAACAGCATCATGCCGCCTGAGAACAGGAAGGGCAGCGCCAGCACCGCGAAGTAAGGGAGCCCTTGCAGGGCCGCGTAGGTCGTCGCCGCCAGCAGCACTACCTCGGTGGCGGTGTCGAAGCCGATGCCGAACACCAGGCCGACGAAGTAGAGCTGCCAGGTGTGGTTGATCGACCTCATGAACCGGCCGAAGAAGCGGTACATCAGCCCGCGGGCCTGCAGCTGGGCCTCGAGCTCGATCTCGTTGTAGGTGCCCTGCCGCATCTCGCGGAACACCTTGAAGATCCCGGCCAGCACGATCAGGTTGAGCAGGGCGATCAGGTAGAGGAAGCCTGCGGAGAGCGTGGTGCCGATGGCCCCGCCCGCGGTCTCGTAGGCGGAGTCCGGGTTGACCACCGCACCGAAAACCGCCCGCGCGGCGAAGGTGATGCCGACGCCGACTCCCACGATGACCGTCGAGTGACCGAACGAGAAGAAGAATCCGCTGCCGAGCGGCCGCTTGCCGTCGGCCATCAGCTTGCGGGTGGTGTTGTCGATGCAGGAGATGTGGTCGGCGTCGAAGGCGTGCCGGAAGCCGAGGAACCAGGCGGTGATCGCCACGCCGATGCCGACGCCCAGGCCCGCGCTGTTTCCCTCGCCCTTGTAGCTGAAGTGGTGCGGCAGTACGTACAGCAGGAAGATGCCCCAGCCCGCCGCGTTGACCGCCAGGATGAAGGCGAGCATCGCGCCGAAGCGGCCCCACTCCCGGGGGGACAGTGCCCCGCGGATGATGTGCAGCCGGGACCTGGCAGCGGTAAGCGCCATGAATCCGCCCTTCTTCCGAGGACTGGTATTCACAGGCAGGCCAGGCGAGGCGACCGGACTCGTCCCCGTTAAGGGGCTTTACCGTTGCGGGACAGTGCCGGGCTCACACCGGACTTCGCTTGCATGGCTGCCGCCCCGGGGTTACCGGGACCACCGGCAACGTATATCGATGTCCGCAATAAGGTCAAGTCTGAGCAGATGATCAGGTGTCGAGCAGCTCCGCGACCGGGCCGTCCGCCAGCTGGTAGCGGATTACCCGGCCGTCGCGCTCGGCCCGGACGACTTCTGCCGCGCGCAGGTACCTGAGCGTCTGCGAGACGGTCGCGTCGTTCAGGCCCGTCGCCGCCGCGAGGTCGGACACGCTGATCGGCCCGGCCGCCTTGATACAGGTCAGCAGCGAAAGCCTGGTGGGGTCGCCGAGGAGCGCGAACGTCTTGGCGCGCGCCTGGATGCCGGCCGGGGGGCCCAGGGCCTCAATCGCATGGCAGACGCGCTCGCCGTCGATGACGCGGCGGCCGGACAGCTCCGCGGGAAGCAGGTGCATCTGCTCACTATGTCATCACCCGTCCGCCGGTCGCGGGACGTCCGCCGGTCGCGGGACACCCGCCTGTCAGTCAGACGGGCCTAGCAGCAGCGGTAGCGTGACCAGCGAGCGGATCGACGTGGTGAACGACGGCTGGAAGCCGTCAGGCACCCGGTACCCGGGGATCCTGGCGTGCCACTCGCGCAGCGCGACGCGCAGCTCAAGCCGGGCCAGGTGCGACCCGAGGCAGCGGTGAATGCCACGGCCGAAGGCGATGTGCCGGTTCACGTCCCGGTCGAAGCGCACCACCTCGGGGTCGGACACCGTCTCTTCGTCGGTGTTGGCGGCACCGAGCAGCGCCGTCACGACCTGGCCCTTGCGCACCGGGCAGCCGGCGATCTCGGTGTCCTGCGTCGCGAAACGCACCACCATCATCACCGGCGACTCCCACCTGAGCAGCTCTTCCACGGCGTTGGGGATCAGCGTCGGGTCGTCCATGAGGGCCTGCTGCCGTTCTGGATGAAGGGCGAGGTGCAGCATCATGCAGTCGAGGGAAGCCGAGACGGTGTCCAAGCCAGCCACGAGGAACAGGAAACAGATGTCGAGGATGTCCTCGCGGCTCAGGCGGGCGCCGTCGACCTCGGCTTCCAGGAACGAGCTGATGATGTCGTCGCCGGGATGGGCCTGCCGGCCGGTGATCACGGCGTCGAAGTAGGCATAGATCGAGGCGGCGGTCTGCTTCAGCAGCGCGATCGAGTCCTCGTGCCTGCGGGGCTTGCCGGTGATCGACTCCGGCCGGATGAAGCCGTCCTTCAGCTCGAGGAACCGGGGCAGTTCGGCGAGCGGCAGGCCGAGCAGCGCGAGGAAGACCTGGGACGGGAACTGCACGGAGAACTGCTTGACGAAGTCCACTTCGCTGCCGGCGGCGATCTCCCCGATGAGGGCCCGCGCCAGTTCGGCCACGGCGCCTTCCATCGCCTTGACCCGCTGGGGCGAGAACAGCGGGTCAAGGATGCGCCGGTACTGCCGGTGCTCGGGCGGGTCGATCTGCAGCGGGATCAGCGGCCGCTCGGTGCCGGTCGCGGTCGTCGACATACCCGACGAGAACACCTCGGGATCGGTCAGCAGCGCGGCGATGTCGGCGCTGCGGGTAAGCAGCACACCGCGGTCACCAAGGGCGAGCGCGCCCTGGGCGCGCAGCCCGGGGAAGATGGCCTGCGGGGCCACCAGGAACGCCGGGTTATCCAGCGGGTTGCCCGCGGAGGCCTGACTTGAAGCTGCGTCGCCGACGGCCATGAGGACCTCCCTTGGTACCACCATTTAGGGAAGAATTTATACTAGGTCAAAACATGCGGCAAGGCTCTCCTCCGCATGCCGCCTGCTCGCGGCCTGCTCGCTGTCTGCCCGCCGGCGGCGAGCAGGCAGCGGGCCAGCGGGCCAGCGGGCCAGCGGGCTAAGCGTCGCGCCGGCGGACGACGGCGAACGCGGCCGCGATGAGCAGGGCGGCGAGCACCACGAAGATCCCGCTCTCGATCGACTGGAACGCCCAGTACCTGCTGGCCGGCTGGTACGTGATGAAGGCGTGGTAGCCGTGGTCGGCCAGGCAGGAGTACAGCTGGGGCGACGAGATCTTGCAGGCGGCGGGAACGTCGCCGGCCGGCAGGCCGACGAACCCGATCCCCGGGGCGCCGTTCGCGGGCTGGACCGGGCCGTGCGGCGTGATGATGCCCTGGGAGTACTGCCAGAAGGCGCCCTTCGGCAGGTAGTTGTCGTTAAGGCCGTAATTGGTGGTGACCGGGGGCAGGTAATACCTGCGGAACCAGCCCATGATCGCGAGGCGGACGGCGAAGTAGCCGCCAAGGGTCACGCCAAGGGCCGGCACCGACCGGCGTATCACGGCCCCCGCCGCGATGCCGAGCGCCATCGCGAATACCGAGTACGCGACGGGGACAACGCCCTGGACGTCGAAGGTGCCGGGGTTGAACGCGTTCAGGGAGACAGCGTTCCTCGGCCCAGACCACCAGGTGACGAGGGCCGAGACGGCTCCGCCCCAGACAACGGCCGCGACCAGCAGCCAGCCGACGTTGACGGCGAGCCACCGGCGCCGTGGCACCGACTGCGTCCAGATGAACTGGCTGGTGCCGGTCTCCGTTTCGCCGGCCACAAGCGGTGCCCCCAGGAACATGCCGAGCAGGGCCGGCACCGCCAGGGTGAACTCGATCAGGACGCCGACCGGGCCGCTGCCGAGGACGGGGGTGTCCGACGGGAACCGGCAGCCGCCCTTGGCCGCGCACTGCGCCAGGCTCGCGTGAAATACCGAGGCCATCTGCAGGCCCGTGATTACCACCAGGACGGCGAAGGCGGCGAGCACAGCGGCGATGACGGCCGTCTGGGTCCGGTGCTGCCGCCAGATGAGCCAGGTCACTGATCTTCTCCAACCGTCGACAGGTGTGCGTAGGCGGGGGCCGAGGCGCCCATGTAACCGAGTACGAGCTCTTCAAGCGACACGTCGCTGACCTGGTAGGCGGGATCGAGGACGGGGCCGCGGAGCCGCACGAGCATGGTCGCCTGCCGGTCCGTCCGCACGGCGTGCACGACCGTGTGCGCCGACTCAAGCGCCGACGTGTCCTTGCGCGGGCCGACAAGCACCTTGTGCTCTTCCAGCACCTCGTCGATGTCACCGCAGAGCTGCACCCGGGACCCGGCGAGCAGGACTATGTGGTCGCAGACTCGTTCAAGCTCGGCCACCAGGTGCGAGGAAAGCACGACGGTGAGCGCGCCCTCGGCCTCCGCTACGGCGGCGGTCAGCGTGCCGAGGAAATGCCGCCTGGCGAGCGGGTCGAGCGCCGCCACGGGCTCGTCGAGCAGCAGCACCCGCGGCCGCTTGGCCAGCGCGAGTGACAGCCCGACCTGTGCCCGCTGCCCGCCGGAGAGCGTGCCGACCGCGCGGTCCACGGGCACTCCGAGTTCGCGCAGCCGGGCGCGGGCCGCGTCCGCGTCCCACCGGCCGTTCAGGTGGCCGCAGGCTTTGATGTGGTCCTCGGCCGACAGCCGCCGGTACAGCGGGACCTCCTGCGCCAGCAGCCCGACGTTGGCCAGGAACGCCGGATCCTGGCGGGGCTCCTCGCCCAGGATCGCCACCGACCCGCTAGTCGGCCCCGCGAGGCCGGCCAGCAGCCGTAGCAGGGTGGACTTGCCTGCGCCGTTCGGGCCGATGAGCGCGCAGATCCGGCCCTCAGGGACGGTCACCGAGCAGTCGCTCAAGGCGGTGACACGCCGGTACCGCTTGGTCAGCGCGCGGGTCTCGATCGCCGGGGGCGCGGCGGGTCCGTCGTCCTGCCGGGGGATAGCGGGTCCGCCGTCCTGCTGGGGGACCGCCGCGAGACGGCCTCGCTGCTCGTTCACGCGATCTCCTGCCCGGCGTGCCCGGCCTGCCCGGCGTGGCCGGCGTGCCCGGCCTGCCCGGCCTGGCCGGCGTCAGAACCGTCCAGCGCCTGCAGCGTTCCGCGGAGCAGCGACTCCATCGCCTCGTTGTCAAGGCCGGCGTCACGCGCTTCGGTGACCCAGCGGGCCAGCGACCGGCCAAGCCGGGAGTGGGTGGTCGGCGGCGGGCCGGCGGGCCGCCGCCGCGCGAACGTGCCGTGCCCGGCCCGCGCCTCGACCAATCCCTCGCGTTCCAGGTCGCGGTAGGCCTTGAGCACGGTGTTGGGATTGACCGCCACCTCCGCGACAACCTCCCGCACCGTCGGAAGCTGGTCGCCCACGTCGAGCACGCCCGTCCGCAGCGCCTGCCTCACCTGCTGCACCAGCTGCAGGTAAGGCGGCACCCCCGACCGCGAGTCCACCCGGAAGCTAATCATGATCCTGTCTCCTAATGTCTTAGTTAACTAGCACTTTAGGAGACGGGTGCACGCGCGTCAACGGAAACGGCAGGGCCCGCCTGAAGAAGATGGTGGATCGTCAGGAGCAACGGAGTGCGCCTGACGATCCACCATCATGCCCCCTATTCGAAGCGGACGCCGCCTGGCGCGGTCATCCGCCGCAGCAGCGGGAGCGTCAGCGTGATGACGCCGAAGGCGACGACCAGGCCCGCTCCCATGAGCGTGTAATAGTCGCGGCCGAGCTGCGGGATCGCGGTGCCGACTGGTGCCAGCCGTACGAACGCGAGCAGGGATGTCCCGTACGCGATCGCCGCTGTCAGCACGGTCGCCGCAGCCAGCGGGATCGCCGCCTCAAGCAGCACGACCTTGGACAGCACGCCGACGGGGGTCCCGCTCACCCGCAGCAGGGTGAACGGGCGCTTGCGGTCTACCAGACCGCCGCCGGCCGCGACCGCGAGGCTGCACCCGGCCACGATCAGCGTCAGCGCGACGGCGGCGAACATGATCTTCTCGACCGCGTTGGCGTTGGCGTACCTGATGTCCAGCGTCTCGCCGAATGTTCGCGGCGGCGTCGGTGACGCGCCGAGCCCGCCGCCCGTCTGCGGTGGCGCGTTTACCGCGAGGTAGGTGCGGACCCGCTCAAGCGCTGCGTGGCTGGCCGTCCGGACCAGGACCGCCTGCAGCGGCAGCGCGGCCAGGTCGCCGACATAGGCCGCGTCGGCGGTGCTGACGAACGGCTTCGTGTTGTCCAGCGGGTTGTCGTCGAAGACGCTGCTGTCATCGGTCTGCACTGCGGTCAGGCCGGGCGCGCAGGTGCCGAGGACGGCGATTGCGCGCATGGTGGCGCAGCTCACCGCGACGGTGCCGCCGGTCAGAGTCTTTGCGCTGCCTTGCTGGACAGTCGCCTGGCCGCCCGGGCCGGAGTTTCTGCCGTTGGCCGCTCCGGGCTTGGCGCCCTGCGCCTTCGCCTGCTTTACCTGGTCGACCGGTTGCGACAGGTACAGCGGGTACACGGTGGCACCGGGGACCGCGCTGATCCCGCTGATCAGCTTCTGCCCGGCCGGCGCTGACAGTCCGACGGAGCCGACCAGGATGTTGCTGAGCGCGCCCGCGGCCGGTGTCCCCTCGGTCGCGTTCACCGCGGGCACCAGCGTCCCCACCATCGTGCCCAGGAAGACCGCGAGCACCAGGCCGGTCACCGACCGGAACGCGCCCCGCGGGTTGTCGGCCAGCCGCCGCGTCGCCAGCAGCACGGACGATCCGTTGGCACTCCCGCCGAACAGCCGCGCAGCCCACGCCGTGAGCAGCGGGCCCGCGATCACCAGGCCGATCATCGTCAGCAGCAGCCCCGGATAGGTCACCTTGCCGATCCCGTTGCGGGTGGTGACCGACAGCCCGTAGACATACAGGCCGAGGCCGAGAGCGAGGACGGTCAGCCGCCAGAGCCCCGGCGGGCTGGGCGTGGCCCGGCGGCTCACGCCGAGCGGCGAGATCTGCACCCGGCGCAGCGCGAACAGCGCCGCCACGGCCGCCGCGGCCGGCACGATCAGCAGGATCGCGACATACCCGGTCACGGTCGGCGTGAGTTCGGACTCGAAGTACGGAGTCCCGAGCAGCGCGGCCCCCGCCAGCACTGGCCGCACGGCCAGGAAGATGACCGTGCCAAGGACCGCGCCGGCGAACGAGCTCACGACCGCCTCGATGGTCGCGACCAGCCTGATGTCGCCCGGCGTGCCCCCGACCAGCCGCAGCGCGGCGAAGCGTTCTTCTCTCCGGTCAGCCGCCAGCCGGGTCGCGGTGCTGATCAGCACCAGAACGGGGAGCAGCACGGCCAGCAGGCCCACGTAGAAGGCATCCTTGAAGAAGGCGGTCCACACCTGCTGCCCCGCGCCGGTGAAGATTGAGGTCACCCACTGGGTGCCGTCGACCTTGCTGAGCGCGGCGGGCGTGTAGCCGACGTAGATCACCAGGTCGCCGGTTCCGTGCAGGGCCGCCTGGCCGATCGTCCCGGCCAGCTTGCCAGGGAAGCGGTCGCCGAGCTGGTCCGCGGGCACCGTTTTGAGGAGTGCCGCCAGTGCCGGGGAGGCGTAGTAGGTGCCGGGTGCCGGCAGCTTCGAGATGCCCGGCGGGACCGGAGCGTGCGGGCCGAGCGCGGCGACGTCAAGCCGTGAAAGCGTCTGGCCCTGGTAGTAGTCGACGCTGTCGTTCCACAGCTCACCGTGCGCGGGCAGCGCGGCGGGCACGCTCGAGCCGGTCGTGCACGACCAGCACTGCCGATAGGCGTTGTCCTGGTAAGCGTGCAGTTCGGCCAGCACGCCAAGCAGCAGCACGACGCCGGCCGCCACCGCGGCGGCGGTGATCAGCAGCCTGACCATCGCCTCGCGCCCGCTGTGCAGCGTCAGCCGCAGGCCGAGCCGCAGCATTACTGCGCTGCTTTCGCGGAGCTAGCCGCCGGGCCGCTGGCCGGGCTCTGGGCCCGGCTCTCCGCCGGGCCGCTGGCCCGGCTCGCCGCCGTGGCCGGGACCGACCCGAAGTCGGAGGTGACGAGGCCGTCGCGGACCATGACAACCCGGTCGGCGTAGGCGGCCACCCGCACGTCGTGGGTGACGATGACGACCGTGGTGCCCTGCTCGCGGGCCAGCCCGGTCATCAGGTCCATGACCTTCTCGCCGGTCAGCGAGTCAAGCGACCCAGTCGGCTCATCGGCGAAGACGGCGCCTGGCGCGAGCGCCAGTGCCCGGGCGACCGCGACCCGCTGTGCCTCTCCCCCGGACAGCTCGCCGGTCCGCCGGCCGCCCTTGTCGCCGATACCGAGCTTGTCGAGCCAGGCGTCGGCGGTCTTGTAGGCCACCTTCCGCCTCGTCCGGTTGAGCAGCAGCGGCAGCGCCACATTGTCGGCCGCGGTGAGTTCCGGCACCAGCTGCCCGAACTGGAACACGAACCCGAACTTGGTCCGCCGGAGCTTGGTCCGCTCGGCCTCACTCAGCGTGTCGAGCCGCTGGCCGTCGAAGGTCACCTCGCCCTGATCGGGCGCGAAGATGCCCGCCAGGCAGTGCAGCAGGGTCGACTTGCCGGAGCCGCTCGGCCCCATGATCGCCAGGATCTCGCCTCTGGCGGCGCTCACGCTGGCGCCGCGCAGTGCGGCCGTCGCGCCGAACGTCTTGACGACATCACGGGCCCCGATCAGGCAACCGTCCGTGACCGCGGGGGTGTTCATCGCTTCCGTACCGCCTCAGCTAGTTCCGCCAGCCGCGCTGACGTGAGGTCGATCCACCGGAGGTCTGCCTCCAGGTGGAAGAGGGCGTGGTCGGCGAGGAGCACGTCGACCAGGGGGCCGGTCCGCTTGAGCTGTGTGAGCTGCTGCATGCGGCGCAGATGAGCGGCGCGCTGCGCGTCCAGGTAGGCCTCGGCGGGCTTGCCGAGCATGAGCGCGAGCGTCACCTTGGCGAACAGCACGGTCTGCAGGTGCGGCTCGGGCTCGACGGGCTCGGCGAGCCACGCGTCGACGTCGCCGCGGCCGTCCGTGGTGATCTCGTAGCGTTTCCGGTCGGGCCCGTCCCCCGGCTCGGTGCCCCCGGCGGTGACCTTGCCGTCCCGCGCGAGCCGCCCGAGGGTGGCATACACCTGACCGAACGGCAGCTGCTTGCCCCGCCCGAAGAAGGCGTCGTAGTCCCGTTTCAGGTCGTACCCGTGGCTGGGCTCACGTTCGAGCAGCCCGAGCAGAGTAAGAGGAACGCTCATGCTGGCGACTATACTCTGAGTGTATACGCGACGTAAATACTCGGACGGCAAAGGGAAGCGGGTAGTCAGAAGAGCTGCTGTCGCGCGGCTAATGCCAGAGCGTGCGGATCTGCGTCGTCACGTCGAACGGGTCGTCACCGCGCTGCGCGACCAGGATGCCGGTGCCCTCGGGAGAGCCGGTGTACAGCATCTCCCCCGGGCTGACCCGCGCGGTCCACGCGGCGGCGAAGGCCCTGGCCAGCTTGACGTTCCCGCCCAGGACCGAGGGCACCGCGTGGTAAACGACCGTGGCCGGCCCGCCGCCGTCCTCAGCCGGCGCCGGCGCCGCGCCGCGTGCGAGCCTCCTGGCCGCGCGCCGGTCGGCGGGCGGCGCGACGAACAGCCGCGGCACGATGTACCGGGGATGGGCAAGCGGCGAGAGAACTTCGTCGAGCGCCGCGGCGAACGTGGCGGACTCGCCGGCCGGCACGCCGGCCAGCCGCGCCCGGTACTGCCCGTCAGGCAGCGGTTCGATCCGCACGTCGTCCGCCCCGCGGGTCACCAGCCCGGCGTCCCGCAGCGCGTCCGCCGTCGCCGCGGCCATGTCGGCGAAGCTCCCCGAGGCCGTCGCCCCGGTGATCACGCGGGCTCGCCGGGCGGTCACCCCGAGCACGAACCACACCACGGTGCGGAACGCGCGCGCGACCGGTCCTCGCCGCCCGGCGACCGGCTCGCCGGTCCCCGGGCGGCCCATGTCGGCGTCCTCGAACACGGCCGGAACCGCCGCGCGCCCCAGCCCGAGCGGGCGGCCGGAGGCCACCACCACGGTCGCGACCGGTTCGTCGGCGTACGGCTCGCCGAGGTGCCACAGTTCCCGCGACGATGCCCGGTCGCCGGCCCGGATCAGCATCCGCGCGTTCAGCCCGGCGACCGCCGTGGCGGCGGGCGGTTCGAACGGCGACAGGCCGGGATCCACGTGCGACACCCCCGAGGCGATGTCGCCGGTTTCGGCCAGCGCGAAGTAGCGGTCGTGCTTGCGGACGAAGCGTTCGTAGTCGGCCGCGCCTTTCGGGTGCTCGTCGGTGACGCAGACCACCGCCCAGTTGTCCGCGACCTTTTCCGGCCAGCCCGCGTCCCGGCGCAGCGCCCGGCCGCGTGCCTGGACCACCGCCGTGGGGGTGGTCGCGGCCGTCAGGTCGACGGTCACGTTGACCGCCGGTGCGTCCCACCCCTCGCCGAGCAGCGCCCGTGTTCCCACCAGGGCACGGGTACGGCCCTCGGTAAAGAACCTGGTGACAAGCGGCACGTAGCGGCGCGGCTGCCAGCCGGGGCCGCCGCTGACGGCGGCTATCCCCGCGGGATCGGCCGGGCTCGCAGTGGCCGCCAGGTCCGGCGCCGTCTCCCGGAGCCAGGCGGCGAGCGCCAGCGCCGTAGCCGCACCGCACGCCACCCGCTGGCCGGTCACCAGCACCGGATCGAGACTCGCGGTGATATCGTCGTCAAGCAGCTGAGCGAGAGTGAGCAGTGCCCCGCCCGCGCCCTCGTCGAGCACCCCGGTAAGCGCGGCCGGAATGGTACCGCCGGCCTCCGCGAAGTCGGTGAGCACGAGTGCGCGGAGCTGGTCGCCGAGCTCGCAGTACTCAGCCCGCAGGATCTCCGCTGCCGCGGAGGACTTGCTCGCCGACCGGGCAAGCACCCGGTCCACCGGCGACTCCGCCGCCCGGATTCCGGCCCGGGTCAGCCGGTACCCGATCGACGGCAGCGCGGTCCTGATCGCCTCGTACGCCGCTTTGTCACGCGCGGCCGCGTCCGGGTCCGCCGCGTCCGCGCCTGGCAGCAGGCAGTGCTTGCTGTAGTCACCGATCAGCGCCACCCAGTCCTCGGCCGCCGGCGGGTGCCGGTGCTGCTCCCTGAGTACCGCCCCGTCGGGAAGCGGCAGCATCCCGTCGCAGTGCAGCCGCAGCGCGGCGTCCGCGAGGGCAGGCTGATCCTTGGCGAAGTGCTCCCAGGACAGCTGCGCGCCGGTGTCGGCGGCACGCCGTTCAACCACCCGCTGCTGCAGCCAGGCCAGGAACGGCAGGCTGGCGAACCCCGGGTCGAGAAGACCGGCGCGCAGCTCGGCGAACCGCAGCGCCTGGCTGCCGATGTAGTCAGCCTCAGCCGGCGTCGGCGTCGTGAACCAGGCCAGCTCCTGATACGGGGCGAGGTGCCCGTCGCGCACCAGCGCGGGCGCGGACACCTCCAGGTCCACCGCTCCGAACAACTCCCGGTGCAGCGCGGCCTGCTCGGCCGTCATCATGTGCGGCGGGGTGGCGGTCAGCCCGATGAGCCGGGGGTCGGGCAGCTCGCCGATGATCGCCAGCAGCAGCCGTCCCCACATCTCCAGCAGATGATGGCATTCGTCCAGGATCAGCGTGGCCGGCCCGGCCGCCTTGAGGGTGGCGAGCAGGCGCTGGCCGTTCGGGTGCAGGGAAGCGAGCAGTTCCTGATCGGACAGCCGCCGCCCCGGGTGCGACGGGCCCGCGGCGCCGGAGACGGACGCCGCATCCGCGCCGCCGTTGCCGCTGCCGTTGGCCTCGCCGCCAGCCGGCTCGAAGGACGCGACGGCCTGGTACGTCAAAACCGTGAGCGCGGTCGGCAGGTCTCGGCTGTCGGTCGCCCGTGCTCCCGCCGGCGGCGCGAAGCGCGCGTGCCACTGCGCCATCCACTGCGCCTGAATCGCGGTGTTCGGGCACAAGACGAGGGTGGGACGGCCCGCCTGCCGCGCGCACTCGAGACCGATCAGGGTCTTGCCTCCTCCGGGAGGCACCACCAGATACGTCGAACGGTCACCGGCGGCCTGGTCGGCAGCGAAGGCCCGCAGCGCCCGCTCCTGATGCGGCCACAGCGACGGGGCGGCGCTGACGCCGGCGAAAATCCCCGCCCCGGTACCGGGCGGCCCGGCGGCGAGACGGGAATCGGGGAGGGCATCAGGCACCGGGCGATCCTAGCCGATAAGCGAAAACAAACCGCGCCTACAGAACGAGGGCGACCTAACCTGCGCACACCAGGCTTCCGTTTCGTGCGGCCCGACGCGGCGGCGGGTGCGGCGAGCCGGCCCGGACGACCGGATCCAGTTCTTCGACCAAGCCGTCGTTACCTTGCGGGACGGCGAGCGCGAGAGCTGGGTCCGGTCGTAATTTCCGGGCCGCGGGCGTCAGTGACCGGCGAGGTCCGACCGCGATACGCGGATCATGGCTACCGCGACGACGAGCATAAGCAGGGAAATCGCGGCGGCGACGAGGAAGGCCCGGTCGAAACCGACCGAGAGCGCGTGCAGCTGGACCGCCGCCGACGAAGCCGCACCGGCCGCCGTCGCGGCGTGCGAGCGGAGGCAACTTCGGCCTTGACGAGTACATCTTCCGGGCGCTGCGCGCCGGAGCGAGCGGCTTCCTGCTCAAAGACACCGAGCCGGCCGGGCTGCTGCAGGCGCTGCGCGTCGTCACCCGCGGCGACGCGCTGCTCTCGCCGGCCGTGACCCGTCGCCTGATCAGCGAGTTCGTCGCCCGGCCGCCCGACGCCACGGCCGCCGCCGGGATGGAAAGCCTCACCAACAGGGAACGGGAGGTCGTTGCCCTGGTCGCACACGGGCTTTCCAACGACGAGATCGCCGACAGCATGGTGCTCAGCCCCGCCACCGCCAAGACCGACGTCAGCCGGGCGATGATCAAGCTCGGCGCGCGTGACCGGGCGCAGCTCGTGGTCTTCGCCTATCAGGCCGGGCTCGTCACCCCGCGCGCCGCCGGGTGATAAGCCCGGCGAGCTAGATCAGCGCCGCGGCCCGCCGGCGACTTGCACTTCACACAGTGTCAGGTCTTACCGTTCAGGCATGGGTTCTTCGGGGCGAGGCGACGCTCGCGCGGCCGGCTGGACAGTCGGCGAGCTGGCGCTGGCGACGGGGCTGTCGCAACGCATGCTGCGCCACTGGGAAGAGCTCGGACTGGTCACCCCGGCCAGGACAGCGGCCGGGCACCGCCGCTACGGTCCCGGCGACATCACCCGGCTTTACCAGGCCATGGCGTTGCGTCAGGCCGGCCTGCGGCTCGGGCAGGTCAAGGCGCTCCTCGACCGCCGTGACCCCGACTCGGCGGCGACCACCCTGCGCGCGCACCTGGCCGAGCTCGACGCGGACCTGCACCGCCGCGGCCTGCTGCGCGACCGGCTGGCGGCCGCCCTCGGCGCGCTTGACGACCCGGACCGCGACCACCTCGGCCAGCCTCCGGCCGAGGACGCCGAACTGCTCATGAAGGTGATCGAGACGATGACGATGTTCGACCAGTACGTGCACGGCTACCACACCGCGGAGAACGCCAGGCTGCACGACCAGGCCGGCACCCTGTCGGAGCTGCTGCACGCCGACACCGGCTTCCCGGCCGGCAGCGCGATCCTCGAAGTGGGCTGCGGCGTGGGCGCCCAGACCTTGACCGTCGCCGGACGCAGCCCGGGAGCGGTGCTCACCGCCATCGACCGCTCAGCGGAGTCGCTCGCCGCCGCCCGCAGGCGCGCTGACGACGCTGGCCTGGCGGATATCACGTTTACCCAGGCAGACGTCTACACGCTGCCGCGCGCTGACGGCCCGCTCGCGGCCGGCCAGTTCGACCACGTCTTCGTCTGCTTCCTGCTCGAGCACCTGGACCGGCCCGCCGAAGCACTGCGTCGGCTCCGCGCGATGCTGAAGCCCGGCGGCACGATCACCGTGATCGAGGGCGATCACGGCTCGGCCTACTTCCACCCCGACAGCGCGGCCGCCCGCGACGCGATCGCCTGCCAGGTGACGCTGCAGCGCAATGCCGGCGGGGACGCCCTGATCGGCCGCCGGCTGTACCCGCTGCTGACCGAGTCCGGTTTTCGCGACGTGGCAGTCTCCCCGCGGATGGTCTACGTCGACGCCGGCCACCCCGAGCTCGTCGACGGTTTCATCCGCAAGACGTTCACCGCGATGATCGAGGGCATCCGCGAGCCCGCACTCGCGGCCGGCCTTATCGCCCCCGACCGCTTCGACGGGGGCATCCGCGACCTGCTCCGCACCGCCGAGCCCGACGGCGTCTTCTGCTACACCTTCTTCAAATCCGTCGCCAGCGGGTGAACCCGGTGCAGCCGGACGATGGCCGGCGCCGCCGCGCAGCCGTCAGACCTTCTTGATGCGATCGGTTCGAATGACCGGCTCCTCCGGCGTGGTCATCGCATTCGCCGGCTTCCCGCGCGTTTGACCGGCCGCCTCGGAGGCAGCGAGGAACTCGATTTTCCTGGCTGTCTCTTCCATGCTGTCGCTGCTCCAGCCCACTATGTCGGCAGGGGGATGTGCATGCGGACGGTCAACCGCGCGAGAGCCTCCTGACCAGTGAGAACCAGCAGCCGGGCATAGGACACGCTCCAGTCCTGACTCTCGATCGCAGGCAGCGCCCCGGCCAGGGTCTTGCTGATCGAGTTGAGCACGTTCAGGGTGGCGCCCGTCAGGAACTGGGCACCGCCAGAAACGCAGTTGCCACGCCCGCCCATCACATGTAAGTTTTGTCTGACAGGTGATAGATGGTGGATGAAACAGTGACTAGCGAAGAGCTTCTCGCGGCCCTGACCGCGATCGGCCATCCGCTGCGGCTGCGCATCATCGCGGAGCTGACGGGGGGCCGGGTGCACGTGAGCGAGCTGGCCCGTCGGCTCGGCATGTCGAGGCCGCTGCTTTACATGCACCTCGACCGGCTCGAGAAGGCCGGGATGGTGGCGGGCAGCCTGGAGCTGTCGGCCGACGGCAAGGCGATGAAGTACTTCGAACTGGTCCCCTTCGAGGTGCGGGTGACGGCCGAGACCGTCGTCCGCGCGCTCGCGGAAGACAACACAAACGGCAACGAGGCGCAAGCTCTCGACCTGGAGGAGAGCGACAAGTGACAGCTACGGCAGCAACACTGGCAGCAAGCGGAACGAACTACTCGGCGATCGGCATCGTCGCGGCCGTCTTTATCCCGATCTGCGCGACGATCGCGGTCGTCGTCTGGAACTACTACCGGCTTCAGCGGCACCGCGCCGACGCCGTCGCGATGGCCTCCTACCGCAAGCTGGCCGAAGAGGCAGTGGCGAACATGGCCGGCCTGCGCAGCGAGATGGCCAAGCTCAGCGAGCACGTCGACGCCGTCGAACAGCTGATGCGGGACGTCGGATGATCACGCTGAGCCTGCGCCGCGACCCCGTCCGGCTGCTGCTGTCCCGCGACCTGTGGTCGGGGGCCTGGTACCTGCTGGCCTACCAGTTCGTCGGCTGGTTGCTGTTTTCGGTCGCGCTGACCGCGGCGCTCACCGGCGCGGCGCTCGGCATCACCCTGGCCGGGCTGCCGCTGCTGCTGGCCGCGGCAGTCGTCATCCAGTGGTGCGCCAACGTCGAACGGGCCCGGCTGCGCCCGTTCTGCGGCGATGTGACGGCGGACTACCGCACGCCCGCGGCGGCCGGCCTGGTCGCGCGGTTCTCGGCCCGCTGGCGCGATCCCGCCACCTGGCGCGACGTCGCCTACCTGATCGGCCTGTTCATCCCGCTGGCGCTGCTTGACCTGATCGTGCTGACGGTGTGGCTGGTGTTCCTCGCGGGGATCACGCTGCCCGTCTGGTACTGGGCTCCCTGGCAAAGCGTCAACAACGTCCGGTTCCACGGGTACGCGCTCGGCTACTTCCCCCACGGCCCGCACGGCAGCCCCGGTTACGGCTTCTACATTGACACGCTGCCCAAGGCGCTGCTCGCGGCGCTCGTGTCCCTCGTCCTCTTCCTGGCCTTCAACTACGTCGTCGTCGCAACCGTCCGCGCGCACGTCACGGCCGCCCGCTCGCTGCTCGGCACGCCCGCCGACCCGCTCAGGGAGGCAAAAGAAGTACTCAGCGGTCCCGGCCCGCTGACCGAGTCAGAAGCCGCGGACCGACAGGGGCTGCTCGAGAGAGCTATACCGAACGGAAGCTAGTTACCGTCCCCGCCCATGAGGGTCCAGCTCACGGGCGGGGACCAGACCGCGGCCTTAGTGCACACCACTGAACCGTCCCTCCACGCCAGCAGAAAGAAGGCTGTCATGCGCCAGCCGGGTACTTCAGTATCCCCTAAATCGCGGTACCAGGAAGCTCACGACCCGCCCGCCGAGCCCGTACGGCGCCGTAGCCGGCCGAATCTGACCGAACGCGTCGCCGGCTGGAGCGCCGGGCACCGCAAGACCGTGGTCATCAGCTGGCTGCTGCTCGTCGCCGTCGTCTTCATCGGCGGCCAGGCGCTCGGCTCCCGGAACCTGCCGAATTACGACGCGGGCCAGGCGGGCCAGGCCGAGCGGGCACTCAGCGCGGCCGCGCCCGCGCAGTACAACGCGGCCGCCGAGATCGTCCTCATCCAGGCCAAGTCGCCAGGCGCGACGTTCGCCGGCGACCCGGCCATGCGCCAGGCCGCCGCCCAGGTAACGGCGGCGCTGGCCGCGCTGCCGCAGGACGCGACCGGTATCCAGTCGCCGCTGACAGCCGGGTCGCAGGGACTGGTGTCCAAGGACGGGCGCAGCGCCGTGGTCAGGTTCCAGGTGCCAGGCAACGTCACCGACCTCGACCAGGCCGCCACCACGCTCAACCACGCGGTGGCGGGCGTGCAGGCCCGCTACCCGGCGCTGCGCATCGCCGAGACCGGGGACGCGAGCATCGGCCAGGCGCTCAACGGGTCGCTGAACTTCAGCAAGGCCGAGGCGACCTCGGTCCCGGTCACGCTGATCCTGCTGGTGCTCGTGTTCGGCGCGCTGGTCGCGGCCGGCATTCCGGTGCTGCTCGCCCTCACCGCGCTGACCGCCGCCATCGGCGTGCTGACCGCCGTCGGCCACTGGCTGCCGGTCAACAGCAGCACGTTCGAGGTCGTGGTCATCGTCGGGATGGCCGTTGGCGTCGACTACTCGCTGTTCTACCTGCGCCGTGAGCGCGAAGAACGGGCCCGCGGCGCGTCGTTCCCCGAGGCGCTGCGGATCGCCGCGCGCACCTCGGGCCACTCCATCGCGGTGTCCGGGCTCACCGTCATGGCGACCATGGCGGGCCTGCTGCTGGTCGGCGGCGGCCCGTTCGCCGGCATGGCGCTCGGCACGATCGCCGTTGTCGGCATCGCGGTGGCCGGCTCGCTCACCGTGCTGCCCGCGCTGCTGGCCTGGCTCGGGCCGAAGGCGGACGCCGGCCGGATCCCGTTCCTCGGCCGCAGGCGGGCCGCGGCCCGCCCGTCCCGGCTATGGGGCGGCCTGGCCCGCCAGGTGGTCAAGCGCCCGCTGATCTGGGGCGGCATCGCGACGATGGCGATGCTCGCGCTGGCCGCGCCCGCGCTCGGCCTGCGGCAGGGCGAGCCTGCCGTCGACGCGCCGGCCACGGCGGCCGCCGTCCAGACGATGAACACCGTGCAGCGGGCGTTCCCGCAGGCCCCGGCGCCGGCCGAGATCGTGGTCAGCGGGACGGACCTAACCGGGGCGCGGGTGACCAGTGCCGTCAGCGCGCTGCGGGCCCAGGTCACAGCCGACGGCCCGGTCCGCGGGCCGGTGACGGAGAGCGTGCTCGGCGGCGGGCGCGCCCTGCTGGTCAGCGTGCAACTGGCGGGCAACGGTACCGACACCACGTCGAACAGCGCGCTGCTGACGCTGCGCAACCAGCTCCTGCCCGACACCCTGGGCAAGGTGCCAGGCATCAGCTACGCGGTGACCGGGGACACGGCCGGGTTGTACGACGACATCCATCAGGAGACCAGTGCCCTGCCCCTGGTGTTCGCGTTCGTCGGCGTGCTCGCGTTCGTGCTGCTGCTGCTCGCGTTCAGGTCGGTGACGGTGCCGCTGGTCTCGATCGCGTTGAACCTGCTGTCCGTCGGCGCGGCCTACGGCCTGATCACGCTGATCTTCCAGGACGGGCGCCTGCAGGGCCCGCTCGGCTACACGTCGTTCGGCGGGATCATCTACTGGGTGCCGCTGCTGATGTTCGTGTTCCTGTTCGGGATCAGCATGGACTACCACGTGTTCATCCTGAGCCGGGTGCGCGAGCTGTGGGCGCGCGGCTCGTCGCCGCGCGACGCGATCGTCGGCGGCGTCGCGTCAAGCGCCGGAGTGGTGACCAGCGCCGCGCTGATCATGGTGGCGGTGTTCTCCATCTTCACCACGCTCCCGCTGGTCGACCTGAAGATCCTCGGCGTCGGCACGGCGGCCGCGGTCCTCATCGACGCGACGGTCGTCCGCGGCATCCTCGTCCCGGCCACCCTGTCGCTGCTCGGTGAGCGCGCCTGGCGGCTGCGGCCCGCCCGCGTCAAGGGGTCCCGCCGGGTCAAGCCGGCCGGCATCCTCGATCCGGTCGACTAGTCCCCACGCCAGCGCGGTGCCGGCGTCAAGCCGGCACCCGCTGAGCGCGAGGTAGAGCGTCCGCCAGCGGCCGATCCGCCGCGGGATGCTGACGGTCCCGCCGGCGCCGGGTATCAGCCCCATGCCCGCCTCGGGCAGCGCGAACGTCGTCTCCGGGGCGGCGGTCACGATGGCCGCGAAGGCCGGCAGCTCGACCCCGGCTCCGACGCAGGGTCCGTGCACCCGCACCTCGGCCCGGTCCCTGACCGCGTGCAGCAGCAGCGCGGCCCCCGCCTGGGTACGAACGAAGTGCGCGGTCACCGGGTCCGGCGCGGTGCCGAACTCGCCGAGGTCCCCGCCCGAGCTGAAGCACGGCCCGGCCCCGTCAATGACGACCCTGGTGACGGACGGGTCAAGCAGCGCGACCCGCAGGGCGTCGGCGAGCGCGTCGCGCAGCTGGCGCCCGTAGGCGTTCCTGCGCTCAGACCGGTTCAGCGTGATAAGCAGCCGGCCGTCGTCAGCGTGGTCCCTGCGCACCAGGACCGGGTCCGCGACCTCCGGCGGCGCCTGGCGCGGAGCCCGGCCAGCGAGCCAGTCCAGGAACTCGGGCCCGCCAAGCAGGGCCGAATAGGCAAGCGACTCGAAGTCGAGCGCCTCGTGCACCGGCAGCTCCCCCGTCGCGCGCAGCACCTGCCGCAGCACGAGCGCGGCCTGCGGTTTGGCCGCCACGGCGGCGCCGAGCGCCTCGAGCGCGCCAGCGGGATCGGGCACGGCCACGCACGCCGGGCCGGCCGCGCCGGTAGCGGCCTGGCCCTCCGGGGTGCCAGTGCCCTGAGGGATGAAGGTGAGGTCGAGGGCTCGCAGCAGGTCGTCCGCGCAATCCGGCCGCGGTCCGGAGGCTAGCCCGACGAGCAGCCGCGGACAGTCGGTGGCCCGGAGGGCGGCACGTCGCAGGACGGCACGGAAGTGCTCGGCGTCAAGGCCGGCAGGCAGCTCGACCGCTAGCAGCGGCCCGGTCACCCGCCCGGCATCGTCAAGCAGCGGGAAATCCGCGGCGCCAGCTGCGAGTTCCGCGACGGAGATGCGGGGCGGGCCAGGCACCAGTGGAGTTTACAACCCGGGCCTGCTCGATAATGAGGCATGCGTGAAGGGAGCGCCGGGCCCGGCTCTGCGGTTCCGGGTGACGGGGCCGGCCCGGGCGACTGTGCCGTGCTGGACTGGGCGGCGTCCGGGGCTATGGAACTGACCGGACCGGCCGACGGGCCGCCGTCGGCCTCCCCCGCCGGGATCCTGGCCATGCTCAGGGATGTCGCCGGGGACCTGGCCAAGGCGACAGGCACGACCGGCCGTGAGGTCCGCGTGGACGCGGGCGAGCTGCTCACCGCCCGGGCGGCGTTCGCCGGCCTGACCCGGGGCGGGCAGGTGTCGGCCGGCGGGGCCTGTTTCCTGCTGCCCGCGGCCGACGGCTGGGCGGCCGTATCGCTCAGCCGCCCCGACGACCTGGCGGCGGTGCCCGCGATCGTCGGCGCGCTCGGCCTTGACGCGATCCAACTGGACACGGGCGAGCTAGACGCGGTCAAACTGGACATGGGCGAACTGGACACGGGCGAGCCGGGCGAGTCGAGCCTGGAACAAGCGCGGGCGGCGCTCGCCGCCGCCGCCCGCGCCAGGCCGGCCGGGGACTTCGCGGCGGCCGCGCAGCTGCTCGGCGTTCCCGCCGCCGCGCTCGGGGGTGGCGGGGCGCCCAGGGACCGGCTGCCCGGAGGCGCGCTGCCCTGGCGAACTACGCGTATCGCGCCGCCGCTGGCGGACGCGCGGCTGACGGGCGCGCTGGTGGCCGACCTGTCGTCGATGTGGGCCGGGCCGCTGTGTGCGCGGTTGCTTGGGCTGGCCGGCGCGGACGTCATCAAGGTCGAGTCGCCTGGACGGCCGGACGGCGCCCGCGCTGGCAACCGCGAGTTCTACGACTGGCTGCACGGCGGGCACCGCAGCCTGGCGGCTGACTTCGGGACCGGCGACGGGCGCGGCCTGCTGGCGGACCTGCTCGCTTCCGCCGACGTGGTGATCGAGTCTTCGCGGCCGCGCGCGCTGACCGCCGCGGGGCTGGCACCTGGCATGATCCCGCACCGGGACGGCCAGGTCTGGCTCAGCATCACCGGCTACGGCCAGGGGGTACCGGACTGGGTGGCGTTCGGTGACGACGCGGCGGTGGCGGGCGGCCTCGTCGGCTGGACCGGCGAGTCGCCGCGTACGCCGGTGTTCTGCGCCGACGCGGTCGCCGACCCGCTGGCGGGAGTGAGCGGGGCGCTCGCGGTCGCGTTGTCGCGAGCACGCGGCGGCGGGGAGCGGATCGACCTCTCGATGCGAGCGGTCGCCGCCCTCTTCGCCGGCGCCGTCGTGCCCGGCCACGGGCCGCATGCGGTCGCCCCCGACGGAACCGTGACCTGCCCGCGGTCGGGGCGCACGCAGGCGGTACTGCCACCCCGCCGGCCACGGACGCTAGCGGGGCCGCCGGCGCACGCGAGCGAGCTCGGCGCGGACACCGCCAGCGTGCTGTCTTGGCTAGCAGGGCGGGCCGCGTGCTAATCCGGGACGCGGTCGTCTGGATAGCCGGGGCCGAGCTGCTCTCCGAAGAGGCGGTAGCAGAGCTGCCGCAGTCTGACGTGCGGCTGGCCGACGGGCTGATCGCGGAAGTTGGGCCGGGGCTGCGGCCCGCGCCTGGCGAGGACGTCATCGACGCGGACGGTGGGATGCTGCTGCCCGGGCTGCACGACCATCACGTGCACCTGCGCGCGCTGGCGGCTGCTTCCGCCAGCGTCGCGGCCGGGCCGCCCCTGGTCAGCGACGCCGCCGGGCTGGCAGCGGCGCTGCGGGCGGCCGACGCGGAGCTCGCGCCTGGCGCCTGGCTGCGCGCCGTCGGTTACCACGAGTCGGTCGCGGGCGAGCTCGACCGCGAGGCGCTCGACCGGCTGCTGCCGCACCGCCCGGTGCGGGTGCAGCACCGCACCGGCGCCCTGTGGATGGTCAACTCGCTCGCCGTCGCCCGGCTCGGCCTCGACGACTCCGCGCTCGGCAGCGCGGGGCGTGCCCGGGTAGCAGGCGCCGGGGTAGAAGGCGCCGGAGTAGAAGGCGCCGGGGCGGAACGTGCCGGGGCCGAAAATGACAGTGCTGAACGAGACGGGGTGGAACGTGACGGGGCCGGACGCCCGACCGGGCGGCTCTGGCGGATGGACCGCTGGCTGGCGGAACGCGTCACCGGCGCAGGCGGTGACCTGGGGGCGGTGAGCAGTAAGGCGCTGTCGTTCGGCATCACCGGTTTTACCGACGCGACTCCGGGCGCGACCGAGCGCGACCTCGCGACCCTGGCCGAAGAGCCGCTCGCCCAGCGGCTGTACTGCATGGCGCCGGCCGGGGTGAGCGCGCCTGGCGGCACCGCCACCGGACCGGAGAAGGTGCTGCTTGACGACGACACGCTGCCGTCGCTTGACCAGCTGGCCGGCCGCATCCGGGGCGCTCATGAGGACGGCCGCCCGGTCGCGGTGCACTGCGTAACCCGGGTGCAGCTGGTCCTTACGCTCGTCGCGCTGCACGTGGCCGGACGGCACCCGGGCGACCGGATCGAGCACGGGGCCGTGATCGCCGCCGGGTCCCTGGCTGACCTGCGTGGCCTCACGGTGGTGACGCAGCCGCACTTCGTTGTCGAACGAGGCGGGCAGTACGCGGCGGACGTGCCTGCGCAGGACCGGCCCGACCTGTGGCGGCTGCGTTCCCTCATCGATGCCGGGGTCAGCGTCGCGGCCGGAACCGACGCGCCGTTCGGCGGCGCCGACCCCTGGCACGTGATGCGCGCCGCCGTCCGCCGTCCGCCGCTGTTCGATGCCCGGGAAGCCGTCTCCCCCGCCAGCGCACTCGGCCTTTTCCTGGGCGAGCCCGCCTCGCCCGGCGTACCGCGGCTGGTGGCGCGCGGCCGGGCGGCCGACCTCGTGCTGCTGCGGGCGGGACCGCGCGAGGCGCTGCACTCGCTGTCGTCCGACCTGGTCGCCGCGACGCTGGTCGGCGGCGCCGTCAGCTACGCGGGCCGCTAGCCGGCTCTGGCGGCTGTCATTCAAGCTCGAGCACGGCGCGCAGCGCGACGTTGAACTCCATGAGCTCGTCAGGGTCCAGGGCGCCCGTGTAGTCGCCAAGGCGCTGCGGGTCGACGGCGGTGGTCTGCTCGACTCCGCCTGGTACTCGGGGTTTGCCGCCAGTCGCGCGGCGTCGGCCCGCAGGTCTTCCTGATGCCTCTGATGCGCGGCGATCTCGAGAGCGTGCCGGATCGCGCGGGCGGGAGTGGTGCCGGGAGCAGCCGCTACAGCCGCTGAACCACTCCGGCGCGCCAGACTGGCCGGGCACCTCCACGGAGCGGTTCAGCGCCACGCGCTAATCCTCGGCCAGCCGGCGCAGCACCGGGAGCAGCGCGTCGATGTCCTGGCCGGTGCGGAAGACCGCGATCGTGGTGCCGTCGCCGTTGGCACTGGCCGCGGGCGCGGTAAACAGGTCGATTACCAGGGTCAGGGCCTTGTCCACCTCGCGCTGGGGATCGGGGCACTCGCCGCGCAGCCAGCGGCGCAGCACGTGGTTGTGCGCGGCGACCACTGCGGCGGCCATCAGCTCGGCCCGCAGCGGGTCGGGCTCGGTGGTGTCGGCCATCCAGCCCGCGATGAACTCACGGAACAGGCGCTGGTAGCGGGCCACGCTGACGATCTCGCGATCCCGCAGTGCCGGGACGCTGCTGGTGAGCGCGTAGCGACGGCGGGCGAGGTCACCTTCCTCGATGTAATGCCGCAGCACCAGGCGGACCGCGTCCGAGACCGCCGCCAGGGCAGTGCGGTGGCTCGAGGTACGGAGCCGCTCGCCGATCTGCTCGATCAGCCGGTCGTGGTCGGGAAAGATGACGTCGTCTTTGGACCGGTAGTGCCGGAAGAAGGTGGTGCGGCCAAGACCGGCGCGTTCGGTGATGTCGTCGACGGTGGTCTGCTCGTAGCCGCACTCGTCGAACAGGGCGAAGGCGGCATCGGCCAGCCGCTCACGCGCCGAAGGCTTGCTCATGACCGCTCATCTTCCCTGATCTCGCGCGCCACAGCCAGTTGCGGGCCGCAGCTCTTGCGCGGGCACCGCTCTGCGGGTTCCAAGTCTTACGCGGGACACAGCTCTTGCTTGACACCAGGGTACTCAGTACCCTTCTAATGGTATTCAATACCAAATGAGTGCTTCCACGGCTGTTTACCTGGCTGGCGGCGCGAAGAGCCCCCTCGGCGGTGCATACGGCCAGCACCGCCGAGGGCTGGCAAGGCTCAGTGGCCGGAGACCTGAGGGATCTCTGATGCTTTTCCTTCGTCCACTTCAAGCCTTAGGAGTCAGCGGTGACCCCCACGCAAACCGAGGTCCGTAAAGCCCTGGCCAGCGCCTACGACGCCAGGACGGCCATCTCGACGGTCAACCCGGCAACCAACTCGCTCACGTACCGCGGCTACCCGGTGCAGGAGCTGTGCCGGCGGTGCAGCTTCGAGGAGGTCGCGTACCTGCTGTGGCACGGCGAACTGCCCAGCCACGAGCAACTGGCCGCACAGAACCGGGCCGAGCGCGCCCAGCGCCGCCTCGACCCGGTCATCGCCGCCAGCCTCGGCGCGCAGCCGCTGTCCGCCCACCCGATGGACACCCTGCGCACCGCGGTCAGCCTGATCGGCGCGGGCGACCCGGTGGAGAACGACAATTCCGCCGCCGCCATCCAGGCGAAGTCGCTGCGGCTGTTCGCGGTCCTGCCCGCGATCGTCGCCGCCGACCAGCGGCGCCGCCACGGGCTCGGGGCCGTCACACCGCGCGAGGACCTCGGCTACGCCGCCAACTTCCTCTACCTGACCTTCGGCAGGGTGCCAGAGCCGCAGGTCGTCCGGGCGTTCGAGACCTCGCTGATCCTCTACGCCGAGCACAGCTTCAATCCCTCCACTCTCACCGCCCGGCTCGTCAGCTCCACGCTCTCCGACGTGTACAGTGCCGTCGCCGCGGCGATCGGCGCGCTCAAGGGCCCGTTGCACGGCGGCGCCAACGAGGCCGTGATGGGGATGCTGAACGAGATCGGCATCGCCGACAACGCGAAGCCCTGGCTGGACGAGGCGCTGGCAGCCGGCCAGAAGATCATGGGCTTCGGGCATCCCGTCTACAAGAACGGTGATTCCCGGGTACCCGCGATGCGCAGCGCGCTCGGCATGATCGCCGCCCTCCGCAGCGGGCAGCAGCTGCTCGACGTCTACGAGACACTCGCGGAAGCCGTCCTCGAGCAGACAGGACTGTACCCCAACCTCGATTACCCGACCGGGCCCGCGTACCACCTGATCGGCTTCGACACCCCCACTTTCACTCCGATATTCGTCGCCGCCCGGCTGCCGGGCTGGACCGCCCACGTGGCGGAACAGGTCGCCGCCAACAGCGTCATCCGCCCCCGCGCCGCCTACGACGGGCCCGCCGAACGGCACCTGGCGCACGAGTAGCAGCTGGCACAGGAGTAGTGATGAGAGAGCCTGGGAAGCCTGACTTCCGGACCCAGGCTGAGCGGAGCGGACACGATGACCATGGCATGGCCGGCAGAGCTGACGAGCCACTGGCGTGACTGGCCTGCCCGGGAGCTGGCGAAACGGAAACGCGATCTCGGGGTGACGGTCAGCGTCGTGATACCCGCACGCGACGAGCAGCGCACGGTCGGCGAGGTCGTGGCCGGTATCGCGCGCCTGGGCGCCGAGACCGGGCTGGTGGACGAGCTGGTCGTGATGGACTCCGACTCCACCGACCAGACCGCGCAGGCGGCGGCCGGGGCCGGCGCCACGGTCTACCGCGCCAGGGAGGTGGCTCCGCAGCTTGACGCCTTCGCCGGTAAAGGCGAGGCGCTGTGGAAGTCCCTGCTGGTGACCAAGGGCGACCTGCTGGTCTTCGTGGACGCCGACCTCACTCACTGGGGCACCCACTTCGTGACCGGCCTGCTCGGGCCGCTGCTGCACGATCAGGACGTGCAGCTGGTCAAGGGCTTCTACGAACGGCTGTACCAGGGCAGCGACGGCACTGTCAGCGCCGACGGCGGCCGGGTGACCGAGCTGGTGGCCCGCCCGCTGCTCAGCCTGTGGTGGCCGGAGCTGTCCGGCATCGTGCAGCCGCTGGCCGGGGAGTGGGCGGCCCGCAGGGACCTGATGGAATCGCTGCCGGTGCCTGTGGGCTACGGAGTCGAGCTCGCGGTCCTCCTCGACACCGCGCGCGACCACGGGCCGGCGGCGATCGCCCAGGTCGACCTCGGCCGCCGGGGTCACAAGCACCAGGCCAGTCACGACCTGGCCGTCATGGCGGCCGAGCTGCTGCTTGTCGCCGACCGCCGCCGCGGGCTCACCAGTAACGGCCCGCCGGGCGAGGCCGCAACAGGAGGCACGGGGGCGGGCGGTGACGTTGACGGCGGCCAGACCGTAACTGACCCGGCCCGGCTGTACCAGTTCCGGCGCTCGGGCGACGCGATCGAGCAGACGTCCCGGGCCGTCCCGGTAGCCGAGCGGCCGCCGGCCCGGACGGTCAAGGAGATCCTTCCGTGAGCGTCCAGGAGTCCGGCGAGGGAGCAGTGCACGTCGAGAGCGCGGGGCACGTCGAGAGCGCGGGGCGGCGCGAGCCCGGGCCGCTGCGGCTGCGCGACCGCGAGTTCCCGCCCGGCCGCCTGCTGGTGATGGCGATCGTCAACCGCACGCCCGACTCCTTCTACCGGCCGGGGCTGACCTGGGACCCCGCCGCCGCCCTCGACCGGGTACACCAGGTGGTGGCCGAGGGCGCGGACATCGTCGACGTCGGCGGCGTGCCAGCCAAGCCCGGCGCCGAGGTCACTCCGGCCGAGGAGATAGACAGGACCGCTGAGTTCATCGCGGCGGTCCGCGGCGCCCACCCCGATCTCGTGATCAGCGCCGACACCTGGCGGCACGAGGTCGGTCGGGCCGCCTGCGAGGCGGGGGCCGACCTGCTGAACGACACCTGGGGCGGGTGGGACCCGCAACTGGCCGAGGTGGCGGCGGAGTTCGGCGTCGGCCTGGTCTGCTCGCACGCCGGCGGCCTGCCGCCGCGGACCCGGCCGTTCCGCATCGCCTACGCCGACATCATGGCCGACGTCCTCGACCGGACGCTCGGACTGGCGGCACTGGCGGTGCGGGCCGGGGTGGACCCGGCTCGGATCGTCATCGACCCGGCGCACGACTTCGGCAAGAACAGCTGGCACTCGCTCGAGATCAGCCGTCGGCTCGATGAGATGACCGCGACCGGCTGGCCGGTGCTGATGGCCGCGTCACGCAAGGACTTCGTCGGCGAGGCGCTCGGCGCGGACACCGAGGACCGGCTGGCGGGCACGCTCGCGGTGACCGCGATCGGCGCCTGGCTCGGCGCCCGGATCTTCCGCGCGCACGATGTCAGGGCGACCAGGCAGGCGCTCGACATGATCGCCGCGGTCAAGGGCGACCTGACGCCGGCCCGGGTTGTCCGGGGGCTGGCATGAGTCGCTCTCCCGCCGCTCGCCGCGCGGCACTCGCCGCACCCGTCCGCTCAAGCTCGCGCGCCGCGGCACTTGCGGCCGATATGGGTACTCAGTACCATTCTTTTGGTATTGAATACCGAGGGAGTTCTCATGCCGCAGCCTGTCATCGTCGCCGGGGCGCGCACCCCGATCGGCAAGCTTCTCGGCGCGCTCGCGCCGCTGACGGCCCCGCAGCTGGCCGGGACCGCGATCGCGGCCGCGCTTGACCGGGCCGGCATCGCCGGCGACCAGGTCGACGGCGTGGTCTTCGGCAACGTGGTCCAGGCGGGCGTCGGACCTAACCCGGCCCGGCTGGCCGCCGCGGCCGGCGGGATCCCGATGCGGGTGCCCGGGGTCACCGTCAACAAGCTGTGCCTTTCCGGGTTGAACGCCGTCGCGCAGGCCGCCGCCCAGGTCGCGGCCGGCTACGCCGAGATCATGGTGGCGGGCGGCACCGAGTCGATGACGAACGCACCGCACCTGCTGCCAGGCAGCCGCAACGGGATCAAGTACGGCGCCGCCTCGTTCGTGGACGCGCTCGACCGTGACGGCCTGGTGTGCGGGTTCGACGGCATCTCGATGGGTGCGGCGACCGAGCGCTACCAGGCCAGCCTCGGGATCAGCCGGGCCGAGCAGGACGAGTTCGCCGCCGAGTCGCACGCCCGCGCGGCCGCCGCGATCAAGGACGGCCTGTTCGCCGAGGAGATCATCCCCGTCACCATCGCCGGGCGGAAGGGCCCGGTGACGGTCACCGAGGACGAGGGCGTCCGGCCAGGCACCACCGCGGACAAACTCGGAACGCTTCCGCCGGCCTTCGCCGAGAACGGCAACATCACCGCCGGATCGTCGTCCCCGCTGTCCGACGGTGCCTGCGCGGTCGTCGTGATGAGCGCTGAGCGGGCGGCCGCGCTCGGCCTGACGCCGGTCGCGGAGATCGGCGCCTACGGCACCGTGGCCGGCCCCGACCCGTCGCTGCTGCTGCAGCCCGCCAACGCCATCAAGGACGCGCTGCGCCGCGACGGGGGCGCCACCCTCGACGACCTGGATCTCATCGAGATCAACGAGGCCTTCGCCGCCGTCGCCCTCGCCTCCATCCGCGACCTGGGCGTCTCGCCCGACCGGGTCAACGTCAACGGCGGCGCCATCGCCCTCGGCCACCCGGTCGGGATGAGCGGCGCCCGGCTCGCCCTCACCCTCGCCCTGGAACTGCGCCGCCGGGGCGGCGGCACCGGGGTCGCCGCGCTGTGCGGCGGCGGCGGCCAGGGCGACGCGCTGATCCTGCGGGTCCCGGAAGGACGTGCCTGATGACCACCACCGCAAACCCAGCTGGCGACGGCGCGGACACCCAGCCTGACCTGCACACGACGGCGGGGAAGATCGCCGATCTGGAGCGGCGGCGGTTCGAGGCGGTGCACGCGGGGTCGGCGTCGGCGATCGAGAAGCAGCACGCGAAGGGGAAGCTGACCGCCCGCGAGCGGATCGACCTGCTGCTCGACGA
>DASYAD010000259.1:0-28321 GCA_036501515.1 Trebonia sp. | reverse complement strand
CCTGCCGTGGGATGAGGGCCTGCCGCCGTACGACCCGGAGATGGCCTTCACCCTTGACCGCCCCTCGGCCGATGTCCTGGCTTACTACCGCTCGATGACCGACCAGGCGGACAAGATCCTGGCCGGCGTCGCGCTGTCGGGCCTGGCCCGGGGCCGGCATGCGGGCGAGGAGCGCCCGTACACCGTCAGCGAGGTGGTCCTGCACGTCATCGAGGAGACCGCGGCGCACACCGGGCACCTGGAGATGGCCAGGGAACTGCTCGACGGCACGACCAACCTGGGGCTGCGTTAACCGGCATTTGCTTATAGACATACAATAGATATATGTCTACAAGCAATCAGCGGCCGTGGCTGATCCTCGTCATCTGCTGCATGAGCCTGCTGATCGTGGGCACGGACGCCACCATCGTCAACGTGGCACTGCCCTCGATCCGGCAGGACCTGCACGCCTCGCTCAGCGGCCTGCAGTGGGCGGTCGACGCGTACACCCTGGTGATCGGCAGCTTCCTGATGGCGTCCGGGTCGACCGCCGACCGCTTCGGCCGCAGGCGGGTCTTCCAGACCGGCCTGGCCTTGTTCACCCTCGGGTCGCTGCTGTGCAGCGTGTCGACCAGCGTGACGCTGCTGATCATCTTCCGCTGCCTGCAGGCCCTGGGCGGGTCGATGCTCAACCCGGTCGCACTGTCGATCATCACCAACACCTTCACCGAGCGGCGGGCACGCGCGCGGGCGATGGGTGTCTGGGGTGCCGTCTTCGGGGTCAGCCTCGCGATCGGCCCGGTCGTCGGCGGCCTGCTGGTGACCAGCCTGAGCTGGCGGGCGATCTTCTGGATCAACATTCCGATCGGTATCGCCGCCATCGTCTTGACCCAGCTCTTCGTGCCCGAGTCGAAGTCGCCGGTCGCCCGCCGCTTCGATCCCTGGGGCCAGTCGCTGATCATCATCATGCTCGGCACGCTGACGTTCGGCGTGATCGAGGGACCGTCCCGCGGGTGGGCGTCGCCGCTGATCGTGGCGAGCTTCACGGTCGCCGTGATCGCGGCCGTCAGCCTCGTCCTAGTCGAACTCCGCCGCGAGCAGCCGCTGCTCCAGGTGCGGTTCTTCCGCAGCCTTCCGTTCAGCGGAGCCAGCGTGATCGCGGTGCTCTCGTTCGGCGTGCTGGCCGGGTTCCTCTTCATCAACACTCTCTACCTGCAGGAAGGGCTCGGTTACAGCGCCTTGCGGGCCGGCCTGATGACGCTGCCGATGGCGGTGATGATCTGCCTGTTCGCCCCGATTTCCGGCCGGCTGGTGGGCAGCAGGGGGCCGCGCCTGCCGCTGGTGATCGCCGGCCTGGTGATGGCGGTGGCCGCGGCGCTGATGCTGCGGATCAGCGACACGACCTCGACGGCGTACCTGCTCGGCGTCTACGTGCTCTTCGGCATCGCGTTCGGACTGGTCAACGCGCCCATCTCGAACACCGCGGTGTCGGGCATGCCAAACAGCCAGGCGGGCGTGGCCGCGTCGGTCGCGTCGGCCAGCAGGCAGACCGGGAACGCGATCGGCGTGGCCGTCACCGGCTCGCTCGTCGCCGGAGCGGCGGACGCCGGCCTCGCATCCGCCAGCCACGCCGCCTGGGCGGTCCTCTGCGCCTGCGGCGTCGCGGTGGCGGCGGTCGGCTACGCTTCCACCTCCCGGCGAGCGCTCGGCACCGCACGCCGGGTCCGTGCGATGCTTGACCCCGACAACCCGGAGACCCCTGAGGACCCCGACCCGCTCCGCCCCGGTCAGGACGCGGCCACGCAAAGGGAAGGACAGTCCCGTGACGCGACCGCCCACCGCGGGTGACGGCGGCACCCGGCTCGCTCCCGAGCCCGGACCCGGTTACGCCGGCCCCGGCCAGGACGACCTCGGTCAGGCCGGCCGCGTCTGGGCGGTGATGCGCGACCTGGCCGACAACTACCCGTCGAAGGAAGCGCTGCGGGCCGGGCTGAACCTGGGCCGCGGCACCGGCCGTATCAAGGCGCTGATGCTGCTCACCGAGGGCCCGCTGTCACTGAGCGAACTGGCCGACGCGGTTCAGGTTGACGCGCCCTACGCCACCCTGATCGTCAACAAGCTGGAGGAACGGGGCCTGGCCGAGCGCCGCACCGACCCGGCCGACCGGCGCCGTAAGCTGGTGGCGCTCACCCCCGAGGGCGCGACGGCGGCGCAGGGCGCGCTGCGGATCAAGCGGGAGCCGCCGCCCGGTTTCTGCGCGCTCAGCCCCGCCGAGCTCGACACGCTCGAACAGCTGGTGGAGCGGATCGCGCTGGCCAGCCGCCAGGCCTGACCGCTACTCGAAGGCGGACGGGTCGCCGGCGCCGCGCCGGACGATCTCCGGCTCGTCGCCGGAGAAGTCGATCACGGTGGTGGGCTCGGTGCCGCAGTCACCCGAGTCGACCACCGCGTCGAGCACGTGGCCGAGCTCCTCGTTGATCTCCCAGCCCTGGGTCATCGGGTCCTCCTGGCCGGGCAGCAGCAGCGTGCTCGACACGAGGGGCTCGCCAAGCTCGGCCAGCAGCGCCTGGGTGACCACGTGGTCGGGTATGCGCACGCCCACGGTCTTCTTCCCCGGGTGCTGCAGCCGGCGCGGCACTTCCTTGGTCGCGGCCAGGATGAACGTGTACCGGCCCGGCGTCGCCGCCTTGATCGCCCGGAATATCCCGTTGGGGACGTGCACGAACCGGCCCAGCTGCGCGAAATCCTGGCACACCAGCGTGAGGTGATGCTTCTCGTCGACGCCCCGGATCGACCTGATCCGCTCGATGCCGCTGGTGTTGCCGAGCTGGCAGCCGAGCGCGTAGCAGGAGTCAGTCGGATAGGCGATTACCCCGCCGCCCCGCACGATGTCCGCGACCTGGTCGATCGAACGGCGCTGCGGATTGGCCGGATGAATGTCGAAGTACCTGGCCATGTCGTCAGTGTAGGGTCAGTGTGGTGATCCGCGTTCATCCCGAGGTCAGCGATCTGCTGCGGCGCGGCGATGTCCACGGGGTGCGCGCCGCGCTGCAGGCCGCCATCGAACTTGAGCACGCGGTGATCCCGCCGTACCTGTACGCGCTCTACTCCCTCGTTCCCGGCCGCAACGATGCCGTGGCCGCGATCCTGCGGTCGGTGGCGGCCGAGGAGATGCTGCACCTGACGCTGGCGGCGAACCTGCTCAACGCCGTCGGCGGCCGGCCCGTGCTCGACAGCCCGCGGATGCTCCCCCGCTACCCGGGGCCGCTGCCCGGCACGGTCGACGACGGGCTGGTGGTCGGCCTCGCCCCGTTCTCGGTCGCGCTGGTCAGGGATGTCTTCATGCGCATCGAGCAGCCGGAGCAGGCACTCGGTTCCGGGCCGGCCGACAGCGGGACCGTCGACGCGCTGACCATCGGCCAGTTCTACCGGCGGATCCGCACCATGCTGGTCGCGCTCGGGCCCGGGGCGTTCACCGGGAAGCGGCACCACCAGCTCGGCCCCAGCGTGCTGGCCGGGGCCGTCCCGGTCACCGGGGTGGCATCGGCCTGCCAGGCCGTCGACCTGATCATCGACCAGGGCGAGGGGACGCTGGCCAGCCCGCTTGAGGGCGCTGGCGAGGACGTCGCGCACTACTACCGGTTCGCCGAGATCGTGCACGGCCGCCGCCTCATCCGCAACCAGGGGGCCAGCGCCGACCCGAAGGCTAGCCAGCGCTACGTCTACGAAGGCGACCCGCTGCCGGTGGACGAGACGGCGGTCTACCCCGCGCCGCGCGACCCGACGATGGCCGGCTACCCGCCGGACAGCGCCGCGCGAGCTGCCTGCGCCGCCTTCAACCGCGGTTACACCGGGATGCTGAAGACGCTGCACGCCGCCTTCAACGGCACCCCGGGTGAGCTGACGCCGGCCATCGGCCAGATGATGTCCCTGCGCACGCAGGCGCTCGGCATGCTGTCGGGCGCCGCCGGCGGCACTCCGGCGGGCCCGAGCTTCGAGTGGCAGCCCGGCGGCGCTTGAGCTGACCCGCCTGTTCTTGAGCTGACCCGCCTGTTCTTGAGATGACCCGCCTGTTCTTGAGATGACCCGCCTGTTCCCGAGAAGAGGAGCCCCAGCGATGACCCAGCCCTACGGTGACTTCCAGCTGGAGATCTACCTCGGCGGGCTGGGCGGCACCGTGCCGAGCCTGCCGGTGTCGTTCGCGGACCTCGAAGCCAGGGCCGCCGCGGCGATGTCACCGTCGGTGCTGTCCTACGTGGCGGGCGGCGCGGGCGACGAGCACACCCAGCGGGCCAACGTGGCCGCGTTCCGCCAGTGGGGGCTCATGCCGCGGATGCTGGTCGGTGCGATCGAGCGCGACCTGTCGGTCGACCTGTTCGGCCTGCGCCTGCCGTCCCCGCTGTTCCTGGCGCCGATCGGCGTCATCGGCCTGTGCGCGCAGGACGGGCACGGCGACCTGGCCGCGGCCGACGCGGCGGCCAGGCTCGGGGTGCCGATGGCCGCCTCCACCTTGTCCGCCGACCCGCTGGAGGACGTGGCGGCGCGGCTCGGCGAAACGCCGGGGTTCTTCCAGCTCTACACGCCCACCGACCGGGAGCTGGCGGAAAGCCTGGTGCGCCGGGCCGAGCAGGCGGGCTTCAAGGCGCTGGTGGTCACCCTGGACACCTGGATCACCGGCTGGCGTCCCCGCGACCTGGCGACCAGCAACTTCCCGCAGCTGCGGGGCCACTGCCTGGCCAACTACACCTCGGACCCGGTCTTCTTGTCGCGGCTCGCGCAGTCGCCGCAGGAGAACCCGATGGCCGCCGTGGCGCACTGGGCGGGCATCTTCGGCAACCCGCTGACCTGGGCCGACCTGCCGTGGTTGCGTTCGCTGACCAGCCTGCCGCTGATCCTCAAGGGCATCTGCCACCCGGACGACGCGCGGCGCGCCCTCGACGCCGGCGCCGACGCCGTCTACGTCTCCAACCACGGCGGCCGCCAGGCCAACGGCGGGCTGCCTGCCCTCGACTGCCTGCCCGCAGTCGTGGAGGCGGCGGACGGGCAGCCCGTCCTGTTCGACTCGGGGATCCGCTCGGGCGCCGACGTCGTCAAGGCACTCGCACTCGGCGCGACCGCGGTCGGCGTCGGCCGCCCCTACGCCTACGGTCTCGCCCTCGGCGGCGCGGCCGGCGTCGAGCACGTGCTGCGCACCCTGCTGGCCGAGGCCGACCTCATCATGGCGGTCGA
This sequence comes from Trebonia sp., assembly GCA_036501515.1. Classification (GTDB taxonomy): domain Bacteria; phylum Actinomycetota; class Actinomycetes; order Streptosporangiales; family Streptosporangiaceae; genus Trebonia. The sequence goes on along the minus strand of DASYAD010000259.1, from coordinate 23,113 downwards.
CGGCTACCCGGCCCTGGCCGACCTCACCCCCGACGCGCTGCGCCGGGTGACGGCCTCGCCTCTTTGATTGGGGTTACCGGGTCGTCGATGCGGCAACTCGGTGTCATGTGGCCGCCGGCAGGTGAGCACTTACGTCTAGCTCCTTCGCCCCCCGAGCGCCTCCGCTCTCCAGCACCGCCCGCCACGGAGCCGAGGGGCATCCCCACCGCCCGCACCGTCAAACGGACGCGAACCATCGTCGCTGCTTCACGAGTGGCTGCTGGCACAGGTTAGGACGCTGTTATGGAAACTTTTATCTAAAGGGAAACTCTTATGTATCAGGCCACGAAAAATTACCAAGATCATTTTCTCTGCCAGTGGTTATGCCGCTCATGCCAACGATCTCCTTGATCACCCTTCCCTCTGCACCCGGGGATCACGACCGCCGTTCCATATCCTAGGAAGCCCACTAAACGCACACTCCAGGGTCCCGCACTCGCCGCTCCGCACCCTCAAGGTCCCCGCCCGCCCCAGACCCCTCCCCCGGCCTACACCGCCAGGGTCCGCGCCCACCCCGCACCGTAGGGTTCCCGCCCCGTGTATACGCGGTCGCGCCTGCCAGACCCGCACCCAGAGGTCAGCGCGAGCTACACCAGAGCCCGGCGCGAACTACAGCTGAGCGGCCGGCCTGCCTAGCCGGTCACGCCGGTCCTCCAGGTACCGGCGTTCCGCCGGGTCGTGGGTCAGGCTGATCGCGCTTTCGTACGCCGCGAAAGCCTCCGCTTTCCGGCCTAGCCGCTCCAGCAGGTGCGCCCGGGTCGCTTTGGCCGGCTGGAAGCGCCGGGCGGACGGTCCTGCTTCTTCGGCCAGCCCGTCCAGCTTGGCAAGGCCGGCCGCGGGCCCGTCGACCTCGGCGGTGACGGCGGCGAGAGCGACGCCGCTGCCGAGCGAGGGCGCGACCGCCTGCAAGATGCCGTGCAGGGTGAGCAGGGTTGCCCAGTCGGTCGTGCCGCCTGGTCCCCGCGCGCAGTGCACCGCCTGGATGGCGGCCTCGAGCTGGAACCGCCCGAGCTGTCCCAGTGCGTGCGCGGCGCGCAGGTGCTCGTGCGCCCGGCTGATCAGCGGGCGGTTCCACCGTGCGGGGTCTTGCTCGGCGAGCGGGACGAAACGCCCGCTCGCGTCCGTCCGGGCCGGTGCGCGGGCCGCCGAGAGCTCGATCAGCGCCGCCAGCCCCCGGGCCTCCGGGTCATCGGGGACGAGCAGGGCGAGCACCTCCGCGAGGTGCAGTGCCTCAGAGGGCGCCTGGGTCTCAGAGGGTGCCTGAGCCTCCGAAGGCGACCCGGACTGCGCAGGCGACCCGGATTCCGCAGGCGCCGGGGCCCGCGCAGGCAGCGGCCGGGCTTGCGGCCCGGTCGACCAGTCGATGACATAAGCGCCGTAGACAGCCTCGAGGACCGAAGACATCCGCGCCGGGAGGTCCGCCCGGTCCGGGACGCGGAACGGAATGCCGGCCGTCTTGATCCGCTTCTTCGCCCGGACCAGCCGGGTCGCCATCGTTGAGGCTGGCACCGAGAAGGCCCGCCCGACCTGCGCGGCGGTGAAACCGAGCAGCGTGTTGAGCATGAGCGGCGTGTGCGCCGCGCGTTCGATGGCCGGGTGCGCGCACACGAGCATCAGCTCAAGCCGCCGGTCAGGTATCGCGTCGACGTCAAGGTCATCGGCATACGCCGCGTCCTGGGCGCTTTCCAGCGGAACGGACCGCTGCGCCCAGGCCGACTTCCACTGGTCGCGCAGCCGGTTGCGGGCGACGGTGAGCAGCCAGGCGTCGGGATTGTCAGGCACCCCCTGCGACGGCCACGTCCGCAGGGCCCGCTCGAACGCGTCGGCCAGCGCGTCCTCCGCCGCCGGCAGGTCATTCGCGGCGGCCGCCAGCAGGGCGAGCAGCCGGCCGTAGCTGTCCCTGGCGGCGACGCCAGCCGAGCGGGCGGCCGGCTCTGGCTCCCCCTGGCCGGGGCCGGCTTCCCGCCCGCCGCAGCCAGGACTCAGTGGGTCCACGCGCCGTCGGTGAAGGAGGTCGCGACCGGGCGCACCTCGAGCACGCCCCACTGGGCGCCAGGGCACTTCTCGGCCCAGCCGATGGCCGCGTCGAGATCGGGTACCTCGAGCACGAAAATCCCCGCCAGTCCTTCCTTCGTTTCCGCGAAAGGCCCGTCCTGGACCCGCAGGCCGCCTTCCCTGCAGGTCACGGTCGTCGTCGCGGCCGACGGCTGCAGCACGTCGGCCGACAGCAGCACACCGGCGGACTCCAGGGCGCGGCCGTAGGCGCCGAACGCCTCCATAGCCTCCGCGAGGGCCTCCTGGCTGATCTCGCCTTCACCTGGTTCCCGGTAGTGCATGAGCAGTGCGTAGCGCATTCTCGTCGCCTCCCTGTCCCAGTGTCGCCGGTCGCGACAGCTGCACCAGGATGACGAACGAGCGGTCCGCGGATCGTCACCGGGCCAGCCCACTTTGCCGGGACAGCTCAGCATGCCCCCTCACCCAGTCAGCTCCACCCCGGTGAGTTTCCTCCCCCGTGCTCCTCTACCCGGTCAGCTCCTCGTATCCGGCGAGCTCCCCGTATCGGGCCGGCCCGTCGTATCGGGCCGGCCCGTCGTACCCGGTTAGCCCGTCGTACCCGGTTAGCACCGCGAGGTCGACGGCCTCGGCCACCGCGGCGTAGCCGGCCTGGTTGGGGTGCAGGTGGTCGCCGCTGTCGAAGGCGGGCAGCAGCCGGCGCGGGCGCCGCGGGTCGTGCAGCACCCGGTCGAAATCGGCCACGCCGTCGAAGGCGCCGCTCCACCGGATCCATTCGTTGACCGCCTCGCGGAGCTTGTTGCCGGCCGGGCTGTAGAACCCGGCCCCCTCGTGGGGCTGCAGGGTCGCGCCGACGACCTTCACCCCCGCGCCGCGGGCGAGGCCGATGAGCCGCTGGTAAGCGCTGGTGAACTCGCTGAGCGGCAGGTCGGGCCGGGTGGCGACGTCGTTCGTGCCTTCCCAGAGGATGACCGCGCGAACGCCCGGCTGCCCGATGGCGTCGCGGGTGAACCGGTGCAGCGCGCTCGGCCCGCACGTGCCGTTGTCGGCGAGCAGCTTGTTCCCGGCGATGCCCGCGTTGAGCACCGACATCCGTTCACCGCCGGGCAGTTTCAGCAGGCGGCGGGCCAACTGGTCGGGATAGCGCTGGTTGGCGTCCGGCGGGGAGCCGATGCCGTCGGTCGTGGACGGGCCGAACGCGACCACGGCGCCGCCCGCGGCCGGGTTCAGCACGTCGACGCCGTCGAGGAAGTACCCGGACGTGCCAAGGCGGGCGAAGGCGGCCGCGCTGGCGTCGGCGCCGTGATCGGCCCCGGCCGCGCAGTAACCGCTGGCCAGTCCCGCCGGATGCCAGGTCGCCGGGCCGGTCGGCGCCCGGAAGCAAAGCGACACCGCCAGGTCGGCCTCGTCGTCCAGGTCAAGGCGCACCGCGTCGCTGACGGCGCGCGCCCCCGCCGGGACGGTGACCGACAGGGAGCCGGCGAAGGTCACGCGGCGGCTGGTGCCGGGCACTGTCGACGCGCCGGACAGCCGGATGGCGAGGTGGGCGCCGCTGACCGTAAGCGGCGTCTGGCCGAACACGTTCGACAGCCGGATCCTGACGGCGCTGCCGCCGACACTGGCGCGGACAACGGAGCGGAGCGTCTGGTCGCGGAACCCGGTCCGGGACCGCCCGGATGCGGCCGCGCCGACCTGCGCGGAGCTCCAGGTGCCGGTCCACGGGCTAGGTAGCGTCATGCGCACTCCCTGGGGCGGGGGAGGTGCCGGTGGTTACCGACCGCCACGCCTGGCATACCCGGCGGTTAAAACTATCAATCCAGTAGGAATACCTATTTGGCGGACCATGGCAGGGCCAGCCGCTGGCCGGACGGCGGCCGCGCCGGCGCCGGATCTCCCGGCGCCGGCGTTAAGGCCGCCTGGACACGGTAACCGCAGGTCAGCGGTCAACCTCGCTCTGGTCGCCCGCCCACAGCGTGTGGAAGCTGCCCTCGCCGTCGGTGCGCCGGTAGGTGTGCGCGCCGAAGTAGTCGCGCAGGCCCTGGATCAGCGCGGCCGGCAGCCGCTCGGCCCGCAGCGCGTCGTAGTAGGCGAGCGCGGCGGAGAACCCCGGCACGGGAATGCCGCCGGTCACCGCCGTCGCGACCACGTCCCGCCAGGCGTCCTGCGCCTCGGTGACTTCCTTGCCGAAGTCCGGGTCGGCCAGCAGCGTGGGCAGTTCCGGGTTGCCGGCGTAGGCGGCCCTGATCCGGTCGAGGAACGCGGCGCGGATGATGCAGCCGCCGCGCCAGATGACTGCCATCTGGCCGAGGTCGATGTCCCAGTCGTACTCCTGGCTGCCCGCGGCGATCATGTTCCAGCCCTGGGCGTAGGACACGACCTTGGACGCGTAGAGCGCCTGCTCCACCTTGTCCGCGAACGCGGCCGGGTCGGCGACCGTCGACCGCGCGGGGCCCGGCAGCTGCCTGGCGGCGGCCCGCAGGTCAGCGTGGCCGGACAGGCTGCGGGCGAAGGTCGCCTCGGCGATACCGTCGACCGGCACGCCGAGGTCGAGCGCCGTCTGGATGGTCCACCGGCCGGTGCCCTTCTGCTCGGCCTGGTCGAGCACGATGTCGATGAAGGGGCGCCCGGTCTTGGCGTCGGTGTGCGCGAGGACCTCGGCGGTGATCTCGATCAGGTAGGAGTCGAGGCGGCCGGTGTTCCAGGTGCGGAAGATCTCGGCGATCTCGGCCGGCTGGTACCCGCCGGCGGACCTGAGCAGGTCGTAGGCCTCCGCGATGAGCTGCATGTCGGCGTACTCGATGCCGTTGTGCACCATCTTCACGAAGTGCCCGGCGCCGTCGGGTCCGACGTGCGTCGCGCACGGGACGCCGTCGACCTGGGCCGCGATGTTCTCGATCATCGGACCGAGCGCCGCGTACGACTCGGCCGAGCCGCCCGGCATGATCGACGGCCCGTTCAGCGCGCCCTCCTCGCCGCCGGAGACGCCCATGCCGACGAAGTGGATGCCGGAGTCGCGCAGCGCCGCCTCGCGCCGGCGGGTGTCGAGGAAGTGGGCGTTGCCGGCGTCGATGATCATGTCGCCGGACTCGAGCAGCGGCGCGAACTCGTCGATCACCGCGTCGGTCGCCGCGCCGGCGTTCACCATGATGACCAGGCGGCGCGGGCGCTCAAGGCTGGCGACGAAATCCTCCGCCGAATGCGACGGCACGAAGGTGCCCTCGTGGCCGAACTCCGCCATGATGGCGTCGGTCTTGGCGGCCGTCCGGTTGTGCAGGGCCGTCGGGTAACCGTGCCTGGCAAAGTTGCGGGCCAGGTTGCGGCCCATCACGCCAAGTCCTGTTACGCCGATCTGCGCTGTCGCCTGGGCGCCCATGTCGTCTTCGTCTCCCTTAGCTTGTCTGGTGCCCGGTCATCCCGGGTCCCCGTGGCCGGCCTTGCCCGGCCGGCGGCCCGGCGCGGGCCGGATGCCGTCGGCGGCTGCCCGCGCCTCGGGGGTGATAATCCCATCTTTCTATTCGATCACGTGGCCGTGGCGCCCGATCGGGCGGGAGCCGGTGATCTTTCCGTCATTGAACTGATATGCCGTCCCGGTCATGAGCGCCCGGTGTCCTGGCTGAAGGCCGAGGCGGACGACGCCCAGGGGGCCGGGCTGACCTCCGAGCCGCCGGGCAGGCGGCTGGTGAAGGCGTGCCTGGCCACCGCCCTCAGCCTCAGCAGCGAATGCTGCCGCTCGGCGAACGCGTTGAAGTCGACCACGCCACGGTCCGCCTTGGCTCGGGCCAGCGCCAGCTCGGTCGCGGCGAGCTGGTAGTCGGACATCGCGGCGGCGGCGGGCAGGCCGCAGGAGGCACGCGCCCAGCCGCGGGCGGTGCGGCGCGCGCGCAGCGAGGCCAGCATCTCGATGTCGTCGCCGGTGACCAGGCCGGTGCGCTCGTAGCCGGGCAGGTAGCGGCGGATGAGGCGGATCACCCGGCGGCGGTCGGCGACCAGGATGGCGACGAGCACCGCCAGCACGCAGGACATGATGACGTAGGCGGCGGCGAGGCCAGCCGCGCCGTACAGCGACAGGCCGTTCCAGGTGCCGTGCAGCACCATGGCCGCCAGCAGGCCGAGGGCGACCGCCCACGGGGCGCCGTGCTTGCGGCTGGCCGAGTAGGCCACGCCGAGCCCGGTCATCGACGTGAAGACGGGGTGCAGCAGCGGTGACAGCAGGCCGCGGAGCACGAACGTGTAGCCGAGCAGCTCGATGCCGCCGCGCTCGGGGGTGATCAGCGCGTTGACGTAGTAGCCGACGTTCTCGATCATGGCGAAGCCGAGCCCGACCATCGCGGCGTAGATGACGCCGTCGGCCGGGCCGTCGAACTCGGCCCGGCGCCGCCACAGCAGGCCGATGAGCACCAGGCCTTTCAGCGTCTCCTCGACGACCGGGCTTTCGGGTCAAGCGGCGGGCCCGCGGCGGGCGGCCGGGCAGACTCGGCCATGGGCGGAAGCATATCTTCCCCGCCGCCTCGGGCACGGCCCTCGGACGCTGGCGCCGCTCCTGTCAACTCGTATAATAAATATATGGATAGTGCAGGGCCAGGCCCGGCGGAGCCTTCGACCGCGCCGTTCGCTCGCATCCGGGTTCTGGAGCTGACCAGGGGAATCGCCGGGCGGACGGCCGGGATGCTGCTGGCCGACCTTGGCGCCGACGTCGTCCGGGCCAGCGATGACGATCCGGGCGCCAATCGTGATCCTGGCGGGCTGTGCTGGGACCGGGGCAAGGTGCTGACCCCGCTGGCGGGGACCGGCGCCGGCGAGCTGCGCCGCCTCGCCGCCGCCGCGGACGTGCTGCTCACCGATCTGCGGCCGGCCGAGGCCGACGGCCACTGGGCCAGCGCGCAGCCGGCCCGCGCGGCGAATCCCCGGCTGGTGCACGCCTGGCTGCCGCCCTACGCGGCGCGCGGCCGGTGGTGTGACCTGCCCGATGACCCGTTGCTGCTGGCGGCGGTCGGCGGGTTCGCCGACCACTTTCCGGCTGTGCAGGACAGGCCGGTCGCGCCGGTGATCCCCGTCCTCAGTTACCTGCAGGGTGCGCTTGGCGCCGCGGCGATCGCGGCGGCGCTGGTGGGGCGGGGCGCGGCTGGCTCTGGCCGGCCGGTGGTCGTGAGCGGGCTGCATGCCACGGCGGCCAGCCAGGCCGCCATGATGATGACCGCCGAGGACGGGACAGCGATCCTGTCGGCCGGCAAGCGCGCCCCCGGTGCGCCGAACTACCGCGGCTACCGCGGCAGCGACGGCCGGTGGCTCTTCCTGGCCGCGCTTACGCCCGGCTTCTTCTTCCGCGCGCTCGAAGTGCTCGACCGGATGGACATCCTGGTCCGCGAGGACGTGGCCGGGGAGTTCATGAACCTGCTCCGGCCCGAGGTGGGCGAGGCCGTGGGCGCGGAGCTCGCGCAGTCGTTCGCTGCGCGCCCGCGCGATGCCTGGCTGCGCGCGCTCGCCGACGCGGGTATACCCGCGGCACCGGTCGCGACCCGGGAGGAATGGCTGGCCAGCGAGCCAGTGGCCTTCATCGGCGCGCGGCTGGAGGCGGACCACCCCCGCCTGGGGCGCGTGGTCATGCCCGGCGTCCCTGTCACGTTGTCCGCCACTCCCGGGCGCGTGCGCCACCTGCCGTCCGCTGAGCACGTGGCGGCCGCGTCGTCGCTGTGGACAGGCGGTGACACGCCGGCCGGCGGGCCTCCCGGTACGCAGCCGGCCGCGCCGCCGGACCTGCCGCTGAAGGGCATCCGCGTGCTGGACATCAGCACGTTCATGGCGGCGCCGTTCGCCGGCACGCTGCTGGCCGACTTCGGCGCCGACGTCGTCAAGGTCGAGCCGGCGGAGGGCGACCCGTACCGGGTGTACTCGTCCGCGTACACGGCGGTCAACCAGCGCAAGCACGCCGCCGCGCTCGACCTGCGCGACGCCGATGAGCGCGGCGCGCTGCTGCGCCTGGCCGCCGGGGCGGACGTCCTCATCGACAACTCGCGGGCCAGCAGCATGGACAGGCTCGGGCTTGGCGACCAGGTGTTCACCAGCGCGTTCCCGGCGCTCGTCCGGTGCTCCGTCTCCGCTTACGGACGCACCGGGCCGTTCGCCGACCTGCCGGGCTTTGACCCCGTTATGCAGGCGCGCAGCGGCATGATGCTCGCCCAGGGGGGCGCTGGCGACCCGGTGGCCTCGGTCGCCCCCGTCCACGACGTCGCGACGGCCGCCCTGGCTACCCTCGGCATCCTCGCCGCCCTGTTCGCCCGGGGCGAGACGGGCGCCGGCCAGCATGTCACCGCTTCGCTCGCCGGGTCATCGGTGTTCCTGCAGTGCGGGGAGCTCACATCGTTCGCCGGGAAGCCGGCGCCGCAGGCCGGAGGCGTGGACTTCCCCGGCCCCAGCGCGGTCAGGCGCTACTACCAGGCGAGTGACGGATGGCTGGCGATCGCCGCCGCCACCGGCCACGTCGCGGAGCTGGTGTCAGCGGTCGGCCACCCCGAGTGGAGCGCGCTGGCCGGGGACGCCCTGGCGGGTGACGCAACGGCGGACGAGGCGCTGGCGCAGCGGCTTAGCACTTCGCTGGCGGGCCGCCCTGTGGAGGCCTGGCTCGACGAACTGGCCGGCCGCGGGGTTCCCGCGTGCCGCGTGCTGCCACGGGCCGGAGAGCTGGCTGACCCGTTCCTGGTAGAGAACGAGTTCTCGCACGTCGTCGCCGATCCCGTGGTCGGGCAGCTGCGGGTGGTCCGGGGCTTCTCCGACTGGCCAGGCACCATCCAGTCGCCGGAGCGGCCAGCTCGCGGGACCACGGTCGGCGAGGAGACGGCCGCAGTCCTCGCGACGGCGGGCGTCAAGTTCCATCGTGAGTAGCGCCCGCGAAATCGCGGGTAATCGACAGCATCACCAGCAATGTCTGTAGAATATATTCTTCAGAGATTGCCGTCTGTGTGGGCAAGCTATCCGGATGAGGAGCTCCTGTGTTCTGCGGATGAGCGTGGTCATGCTCGGCGACGCCGTCAACGCCAAGAAAGCAGCCGGCCAGGCCAAAGACACCCTCGAAGTCATCGACGTCGCCCAGCTCCTCATCCGCTCCATCAAACTCCGCGAGCAGACCCCGGACGCGCCCCGGAACCGGCAGCGCCCCTTCACCCTGATTGGGAGGCCGGATGCCTGCCTACACCAGCAGCTCCATTGATTTCCAGGGTGGCGCCGGCCGGCTGGCCGGCGACCACTGGACCCCGGACGGCCCGTCCCGCGGGGTCGTGCTGCTGCTGCACGGCGGCGGCCAGACCAGGCACTCATGGCGCGAGGCGGGCCCGACGCTCGCGGAGACTGGCTGGAGCGCCGTCGCCATCGACTTCCGCGGCCACGGCGACAGCGACCGGGCTGCCGACGGCCGCTACCGCCTGGACGCGATGACCGAGGACGTCCTGCGGGTCATCGACGCCATCGGAGAGCCGCCGGTGATCATCGGGGCATCACTGGGTGGGCTCACCGGGCTGGTGATCGCCGGGGAGAACCCCGAGGCGCTGCGCGCGCTCGTCCTGGTGGACGCCGTGCCCATGATCGAGCGGACAGGCAGCAGGCGCGTCTTCGAGTTCATGCGCAGCGCGCCCGACGGCTTCGGGTCGCTCGAGGAAGCGGCCGAGGCGGTGCGCGCCTACCAGCCGCACCGGGTTCGCCCGGTCAACCTGGACGGGATGCGGAAGAACGTCAGGCTCGCCGACGACGGCCGCTGGTACTGGCACTGGGACCCGAAGATGATGCGCCCGCCAGACCTGGCGCAGATGGATCAGCTGACCGAACGGACCCGCGCGGCGGCGGCGGCCGTCACCGTCCCCGTGCTCCTCGTCCGCGGCCAGCTCTCCGACGTCGTCTCCGCCGAGGGCGCGGCGGACCTGCTGGCAACGATCCCGCACGCCAGGTTCACGGACGTCGCCGGGACCGGGCACATGGTCGCCGGCGACGACAACTCCGTGTTCCTCGAGCGGGTCGCGGACTTCCTCGCCAGCGACGTGCGGTTACCTCGACTGCCTGGCGACGGCGGTCGTCATCAGGCGACGCTCGCGATCTCCTTGCCGAATCGCTCAAGGAACGCGACGCAGGAATCGCGGGTGCCCGCCTTCCCGGGCACGATCACCCAGGTCACGCCAGCCGCCGCGAGCGAGGCGAGGGCATCGCGGTGCCTTCCCCAGTCGGTGTCCGCGTCATGCACCGACGGCTCGGTGTAGGCCGCGGAGATGTCGAGCCAGGCCCCGCGCTCCCCGGCGTCGGCCCGCAGCTGCGCGATCGCCGCCGCCAGCTCGTCGCCGGCCGACATCGCGGCCGTCCGGGCCGTGGTGAACAGCCAGTCAGGGCCGAGCATCGGCATCCAGCCGTTCGCCCGCTGCGCGACGCGGCGCCTGGTCAGCTTGGAGTTGCCGCCGATCCAGATCGGGATCGGCTGCTGCGGCGGCCGAGGCCGCGCGATGACCTCGCGGGCGCTGAAGTGCTGCCCCGCGTAGCTGAACGGCTCGCCGCTCCAGTGCTTCGGCAGGACGTCGAGTGCCTCGTCGAACAGCGTGTTCCGCTCGTCGAAGTCGACCCCGAGGGCGTGGAACTCGGACTTGTTGTAGCCGGTTCCCGCGCCGAGGATGAACCGGCCGCCGGACAGGATGTCGACTGACGCCGCCGACTTGGCGAGCAGCATCGGGTTGCGGTACGGCAGCACTGACAGGTAGGTCAGCAGCTTCAGCCGCGACGTCAACGCGGCCACGTAGCCGAGCGCGACGAACGGGTCGAGGGTCTGGTGACCGCCCGTCTCCAGCCACCGCAGCCCGGGGGCCGGGTGCTCGGTGAACGCGAACCCGTCCCAGCCCGCGTCCTCGGCCGCCCGGGCCAGCTCGCCGACCGGGCCCGAGTCGAGCATGTCTCCCTCAAGCCCGGTCAGGTCCGGGTACTGGTACATGAACCGCAACGCAGCTCTCCTTCGGTACTGAAGAGATCACGATCTTTACCGCCGAACGGGTGCGGGAGGCTCTGGACCGCCCGCTGCCAGTCGCACTCGTTCGCCAATCCTGGTCCTGCTATTGGCCCCGGCCGAGCAGCTCGGCCGCGGCCGCGGCCCGGCGGGCGGGCAGGTACTCGCTCGGCCACCGCCCGTCGGACGGCTTGTAGCCGCGCAGCACCTGCTTGGCGACGGTGGTCTGGTGGACCTCGGTCGGTCCGTCGGCGAGCGCGAGCATCACGCCGCTGGCGAGCATCCGGGTGAGCGGCAGGTCGTAGGTGGTGCCGAGGGCGCCGTGGATCTGGATCGCGCGCCTGGCGACCGACTCCATCACCCGGGAGGTGAGCACCTTGATCGCGGCGATGTCCTTCCGCACCCGGTTGTAGTCCTGGTAGCGGTCGATTTCCCACGCGGTATGCAGCACCAGCAGCCGGAACTGGGCGATCTCGATGTAGGAGTCGGCGATCATGTTCTGCACGGCCTGCTTGTCGGACAGCGGGCTGCCCTTGGTCACCCGCGACAGCGCCCGCTCGGCCATCATGTCCAGGCAGCGCTGGGCGTTGCCGACCGTCCGCATGGCGTGGTGCACCCGGCCGCCGCCAAGGCGGACCTGGGCGACGCCGAAGGCGTTGCCCTCCGCGCCGAGCATGGCGTCGCGGGGAACACGGACCTGCTCGTACTCGATGAGCGCTTCGGTGCCCGCGTCCTCGGGCTCGCCCCAGTGCGCCAGGTTCCGCAGGATCTTGATGCCGGGAGCATCGGCCGGCACAAGGAACATCGACATCCGCTTGACGACCGGCGCGTCCGGGTTGGTCACCGCCATCACGATGAAGAAGCTGGCGAACCGGGCGTTGGAGGAGAAGAACTTCTGCCCGTCGATCACCCAGTCGTCGCCGTCACGCGTCGCCGTCGTCTCGAACACGCCGGGGTCGGCGCCGCCCTGCGGCTCGGTCATCGAGAAGCAGGAGACGATGTCGCCGGACAGCAGCGGTTCCAGGTACCTGGCCTTCTGCTCCGCGGTGCCGAAGTGGGCGAGGATCTCCGCGTTGCCGGTGTCCGGCGCCTGGGTGCCAAAGATGCGCGGCCCCCAGACTGACTTGCCGAGGATCTCGTTCAGCATCGCGAGCTTGAGCTGGCCGTAGCCCTGGCCGCCGAGTTCTGGGCCGAGGTGGCAGGCCCACAGTCCGTGCTTCCGCACTTCCTCTTTAAGCGGCAAGATGACGTTCCGCTGCTCGTCAGTGAGGTCCGCGGTGGGCTTGTAGTTGTCGTGCGGCCAGAGCGCGTCGACCTTGTACACCTTGTCCTCGACGAAGCCGCTGACCCAGTCGAGTTTCTCTTGGAACTCGGGCTCGGTCGTGAAATCCCAGGCCATTCCTAGAACATCCCTCCGTCGACGCGGATGATGGTGCCACTGGTGTAACTGGACGCGTCCGAGGCGAGGAACAGCGCCGCGCCGATGATCTCGGGAGGCTGGCCGACGCGCTGCAGCGCCGTGTACTGCTTGCGGTCCTCGGTCACGGCGTCGAGGTCCCAGGCCTTGGAGACGTCGGTCTGGAAGGTGCCCGGCATCAGCGTGTTCACCCGCACGTGGGGGCCGAGGCCCTCGGCCAGGCCCTCGCTCATCGCGTTGAGCGCGGCCTTGGCGCCCGCGTAGGGGACGATCTTGCCCTTGGGCCTGATCGACCCGGACGAGCTGACGTTGATGATCGAGCCGCGGCCCGCCGCCCGCATCCGCTCACCGATGAGCGCCGCGAGGCGGAACGGGCCCTTGAAGTTGAGGTTGATCACGCTGTCAAAGAGCTTCTCGCTGACGTCGGTCAGCTGGTCGTAGACGGGCGACATGCCCGCGTTGTTGAACAGCACGTCGACCTGGCCGAAGCGGTCGTAGACGGCGTCGACGAACGGCTCCAGCTCGTCCCAGCGGCCGATGTGCACCCCGTAGGCCATCGTCTCGCGCCCGGTCGCGTCCCTGATCCCGTCGGCGACTTGCTGGCAGTTGTCCAGCTTCCGGCTGGCGATCACCACGTTCGCGCCCTGCCGGGCGACCGCGTACGCGATCTCCCGGCCGAGGCCGCGGCTGCCGCCGGTGACGACGACGACCTGGCCGGTCAGGTCGAAGACCTCATCCGCGTACCCCATGGCTCAGGCCGCCTTCGCCGCTTTGGCCGACCGGGAGAGCTCGGCGGCCTTGCGGATCAGTTCGAGGACCAGGGGGCCGAACGCCGCAACCTTGGGGTCGACCGCGCCGCCGGACTGGAGCTTCGCGTAGCTCATCTCGAGGACGATCCCGAGCTTCCAGCGTGCGAGCACCACGTAGTAGTCGATGTCCTGCGTGGAGCGGCCGGAGATCTCCTCGTAGTGCTGCAGCAGCTCGTCGCGAGCGGGCATGCCGTCAAGGCTGACGTAGCGGGTCATGTCGTCGCCCTCAGGCGGCCAGGAGATCAGCACCCAGCCGAGGTCGAGCAGCGGGTCGCCGATCGTCGTCATCTCCCAGTCGATGACGGCGGCCAGCCTGGCCGGGGCCCCGTGGGCGTACATGACGTTGGCGAACTGGTAGTCGCCGTGCATGATCCCGGGCGACCAGTGGTGCGGCCGGTGGGCGCCCAGCCAGGCGCTCGCCTCGTCCAGGCCCGGCAGGTCACGGAACTTGTACTTGTCGAGGAAGCTCAGCCAGCGGCTGACCTGCCGCTCGTGGAAGTTCTCCGGACGGCCGAACCCGGTCAGGCCGCGCTCCTCCCAGTCGACCTTGGACAGCAGCGCCGCACCACGGACCAGCTCGAAGGCGAGCCCCCGGCGCTGCTCCAGGTCGGACTCGAACGGCTCGGGCCACTGGCCGTGGCCCATCGGCGACCAGCCGTCGACCGGCTGCATCAGGTAGAACGGCGCGCCGAGGACCGCCGGGTCACCGGCCCCGGCGACGAACTCGGCGTGCGGGAGGTCCGCGCCCTTGAGCGCGCGCAGCAGCCGCGACTCGCGGCGCAGGCCGTCGAAGCGCGCCTCGCCCGCGGTGGCCGGCGGGATGCGGAGCACGGCCCTGATGCCGTCTCGCTCGACGACGAACAGCTCGTTCTGCGACCCGCCGGACAGCCTGGTCAAGGCAGGAACGCCATCGCCCGGCAGCTGTTCCGCGTCCATCCACCGGCCGAGGGCGGCGGCGTCGAGCGTGGGGGCGTCAGGCGCCGATTGCGTGTCAGTCATTACGCTCCCTCGTCTATGAAGAAGTGACGCGTACTCCCGGCCCTGCCGTCAGTCGTAATCGATGCGTCAGAACCAGCGCGCACCGCATGCTTGACCATGGTGCCCATCACGTATTCAATAGTGACACAACCGTCAGAATTTGGATAGCCGGGTCATGGGAAAGAGGGCTGATGGGCGACGCAGTGACCGTCGAGTACGGCGACGCGGTCATCGAGATCACGATCAACCGCCCGCAGGCGCGGAACGCACTCAATGGCGCGGTCCGCACGGGGATCACCGAGGCGCTGGCCGAGCTTGACGCCCGCGATGACCTGGCGATCGGGATCTTGACCGGGGCGGGCGGAACGTTCAGCGCGGGGATGGACCTCAAGGCGTTCCTGGCCGGGGAGCTGTCCGGCGAGCCGGGCCGCGGGATGGCCGGGCTCACCCCCGCCCAGCCCCGCAAGCCGGTCATCGCCGCCGTCGAGGGCTACGCCCTGGCCGGCGGCTGCGAGCTCGCCCTCGCCTGCGACCTGCGCGTCGCCGCCGACAACGCCACCTTCGGCATCCCCGAGGTCAAGCGTGGCCTGGTGGCCGGCGGCGGCGGCCTGCTGCGCCTGCCACGGCTGATCCCCCCGACCCTCGCGATGGAGCTCGCGCTGACCGGCGACCACTTCACCGCCGCCGACGCCTACCGCTACGGCCTGCTCAACGCCCTCACCCCGCCAGGTGAGGCCCTCGCCGGCGCCCGGGCACTGGCCGCCAGGGTCACGTCCAACGGCCCCCTCGCGGTCGCGGCCACCAAGGAAATCATCACCAGGGCCGCCGACTGGACGTTCGAGGAGGGCTGGGACAACCAGCAGCCCATCCTCGCCCCGGTGTTCGCCTCCAGTGACGCCCGCGAGGGAGCGCGCGCCTTCGCGGAAAAGCGCGCACCCCAGTGGAAGGGCCGCTGACGGCCGTGGGCAACTCACCCGCGCTGGTCCTTATTCACGGCGGCCAGCATGACAGCCGGTGCTGGCAGCCCACCATCGACGCGATCAAGCGCGACGCGCCGCGAACCCGCATCCTGACGGTGAACCTGCCGGGGCGGATGGGCGTGCCTGGCGACCTCGGCACCCTGGGCATCGGCGAGTGCGTCGAGGCGGCCGTCGGCCAGATCGAGCAGGCTGGCCTGGGAGACATCGTCCTGGTCGGGCACTCGATGGCCGGGCTGACGGTTCCCGGGGTGGCGACCAGGCTCGGGGCGGACCGGGTGCGCCGGATCATCTGCGTGGCCTGCAGCGTCCCGCCCCAGGGCAAGCGGATCCTCGACACGCTGATCCCGCCTGTCCGCCTGGCGGTGGGCCGGGCCAAGAACGAGCTGCCGCTGTGGATGGCGAAGTGGATGTTCACCAACGGGATGACGCCGCAGCAGCGGGCGTTCTCGCTGTCCGTGCTGGTCCCGGACTCTTCCAGGCTCGCTTTCGAGACGGTCGACCGCTCCGGCCTGCCCAGCCGCATCCCGCGCAGCTGGGTGCTGACCCGGCGCGACCACTCGCTGCCACCACGGCAGCAGCGCCGGTTCATCGACAACCTCGGCGGCGTGGAGGAGGTCATCGAACTGGACACCTGCCACAACGCGATGATCTCCACGCCTGACGAGCTGGCCGCGATCCTCCTCGCGCGGCTCTAACCACACACTGCCGGAGGCGCACGTGGGCGACACACTCGACGGGCAGGTCGCGGTCATCACCGGCGGCGCGCGCGGCCAGGGCCGGGCCGACGCGGTGGCGCTGGCCCGGCTCGGGGCGCGGATCGCGGTCTGCGACGCGCCCGCGCCGATGACCAGCGTCCGGTACGAGCTCGGCACCGCGGAAGACCTGGCCCGGACCGTCTCCCTGGTCAGGGAGGCAGGCAGCGAGGCGATCGCGGTCGCGGCCGATGTCCGCGATCCCGCCGCCGTCGCCGCGGTGGCGGACGCGGCCATTGCCGAGTTCGGGCAGATCGACATCCTGGTCGCGAACGCGGGAATCGTCTCCACCGGCCGCCTGTGGGAGCTCACCGACGAGGCGTGGCAGGAGATGATCGGCACCAACCTCACCGGCGTCTTCAACGCGATGCGGGCCGTCGTGCCGCACATGCGCGAGCGCCGCTACGGCCGCATCGTCGCCATCTCCTCCCAGGGCGGCCGGGCCGGCCTGCCCGGCATCTCCCACTACTCCGCCGCCAAGTGGGGCATCATCGGCCTGGCCAAGTCGCTCGCCCTGGAAGTCGCGGCCGAGGGCATCACCGTCAACGTGGTGGCGCCAGGCACCGTGCGCACGCCGATGGTCGTCAACGACGCGACGGTCGAGCGAGACGCCAACGGCGACCCGCTCAGCGACGAGATCCTCGGCAAGCGCTTCGCCGCCCACCACCCGATCCCCCGGCCCTGGATCTACCCGGAAGACGTCGCCCGGGAGGTCGTGCACCTGGTCACCGAGCCCGGCAACATCACCGGCGCGGTCATTGAGATCGGTCTCGGCCAGAGCGCCCGCATGCACTAGCAGCCGCTGGCGGGCCTGTTAGGTCTGACAGGCTGATCACGCGAAGCGCGCATCAGGCCGCGCCCCTGGGATTGCGCAGCCGCCCGTAAAACGGGCGATACGCAGCTTAGAGCGCGCTGGACAGGCCGCATTAGTCATCGTCAATTCAGCTGTTTTCTCCGCGCATATGGTCTAAATCTGACACAACGTACATAATGCACGGAGCGGCTGACGATGCCGCGGCTACGTTGCGCTCCACCTTCCTGAACCCCGGAAGCTTGCTGCCGGTCAACGACGACAGGGGACACGATGAGCAGGGAGAAAGCCTCCCACGCGCGCCAGGCCCGCCCGCGGTCGATCCGCTTCACGCTCACGGGCTTGATGATCATCCCGCTGGTGTCACTGACAGCGCTGTGGGCCTATGCCGCGAGCAGCACCATCGGCGGGGCCTTCGCGCAGCGCGCCTACGACAAGGAAAACAACGCGACCGGCGGCCCCGACTCCGTGCTGCTCGACAGCCTCATCCAGGAGCGCACGCTGACCTACGTCTGGCTGAGCGCCGGGCGCCGCACGTCCTCCGCGGCGGTGGACAAGCAGCGACCGCTGACCGACGCCGCCATCACCGGTTTCCGGGCCGGCGTGGCTTCGGCCGGCGGCGCGCTGAGCCAGGAGACCCGCCAGAACCTGACCCCCCTGTCCAGTCAGCTCAACACCCTCGGCCAGGTCCGGGCAGCCGCGGACAGCGGCACGATGTCACCGCTGGCGGTGTTCGGCGCGTACAACACCATCGTCGACGCTGAATTCCAGTTCTTCCGTAGCGAGGCGGTGGTGCCGGACGGCTCGATCTCGCTCTACCAGGAAGGCGAGGCCAACATCGACGCCGGCCAGGCGCTTGAGGTCGTCGGGCGCGAGGCCGCGCTCGTCGGCGGGTCGCTGGCCGCCGGGGGCACGATGTCCACCGCCACCCGCGACCAGTTCACCGAGGACGTCTACGACCAGCGGCTGCTCGAGCAGAACGCGCTCGCGCCGCTGAACTGGCCGGGCAGCACCAGCCCGTACACGCAGCTGTTCGCCTCGAGCGTGTACACGAGCTTCAAGTCGATGGAAGACCGGATCATCGACAACACGCGTCCCGGTGCGCGGATCCCGGTCAGCCCGGCCGCCTGGCAGTCGGGAGTCGAGTCGTTCCTGACCGAGTTCACCAAGGTCTCGAACATCGGCCGGGAGTCGGACACCAAGGGCGCCGCCCACGTCGGCAACGTCATCCTGCTCCGGCTGATCCTGGTCGGCGGCGCCGGTCTTGCCGCGGTGGTCATCTCCGGGCTGCTGCTTATCCGGTTCGGCCGCCGGATGACCCGGGAGCTGACCAGTTTCCTCATGGCGGTGCGGGCCCTCGCCGACGAGCGCCTGCCGCTGGTGGTCCGCCGTCTGCGCCACGGCGAGCGCGTGGACATCGCCGCCGAGGCAGCCCCGCTGGCGCTGCGCGCCACGACCCGCGAGGTCACCGAGATCGCCGAGGCGTTCTCCACGGTGCAGCGGACGGCGGTCGAGGCGGCCGTCGGTGAGGCTGAGCTCCGGGCCGCGGCCAGCGTCGTCTACCGCAACCTGGCCCGGCGCAACCAGTCGCTGCTGCAACGGCAGCTCGGCATGCTCGACTCGATGGAGCGCGGCACCAGCGACCCCGAGGCCCTCGACCAGCTGTTCCGCCTCGATCACCTGACCACCCGCATGCGACGCCACGCGGAAGGCCTGATCGTCTTGTCCGGCGCGCCATCCGGTCGGCGCTGGCGCGACCCGGTGCCCCTCGTCGAGGTGCTGCGCGGGGCGATCGGCGAGATCGAGGACTACACCCGCGTCGACCTGGTCGCCAGCGCCGACGGCCTGGTAGCGGGCGGCTCCGTGGCCGACGTGACGCACCTGCTGGCCGAGCTGATCGAGAACGCGGCGAACTACTCACCGCCCGGCACGCGGGTCACAGTCACGGCCGGCGAGACCGCCAGCGGCCTCGCCGTCGAGGTCGAGGACCGCGGGCTCGGCATCCCGCCGCAGACGCTCTCCGCGCTCAACGACCGGCTGGCCAACCCCCCAGAGTTCGACCTGGCCGACACCGACCAGCTCGGGCTCTTCGTGGTCAGCCGGCTGGCCGCAAGGCAGGAGATCCGGGTCGCACTGCGCGGGTCGCCCTACGGCGGCATGACAGCCATCGTGCTGCTGCCGCGCCGGATCGTCGTCAGGAAGGACGACCCCGCCGGCCCGCCCCGCGCGGCCGCGCCTGCCGTGACGGGCGCGCCCGGCCTGACGGCCGGGGCCAGCAGGCGGGTCCGCCGCGCGGCGGCCGGGGAGCCCGACCTGCCACGGCGCTCTCCCCAGGCAAACCTGGCGCCTCAGCTCAACGACGTCCCGCCTGGACAGTCCGCCGTGGCCGGCGGGCCGTCCAGGCCGGACGGGCGCTCAGCCGACCAGGCCCGCGCGCTGATCTCCTCCATCCGGCAGGGCTGGCGCAGCGGCAGCACGGAGACAGGCGGGGCAGACCCAGATCACGACGCGAGCGATGACGGGGCACAGGCATGACTGAGACACGGGCGTCGGGCGAGCTGGGCTGGCTGCTGCGGGACCTGGGCACGCGCGTCGGCCATGTGCGGCAGGCCGTGGTGCTGTCGGCTGACGGCCTGACCATGGGCACTTCCCAGGGCCTCAGCCTTGATGACGCCGATCACCTGTCCGCCCTGGCGGCCGGGGTGCAGAGCCTGGCCCGCGGGGCCAGCCGCCGCTTCCGCGGCGGCGAGGTCCGGCAGACCGTCATTGAGATGGACGACGCGCTGCTGTTCATCACCGCGGCTGGCCAAGGCGCCTGCCTCGCCGTGCTCGCCGAGGGCGACGCCGACGCCGGCCTCATCGCCTATGAGATGACCGTGCTGGTCAAGCGGGTCGGTCAGCATCTCGCCGCGAACCCGAGGTTCCCCGGACCGCAGACAGCCGCGAGATAAGCCGACACCATGAGCCCGCAGGACGACGGATGGATTGACGAAGAGGCCGGTCCTGTCGCCCGGCCCTACATGGTGACCGGTGGCCGCACCAAGCCGGTCGGCGAGCGCAAGTTCGACCTGATCGACATCGTGGTGGCGACCGGGGCCGCGCCGCACCGCGCTTTCTCCCCCGGTCCCGAGCACCGCCGCATCCTGGAGCTGTGCCAGCGCCCGCTGGCGGTCGCCGAGCTTGCCGCCATGATCGGGCTGCCCCTCGGCGTGGTGGCGGTGCTGCTCGGCGACCTGCTCTACGAGGACCTGATCAACGTGTTCAGGCAGGCTCAGCGGATCACCGACCGGGGCCTGCTGCAGAAGGTGCTCGACGGGCTGAACGCGATCTGACCGCGAGAGCAGCGGGCAGGCCCGGCGACCCGCCCTTCCCGGGCCCTCGGCGGTGCTGGCCGTAGCACCGCCGAGGGAGCTCCCGGATGCCCGCCGCACCCGGGCGGCGCTCGTGGTGGTCCCTGCTAGGCCCCGGCGGCCGCATGTGACGCGGCGTGCTGGCCGGCCAGGAAACCCCAGACGATCGCCGGGCCGAGGGTGCCGCCGGCCCCGCCGTAAGCCATGCCCATCGCCGAGGCGGCCATGGCGTTGCCCGCCGCGTACAGCCCCTCGATGGGTGCGCCGTCGAGGTCAAGGACACGCGCCTGGTCGTCGGTCTTGGGTCCGCCCTTGGTGCCGAGGCATCCGCTGTAGACGCGGACGGCGTAATAGGGGGCCGCGTCGAGCGGCCCGAGGGTGGCGGCAGGCCCGTCGCCGAACTGCGGGTCGCCCCACCACTTGTCGATGGCGCTGGTGCCGCGCCCGAAGTCGGGGTCGATGTCCTGCGCGGTGTTCTCGTTCCAGCGCCGTACGGTCTTCTCAAGCTCGCCGGCGGGCACGTCTATCTGCTTGGCGAGCTCGGCGACCGAGTCGGCCGCGGTGATCCAGGCGGGCACGGGCTGGTCGGCCCGGGCGCCGGCCAGGCCGTACTTACGCCAGTAGCCGTCGTCGAAGATCATCCAGGCCGGGTGGTTGGCGTACTCGAAGGTCGTCGTGTCAATCACGTGGAACGCGGCGCCGAAGGCGTTGTAGTTGACCGCCTCGTTCGTGAACCGCTGCCCGTGGCCGTTCACCATGACAGACCGCGGGCGGGTTCGTTCGCCGTTGATCAGCCAGGACGCGGTGCTGCCGTCGGGCATCGGCACGTCGATGGTCGGCGCCCACCACGCCTCGCGCATGTTGCCGAGATCGGCGCCGACGCGCATCGCCATCCGCAGGCCGTCGCCGGTGTTCCCGTGCGGCGGCGAGGCGGGACGCTCGAGCGGCCCGCGCAGGAAGGACCGCACTAGGTCCTGGTCCCACTCGAAGCCGCCGGTGGCGATGACGACGCCGCGGCGCGCGCGCACGTCGACCGGTCCGTCGGCTGACTCGAAACGGACGCCCACGACCCGGGTTCCCTCGGTCAGCAGCCGGATCGCGCGCATGCCGGTCCTCGGCTCGATGCCCCGGTCGAGGCAGCCCTTGACCAGCCTGCCGACGAGGGCCTGACCGGTCCCGCGCTCATCGCCGACCCGGCGCCTGGCCAGCTCGTCGGCCGGGATGCCCTGGGGGGCGCCGCGGCCGAGCGGGGTCTCCGTGATCGTCAGCGCACCGGACAGCTGTGGTCCCTTGGTGACGCGGTCGGCCCACTGGCCGAGCTCGCTGAACGGGAACAGCGGGCACTCCATCGTCCGGCCGCCCCGTGACTTCGCGCCCGGGGTCTCCGGGTGATAGTCGGGAAAGCCGGCGATGGAGAAGAACTTCACCGGCGAGTTGGCCTCGAGCCAGCGCACCGCCTCGGGACCGCGGTCGACGAAGGTCTCGGCCGCGCGGGCGTCGATCATGTCGTTCGACAGCGACGCCAGGTAGGTCAGCGCGTCCTCGCGGCTGTCGGTGGCGCCGGCCGCGGCCATGTGCGGGTTGCCGGGAATCCAGGCCATGCCGCCCGACCAGGCCGCCGTCCCGCCGATCCGGTCCTGCTTCTCGAAGAGCCCGACGGAGGCGCCCTCCGCGCTGGCCCGGATGGCCGCCGTCAGCCCTGCCGCACCGGTGCCAAGCACCACGACGTCGAACTCATCCACTGAAGTCGCCTCCTACGAGAACAATTGCCTTGGCTGCCGCGTAGCCCATGGTCATCGCCGGTCCCAGCGTCGCGCCCGCGCCCGGGTAGCCGGCCGCGCACGGGTACGACGACAGCGGTCAAGGAACCGCTGGTCGAAGACCACGTACATCGGCAGGTGGGGGCCGGTCTCCCGCTCCGCCCGGTGCGCGGCCCTGATCAGGCTGTTGCAGTCCTGCGACTCGTTGACGAACCGGCGGCCGCGGGAGTCGACGATGATCGTCCCCGGGCCCTGGCGTTCGGTCCGCAGATGCCGCCCGACCCGTCCGGCATCGCTCATGTACGGATTGCCCGGCACCCAGACGGTCCCGGCCGAGACCGCCGACGTGCCGCCGAAGAGGCCGGACTTCTCGAGCACGGCCACGCGCAGTCCGGCGACGGCGGCGACGGCCGCCGCCATGAGGCCCCCGGCCCCGGATCCGACCACGATCACGTCGTGCGTCTGCGGCAGCTCCGGATTCCACACCTTCATCAGATTCCCATCGAATTCACAAGCCCGCTATCGAACGGACCGTTGCTCCGCCTGGTCGGCCCGATGCCTGCTGTCAGCATGGGTTTCGTTTCAGCCGAGGGTCTGCCGCAGCCGCCCGGTCACCCGCTCGAGGTCGCCGAGCGAGCAGACGGCGGCCACGTAGCGGTCCGGGCGCAGCACGATGACGTTGTCGGCCGGCCGCTTGAGCAGCCAGTCCCTGAAGGCCCCGTCGACGTCCTCGACGATGACGGACCAGTCGTCGCCCGGCCGGTCCGGGCGCTTGCGCCTGCCGCCCGGATCGGGACCCGGTGCCCCGCGCGGCGCGACCACCTGGACGGAGCGCGCGCCGAGCGAGCGCCACCACGCCGCGGCGTCCGCGCTGAGGCCAGAGGCCGGGTCGGCGTGCAGGCCGAGCAGGGCGAACGAACTCCCGATGGCGTCGTCGAGCAGGATCCGTTGGCCGTCGGCGTTCTCCACCGCCGGCTGGGTGAACATCCGGCCGAGCGGCACCTCCTTTGACGTCCCCGCGTACGGGACCACCGCGCCGCGGACGTAGCGCGGCATCGGCTTGTACTTCATCTGCAGGATGTAGTCCCGCGCTCCCGGGATCTTCTGGGCGCCGCGGAAGGCGATATCGCGGACGTGCTCGGTGGCATTGCTGCGCGGGCTGTACATCTGGCCCATCCGGGTCGCGAAGTTGACCATGGTGGCCGCGTGCTCGCGGCGTTCGCTGTCGTAAGTGTC
>DASYAD010000258.1:0-25155 GCA_036501515.1 Trebonia sp. | reverse complement strand
CCGCCGGGCCGATTCGGCCGAATCAAGCACCGCTCCGGCCGCGTGCTCCATGACGTAGAACGGCACTCCCGCGACCGCCGGGTCCGGGCACACCGCCAGGACCGCGGGGACGGGAACGGCGGTTGACCGCAGCGCCGCCAGAATGCGCGCCTCGCGAAGCACGTCATGCGCGCCACCGGTCAGCTTCCCCTCCGGGGGACGGCGGACCACCACCCGCCGGCCGGTTTCATCGGTGACCACGTAGGTGATGTTGGACAGGCCGCCGACCACCTGCCGCCAGTGCAGGCGGCCCTGCAAGCCGACTGATGACTGGAGCCAGCGGGTTATATTACCATTCATCTTAATAGTTTAGATAAATTACTCGATCAGGGAAGAGGTCGCCGTGTCCGACCGACGGCTCAGCGCGGCCGACGACTACGTGCATCCAGTGGGCACGGATGGCACCTGGAATGAGAGCCGCTACGTCGACTTTTACGACCCGCGTTCCGGTACCGGCGGGTGGTTCCGCATCGGCATGCGGCCCAATGAGGGGCACGCCGAAATGTCGGCCTGCGTGAACCTGCCGGCCGGGCGAACGGGCTTCTATTTCACCCGCGCCCCTGTCGATGGCAACCACCTGGCCGCCGGCGGCCAGGAGTGGCTGGTGGGCGACCCGTACCGCGCCACCACGGTCAGCTACCGCGGCCCGCTGCTCGTGCTTGACGACCCGTGGGTGCTGACGGACCCCAAGCGGGCGTTCGGCACCGCGCCGCGGCAGCCGGCGGAGATCGACCTGCGCGTGACCACGATGGGCCTCGACGCGGTGATGGGTTCCGACCAGGACCACATCGACCGGATCTTCCTGCCCGGCCAGGCCGACTGGCACTACCAGCACCTGTGCTGGGTCACCGGGACGATACGCGTGGGCGACGAGGAATTCGCCCTCGCCGGCCGCGGCGGCAAGGACCACTCGTGGGGGCCGCGGAACTGGCTGGCCAAGATCTACCTGCGCTGGCTGATCGCCGTCAGCGACGATGACGAGCTCGGCTTCATGCTGGTGCGCGCCGTCGGGCCGACCAAGCGGACCCGAAGCGGGCACGTCTGGGAAAAAGGCCAGTTCCACCTGGTGGACGACTTCGGCATGGTCAACACCTACGCCCCGCGGCCGCCGCATGAGCTGCTGCGCACCGAGCTGGTGATCCAAGCCGGGGACCGGGAATGGACGGCGAGCGGAGACCCGCAGGCGTGGGTTCCGCTCCGGCACCGTTCCGCGGACGAGAACGGCGAGCCGGCGCTGCTGCGCATCGTCAAGTCACCCACCCGCTGGACGTTCGGTGACGGGCGGCCGGGCGCTGGCATGAGCGAGAGTCACGACCGGATAGGCGCCAGCGGGATCCCCGCCGGGATTCAGGACTGACGGAGGGCCAGGACGTGGGCGAGATCGGGCGGATCGGGACCTCCCAGTCCCCGCAGCGATCAGGCCATCAGGTCGTAGACGGTGAGCGCCCAGTCGCCCTGGAGGAGGTAGTCGTCCGCCGCGAGCAAGTGCTTGCGCCACAGCCGCTCCGCGCGTTCCACGTCGTTGGCCGCGATCAGCTCGACGATCCGCTCGTGCGCGGCGAAGCCCTTCTGCAGCGCCTCCTGCCCGCTCGGCGTCCCGGCGTCGGACTCCACGTGGGCCATGTGCGCGACGTCGATGATGTGCCGCAGCATTCCGGACAGCACCGACAGCGTCTGGTTGCCCACCATGTCCACGATCAGCGCATGAAAGGCGGTCTGCTCCGCCATCTGCTTGACCGGCACCTGCTCGACGGCGCGCGACCGCTCGAGCGCCGTCCGCAGCTCGCTGAGGTTCTCCTCGGTCCTGTTCTTCGCCAGCATCGCGACGCACCCCGGCTCGATGACCCCCCGTGCCTCGTAGACGTCATGCATCGATACCCCGAGGTACTCCAGGACGAGGGCGGTCTGGCGGGCCGCGGCGTCGGCGTTCGGCAGGTGTACCCGGGCACCGCCGTGCGCGCCGCGGCGGACGCTGATCAGCGACTCGGACTCGAGCACCCGGAACGCTTCCCGCAGTGTCGGCCTCGAGACACCGAACCGCTGCATGAGCGCGCTCTCCGAGGGCAGGGCGTCGTTTTCGACGAGCTCGCCGCGGAGTATCCTCCGGCGGAGATCGCCGGCGACAAGCTCGGCCATCTTGGGCACGCGCAGCGGCACTCCCACTTCCTTCGCGGCTTCGGTCACGGTGCGTCCAAAAAGTAAGAGAAGTTAACAGAACTCTAAAAGGTTATATTATTCCTCTAAGTTTAAAAAGTGTTGTGTCGGACTGTTCGCGCCGGACCGCTGATGATGCCGTCACATGAACGAGGCACCGCCGTCTACGGTCAGGCTGGTGCCCGTGGTCACCCTCGACAGGTCTGACGCCAGGTACAAGACCGCGTTGGCCACGTCCTCCGGCTGCTGGAACGCGTCGGGCAGCATGTTGAGCTTGCCGAAGACCGGCAGGCAGTCATCGAGTGTCGGGGCGTCCAGGTGCGGGCGGAAGACCTTGTACACCGTCTCGTGCAGCAGCAGCTTGGTCGGGATGCTGCCGGGGTGCACGCAGTTGACCCGGATGTTGTACGGTCCGGCCTCCCTGGCGACGGTGCGGGCGAGGCCGACGAGGGCGTGCTTGGCCGACGTGTAGTTGGCCGTGTGGGCGACTCCCTTGAGCCCGGCCACGGAACTCGTCAGGATCACCGAGCCGCCGGTGCCCTGCTGGATCAGGTAGGGCACGGTCGCCTTGATCGTATGCCAGACACCCGTGAGGTTGACGTCGATCGTGGTCCGCCAGTCCTCCTCGGTCAGTTCCCAGGCCTTGACCATGGCGCCCATGACGCCGGCGTTGGCGACCACGATGTCCAGCCGGCCGAGCTCGGCCGTGCCCTGGCTGACCGCCGCCTCCAGCGCGGCGAGGTCACGGACGTCGGCCTTCACCGGGACAATCCGGCGGCCGTGCTTGCGTACCAGCGCCGCGGTCTCCTCGAGGTCCGCGAGCGTGGCGCCCTCGTACGGGATGGTCTCCACCGGCTCGCAGATGTCGACCGCGATGATGTCCGCACCCTCCTCGGCCAGCCGGGCCGCCTCGGCGCGTCCCTGACCGCGAGCGGCGCCGGTGACCAGGGCCACCTTGCCGTCTACCAAGCCCATGGCATTCCCCTTCGCTCAGTTATTGCCGGAATTCTCGAAGTGCAGGTCAGATGCCCAGCCGGGCGAGCAGGCGCTCGTGGTAGACCGCCGGGCCGCCCAACAGCAGCTCGGACGACTTGGCTCTGCGAAAGTACAGGTGGGCCGGATGTTCCCAGGTGAAACCGATGCCGCCGTGCACCTGGATGTTCTCGGCCGCGGCGAACATGTAGGCCTGGGAAGAGCAGCTGTGCGCCGTCGCGGCGGCGACGGGGAACTCGGCGGCCGCCTCGTCGGCCAGCCGGGCCGCCTCCCGGGCCGCCGCTTCGGCGAGTTCGACCCGGGCCAGCATGTCCGCGCACTTGTGCTTGATCGCCTGGAAGGTGCCGATGGCCCGGCCGAACTGGAACCTGGTCCTGGCGTACTCCGCGCTCATCTCCAAGCACTTCCTGGCACCCCCGGTCTGCTCGGCGGCGAGCGCCACGCAGGCGACGTCAAGGACCTGGCTCAGCAACTGGCCACCCTCTCCCTCAGCGCCGATGAGCTCGCCCGGCACCTGGTCGAAGGTCAGGGCCGCTAGCGGGCGGGTCGGATCCAAGGCGGTCATCGGCTCGGCGCGGAGCCCGGGCGCGCCGCTACGCACGGCGAACAGGGCCGGTCCGGCGGGGGCCTGGGCTACCACGAGCACCAGGCCGGCGATCGAACCGTCGATGACGAAGCTCTTCTGCCCGGTCAGCGCCCATCCGTCCGCGGTGCGCTCCGCCTGGGTCGCGATCCCGGCCGGGTCCCACGACCCGCTGCTTTCCGCGACGGCGAGCGTGGCGATGGTCTCCCCGGCGGCGATGCCGGGCAAATATCGCTCGCAGGCGGCCTTGTCGCCGGAGGCGAGCAGCGCCTGGGCGGCGAGGACGACCGTGCCGAAGAACGGCGAGCAGAGCAGCGCGGCCCCCATTTCCTCCAGCACGACCTCGAGCTCGGTCAGGCCGAACCCGTCGCCGCCGTAGTCGCCGGGCAACGCCAGGCCGGGCAGCCGGAGCTGGCGGGCCATCTGGTCCCAGACCGCCGGATCGTGCCCGGTCTCCATCGCGGCGCGGACGGCGGTCTCCGGAGACTTGGCCGCGAGAAACTCGCGGACGGCCTCGCGCAGGTCGTCTAGCTCTTCCTTGCCATCGTTCATGACGCGGCCTTTCCTGATCGGGGCAGCTCGCGGAAGGGTGAGGTGGTATCGATGCCGGGTTCCTTCGGCAGCCTGAGAACCCGCTCCGCCAGGATGTTCTTCATGACCTCTTCGGTGCCGCCGAGGATGCGCAGCGCCGGCGTCGCGAGCAGCAGCTCGGCCCAGGCATAGGTGCCCCACTCACCGGTGTCGGCGATGATCCGCGGCCCGAGGACCCGGGACACGAAGTGCGCCGCCCGGGTCAGGTTCTGGGCGTGCATCAGCTTGGCGACCGACCGTTCCGGCCCGGGTGTCACGCCGGCCCGCATCGCCCGCACCGCCCTCCTGTTGAGGTGCCCGGCCGCCAGCAGGTCGGCGAGCAGTTCGCTCAGGTCCCGGCGCAGCGCCCCGTCGTCCAGGGTTCCGGTAGCCCGCATGAGGGCGGCAAGGCGCTCCGGTGCGAGCGCCTCGGCGACCGTCCCGCCGCGCTCGCCGCCCACGGTGGCGCGCTCGTTCATCAGCGTGGTGAGCGCGACCCGCCAGCCGGCGTTCACCTCGCCGAGGCGGTGGTCGTCCGGGACCCGGACGCCGGTCAGGAACACCTCGTTGAAGTCGCTGCCTCCGGTCATCTGGCGCAGTGGCCGGATGTCAACCCCGGGGGCGGTCATGTCGACGAGGAACGCGGTGATGCCCTTGTGCTTCGGCGCGTTGACGTCGGTGCGGCACAGCGCCATGCCGATCTGGCTCTGCCGCGCGATCGACGTCCACACCTTCTGCCCGTCGAGGACCCATTCCTTCCCGTCGGGGACGGCTCGCGTCTGCAGGCCGGCCAGGTCGGATCCGGCGCCCGGCTCGCTGAACAGCTGGCAGGCGATGATGTCCCCGCGGTACAGGGCCGGCAGGTAGCGGTCCTTGATGGCCTGCTGGCCGTGCGCCAGGATGGTCGGCCCGATCATGCCCAGCCCGATCACGCTCAGCGTGCCGGTGTCGGGCACGTCGTACTCGGACTCCATGCTGTTGTAGATCAGCTCGTGGACGGGGGTCAGGCCCTGTCCGCCGTACTCAGGCGGACCGGAGATCCAGCCGAACCCGTTCTCGTACCGAGTCCGCTGCCAGTCCTTGGCGGCGCTCAGCTTGACGTCCTTGACGTCCGGCGGGTCCGCGTTGAAGTAGGCGACGGTGTCCTCGCCCTGGCCCCAGCGGAACTCGGCCTGCTCCGCGCGCGTGGCGTGCGCGTCGAGGAACTCCCGGGCCTGCCGGGCGAACTCTCCTACATCGTCAGGCATGGTGCCCCTTTCACGGCTGCACTGCAGGAAATGGTCATATCGGGTGTTAGGTCCGCATGTAGGAGCCGCCCGCGACGTTCAGCACCTCGCCGGTGATGAACGCGGCCCGGTCCGACGCGAGGAAGGCCACCGCCTCGGCGATGTCGGATGTCCCCGGCACGTCGCCAAGGGGGCCGGGCTTGTGCTTGGACAGCCATTCGGCGTTGTCGTCGACGAACTTGGTCCCCTTGACGATGCCCATGGACACGTACACGGCGCGGATCCCGTGCGGACCCCCGTCGTGCGCCAGCCCTCGCGTCAGCGCGGCCAGCCCGCCCTTAGTCGAGGCGTAGGGTGCCTCGACGCCGCTGCCGCCCACGTCGGGCGCGTAGCTCCCGATGTTCACGATCACGCCGCCGCCGACGTCGCGCATCAGGGGCATCGTTCGGTAACACAGGTACCACGGGCCGCTCAGGTTGACCCGCATCGCCCAGTCCCAGTTCGCCGGGTCATAGCCGAAGATGCTGCCGACCACGTTCACCGCGGCGTTGTTCACCAGGATCCGTACCGGGCCAAGAGAGGCCGTAACCTCGTCCACGACGGCGTCGATCTGCTCCCGGTCACCGGCGTCCATCGGGTAGCCCACCACCGTGGCCGCCGGGTAATCGGCAGCGATCTCAGCGGTCACTTTCCGCGTGCGGGCCGCGTGGATATCGGTCACCACCACGCGCGCGCCGCCGGCCGCGAGCCGCCGCGCGATCGCCTGCCCGATGCCCTTGCCCGCGGCCCCGGTCACCAGCGCGACCCGGCCCGCGAACTCATCCGGATCAACCATGCTCACTGTGTGTCTCCCCATCTCCGGCCAGCGCGGCGAAGGCGCCGGCGTCGTAGTACACGCGCTCGCACATGAGGTCCGCGCCGTCGAACTCGAAGACCGCGATGCTCGGCAGGTCCACCCGGTGGGGCGGACGCGGCTCGAGGGAGAGGGTCCTGATCTCGACGATGACGGCCTCGTCGGCGTGGTAGGCCCGCACCACCTCATACCGGCGGCGCCCGCGGGCCTCCTTCTCGCGGTAGTAGCGGCGGACCTCCGCCTCGCCATCGAAGATCTCCCCGACGGGCACGAGCTCGTACCTCGGGTGCTTGAAGGTGGCGATCACCGCGTCCACGTCGCCCAGATTCTCGGCGTCGACGTGGGCCGCCAGGAGCTCGTCCCGCGCCTTCCGTAGTTCTGCCGCGTCCATGGCCGCCTTCCAGGATCGCTGTCGCCGCGTCAGGCGCCCGTGGGAACGCGCTCGCCGGTAACCGTCGCGCGCAGCCGGCCGGTGATGATGGCCTCGGCCTCGGCGACGATCCGCTCCACCAGGTCCGCGACCGGCGGAATGTCGTGGACCAGCCCCTGCGCCATGCTCGCGTACCAGATGCCCGCCTCGAGGTCGCCCTGCTCATACACCGTGCGCCCGCGGGCCCCGGCGACCAGGGAGCGTATGTCAGCGAACTGCCCGCCCTCGTTGAGGATGCGCACGACCTCCCGGCTGACCGAGTTGTCCGCGCACCGCGCGGTGTTCCGCAGCGTGCGGAAGATGAGCTGGGTGCTCCTGGTGTTCGCGTTGACGATGGCTTCCTTGACGTTGCGGTGAATGGGCGCCTCGGCGGTCGCCATGAACCGGGTTCCCATGTTGACGCCGTCGGCGCCGAGCGCGAGCGCCGCGGCCAGCCCGCGCCCGTCACCGAACCCGCCGGACGCGATCATCGGGATCGTGATCTGGTCGGCCGCCGTCGGGATCAGGATCAGGCCGGGGACGTCGTCCTCTCCCGGGTGCCCCGCGCACTCGAAGCCGTCGATACTGATCGCGTCGACCCCGATCGCCTGGGCCTTCACCGCGTGCCGCACGCTCGTGCACTTGTGGATGACCTTGATGCCGTTGTCGTGGAACATGCCGATGTGCGGCTCGGGGTTGGCGCCGGCCGTCTCCACGATCTTGATCCCGGATTCGACGATCACGCGCTGGTACTCCTCGTAGGGCGGCGGGTTGATCGAGGGCAGGATCGTGATGTTGACGCCGAACGGCTGGCCGGTCATCTCCCGGCAGCGCGCGATCTCGGCCGCGAGGGCCTCGGGCGTCGGCTGGGTCAGGGCCGTGATGAACCCCAGGGCGCCCGCCTCGGCGACGGCGGCGACGAGGTCCGCCCGGCCGACCCACTGCATGCCGCCCTGCGCGATGGGATGCCTGACCCCGAACAGCTCCGTGAACCGCGTGGTGATCATCTGTCCGCCTCCGGTGGCCACTGCGGCCAGCCCTCGATCGAGATAAGAATATAATAAGTTATCTATATCTGATACTATGCCGCCGTGTCCATGACGACCGAGCGTCCACGGTGACCGGCGCCTGGCTTGGATCGACCTTCCGGGAGCTCCCGACCCTGCGGAACAACGCGCGCGCCCTCGCCGCCGCGCTGCCGCGACTCGGTGCCGCGGATCCGTCCACGGTCGTGCTCCTCGCCCGTAACTCGTTCCTTCCGCTCGAAGTCACGATGGCCGTATCGGTCACGGGCGCGCGCGTGGTGCCGGTCAGCCCGCACGCCACCGCCAAGGAGCTGGACTTCCTGCTGCGCAACAGCGGGGCGCGGATCGCGATCGGGGACGCCGACCTGCTCGGGCCGATGCGGGACGTGCTCGGCGGCGTCGTGACGATCGCGCAGCGCACCCCCGACGAGGTGGCGGACGCATACGGCATCGCGGCGGAGAGCCGCGTGGTCGCGCCGTGGTGCCGCGACTACGACGAGGTGGTGGCCCGCGGCGACCGCGATGGCGATATCGCCACGGCGCCGGCCTCGCGCCCGGACGCGTCGATGAACAGCCTCTTCTACACATCGGGGACCACTGGCACGCCGAAGGGCGTCGTCCGCGCCGCCCCAAGCACGGAGGAGACGGCCCGCCGCCAGGCGGTGCTCGAGGCCTGCTATGGCCTCACCCCGGAAAGCCGCGGACTCGTCACCACGCCCCTGTGCCACATGTTCGCGTCGAACTTCGCCCAGACAACGCTGCGGCTCGGCGGCCTGCTGGTGGTGATGCCGCGGTTCGACGCCACCGAGTTCCTGCGGATCGTCACCCGGCATGGGATCACCAACGCGCAGGTGGTGCCCACCATGTTCGTCCGGCTGCTGCGGCTGTCGCCGGATGAGCGCGCCCGCTACGACACCAGCACGCTGCGCCATGTCCTGCACACCGGCGCGCCGTGTCCCCCGCAGGTCAAGCACGACATGATCGACTGGTTCGGCCCCGTGATCTGGGAACAGTACGGGTCGACAGAGACCGGCGTCGTGGCCCTGTGCGATACGGCGGAATGGCTCGCGCACCCGGGCACGGTCGGACGGCCGTTCCTGAGCAGCGAGATCAGGATCTTCTCCAAGTCGGGCGCCATATGCCCGCCCGGCACGCCTGGGGAGGTCTACGCACGCATGCACGGCACGCCTGATTTCACCTATCTCGGCCGCCCGGAGGCCAGGGCCGAGGTCGAGCGGGAAGGCTTGATCTCGGCGGGCGATATCGGCGAGCTCGACGCCGACGGGTACCTGCACCTGCGGGACCGCCGGCAGGACCTGATCCTGTCCGGGGGCAACAACGTCTACCCGGCCGAGATCGAGGCCCGGCTGGCCGAACACCCCGATGTCAGCGACTGCGCGGTCTTCGGCGTGCCTGATGAGGAATTCAGCCAGCGCGCCGTGGCGGCGGTTTCGCTGCGCGACGGGGCGGACGCCGCCGTCGCGGGCACGCTCGAGGTGTTCCTGCGGACCACGCTGGCCGCCTACAAGGTGCCTCGCGACTATGTCGTGCTGCCCCAGATCCCCAGGAGCGACTCGGGCAAGCTGCTGCGCCGCGTCGCGCGGGCCCGCTATCTCGAACAGCGCGCCGTGGCGTGACCGGTCGGCTGACGGCGGACCTCGCCGCGTTCTTCGCCGAGTGCGTCTACCCGGCGGAAGCGGAGTTCGCGGCCGACGGCGGCACCGGGTCCATCGATTCGCCTGTCCTGACCCGGGTCGCCGAGGAGGCGCGGCGACGCGGGCTGTGGAACCTGTTCAGCTCCTCGCACCCGGCGCGCCTGGTGGTCAGCGATCCCGAGACCGCGGACCTCGCCGAGATCGTGGGGCGCAGCCCGGTCATCGGGCAGGTGGCGCTGCACAGCCTGAACCCGGACGCCGCCGTGTTCGAGCTGCTCGCCGCGCTCGGGTCAGCGGAGCAGGCCTCGGCGTGGCTGGACGCGCTAGCGGACGGCACGATCTCGAGTGCTTACTGCATGACAGAGCCGGGGGTGGCCTCATCGGACCCGCGGTCGCTGCTGACCCGCGGGGAGCGCGCGGCGGACGGCACGGTCCGCGTGACCGGCGTCAAGTCGTGGTGCACCGGCGCGGAGGCTCCGGACTGCGAGATCCTGGTCGTGCTCGCGCTGACCGAGCCGGACGCCCGCCCGGCCGACCGGTACTCGCTCGTGCTCGTCCGCCGCGACGGTCCCGGCGTCGCGCTCACCAACCGCCACGATGTGCTCGGGTACTCCGACGCGTACCGTGGCGGCCACCCCGACATCGTTTTCACCGATGCGCGCGGTGACCTCCTCGGGGAGGCCGGCGGCGGGCTGGCCGCCGCGCAGCGCGTCCTCGGCCCGGCCCGGATGCTGCACAGCATGCGCCTGGTCGGCACGGCCGAGCGGGCGCTCGAGATGATGACCGGCAGGCTGCGGTCCCGCGAGGTCCGCGGCCGCTCACTGGCCGACAACGATCTGTGGATCGACCGCGTGGGTGGCGCGCGGATCGCCGTCGAATCGATGCGGGCCCTGGTGCGGGCGATGGCCAGCCAGCCGAGCCTCGCGACGGCGGAATCGATCGCCAAGGCGGCGGTGCCCGCCCAGGCGGCCGAGATCCTTGACCTGGCGATGCAGGCACACGGCGCCGACGGCCTTTCCGCCCCCGGCATCCTCGCCGACCTCTACGCCCATGCCCGGTCGCTGCGGATCTCCGACGGTCCCGACGAAGTGCACCGGCGGGTGGTGGGGCGGTATGAGCTGGCCCTCAATCGCGTGGAGGACGGAGCAGTCCCACCTGCGTCACGCTCGCGAGCAGCACCCCGGACCGGCTGAAGATGCGGCCCTCGCGCGCCCGAGTCCGCCGGACGTCGCGGGAGCCCGCTGGCCGCTTTCGTGCACCGTCATTCCGGGACCGTGAGCCGCGCGACCTGCCGCATGTCCTCGACCTCGTCCAGATGCGTTAGCGCCTCGAGCAGCGCCTCGGTCCCGCGGGAGCCGAGGCGCCGCGTGCAGGACCGGAACTTGGCGTGCAGGGCCGCGTCGTCAAGCGGGTGCTCGGGGTGTCCCGGCGTCCTGGTCGCCTCGGCGGTCCGCCGCCGACCGTCGGCGAGCACGACCTCCACGCGGCCGGGTTCGGGGATCATGTCCGGGGTGAGGTCGGCATCGTCGACCACGATCGTCACCCTGGGCAGAAGCGACGCGAGCGCCGGGTCGGCGCGCCACCCGGCGTCGAGCTCGGCCGCCGACAGCCGCCCGCGCAGCAGCGCGGTCGCGACCATGAACGGCAGGCTGAACTGGGCGAGCGCCAGCCCGTCAGGCCCGGCGAGTTGCTCGGGAGACGCTTTCACGCTGACAGGATCGCAGATGATGTCCCAGGTGTCCTGGCCGACGCGGACGACCACCTCCGCGATGGACCCGGGGCTGATCCCGGGATCGTCGTGCAACGCGATCACCGCGGTGATCGCGTTGTGGCCGTACTTGCAGCACGCGTAGGGCTTGATGCTGATCTCGTCGCCGCGGAACGTCTCGCCAAGGCCGCCGGTCAGCCGGTCGCGCACGTACCCGTACCGGCCGCCGAAGAAGGCGGGGTACCAGCCTGCCCGCCCCTCGAGCGCGTCGTGCGCCCCGGTGATCCCCGCGCGGGCGAACTCGAGGGCCATGACGGCCGACTGCGCGGCGATGCCCTGCTGGAGCCGGACCGTCAGCGTGCCCTCGAACAGCCCCTGGAGGTTGCCCGCCACCTGGCTGTAGCCGACCCCCAGGCAGTTGAGCAGCTGACCCGAGTCAAGGCCGGCTACGCGGCCTGCGACCAGCGAGCCCGCGAGGACTCCCGTCTGGTAGGTCAGCGACATCACGCGAGGCCTGCGGTCGGCGCCGCCGAGTCGCATGTCGACCGCGAGCGCCAGCCGGCACGCGATGTCGTTACCGAGCGCCACGGCATCGATGAAGCGCCGCCCGCTGACGCCGCCGGCCTGCTCGGCCACCGCGAGCGCGACAGGCACTGTCGTCGCCGTGGCGTGCACGAGGGCCTGCTCGTGCACGTCGTCGAGCTCCATCGCGCGCGCGAGCGCGGAGTTGACGAGCGCCGCGTTATGGGCCGGCACCCGGGCGCCGGTCCCGATTACGGTCGCGTCGGGCCTGCCGCCCCAGCCCTCGATCACCCGCCTGATGCCCGGCAGCCCCGCGGCGTCGTGCGCGGCGATCGCCGCGCCGATCGTGTCGAGCGCTAGCCGGGCCGCCGCGCGGCGGCTGGCTTCCGGCACGGTTCCGGTAGCGACATGGCCGGCCAGGACCGCCGCCGCGTCGCGGCGGGTGGCCGACAGGTCGGGGCCTGCCGGGATGCCGGCGGCGCGGTCGCTGCCTGGCGTCGGGTCGCCGGTGATCGCCTGGTTCATCGCGGTTCCCCTCGCCGGTCCGTTCCGCTGTCCGCCTCGACCGGGTACGACGTCTGGAGCAGGGCGCTGACGTGGCGCACGCCCCGCGTCATCGCTTGCCGGGCGCCCTCCGCGGCGATGCGCGGGCCGAGCAGCTCGACGTCGAAGAATCCCCGGTACCCCGCGGCCGCGAACTGCCCGATGACCCAGCCGAGCGGTACGACCCCGTCCCCTGGCACCACCCGGTCGGGCATGCTGGTGCTGGTCGGCACGGCATCGGCCAGCTGGACGAGGCCGAGGCGCGGGCCGCAGGCGCGCAGCGAGCCCGCCAGGTCGCGCTCCCGCCATGACCAGAACATGTCGGCACAGATCCAGGCGCCGGACTCGGCGGCGAGCCGCGCCAGGTCACCGAGCGTGGTGACGAAGCCGATGTCGTGGCGCAGCACGTTCGTCTGCTCCACGCAGACCCGGACACCGAGCGTGCCGGCGCGGGCAGCGAGCGGCTCGTACGCCGCGGCGAACGCCGACAGTGCCTGCTCCCACGTGGTCAGCGCGCCGGCCGGGCCCGTCGTCGCTAGCACGGCCTCGGCGCCGACCTCGTGCGCGAGTTCCAGGGTGCGGGCGAGCATGGCCCGCTCACCGGGCCACGCGGACTCGTCGTCGAGGGTGAAGAGCCGGCCGTGATGCACGTAGGCGATACGGCCGGCCAGCCGTGCGGCGCGGCCCGTCCAGGCCCGGTATTTCCCGAGCGTCAGCCCGTACTTCGCGCCGCCGAGCTCGTCGCACAGCTCAAGGTCCTGGTCGATCGTGGCGTGCGTGTCGGCGAGCGGATTGACGACCGCGAGCGGGTGCGGCGTCACCGGTCCTCGCCGGACGCGAGGGCGGCGAGCGCGGCGAGCTGATCCGCGTAGTGGCCGGCGGACTGGCTGAGGATGCGCGGCAGCAGCGTCGTCACTCCGGCCGCGCTTAGCCGCGCGAGGAATGACCCGGTGCCGTCCGGGTCGCCGAGCGGGTCGGTCACCTGCTCGGCACGCGGCAGGAACACCACCTCGAATTCCGGGTCCCGTTCCTGGCCGGGATCGAGCTCGGCGAGCAGCGCCCCGGCATCCTCCGGCTGCAGTCCCGTCGGCGCCCAGCCCTGCCCGGTCCGCAGCGCCCGGCGCAGCGCCGCGCGGCTGCCGCCGCCGACCCACAGCGGAGTCCCGGCGCGGAGCGTCGGGTCCACGACCATGCCCGAGAAGGAGTAATAGGTCCCCTCGTACGCGGGCATAGCCACGCCGAGCGACGCCCGGATCGCCGCGATGCTGTCGTCCGCGCGCTTGCCGCGGTCCCGGAACGAGGCGCCGAGCAGCGCGAACTCGCCCTCGGTGCCGCCGACGCCGACGCCG
The DNA here is from genome assembly GCA_036501515.1 of Trebonia sp. Classification (GTDB taxonomy): domain Bacteria; phylum Actinomycetota; class Actinomycetes; order Streptosporangiales; family Streptosporangiaceae; genus Trebonia. The sequence continues at coordinate 11,526 of DASYAD010000258.1, read as the reverse complement.
AGGACCACCCGGCCGCCGCTGATCACGTCGAGCGTCCCGTACCGCTTCACGATCTCCAGGGGGTGGTGGTAGCCGAGGACGACGACGAGCGGCGCCAGCCGGATCCGCCGGGTCTGGGCGGCGAGGTACCCGAGTGTGGTCAGCGGGTCCCAGTACTGGGTTCCCTCGGCGCGGCCCGCGGGGAGCGCCACATGCTCGGGCGCGCACACGCAGTGATAGCCAAGCTCGTCGGCTGCCAGCGCGATCATGGCGAGTTCGCTCGCGCCGGCCCTGCGCTCCCAGTCCGGGGTCGGGAAGCGCGGATGCGCCGCCACGGCCGGCAGCCAGACGCCCAGCTTCACCGCGCCGCCACGGCACGGGCGGCGTGCGCGGCCGAGCGCCCGGCGACCCGGCCGAAGACCAGGGCGCTGGCGAGCGCGTTGCCGCTGCCCACGTACACGTCACCGAGCACGCCGCCGGTGCACTCGCCCCCGGCGAACAGGCCGGGGACAGGCCGGTTCGAGGCGTTCATGACGCGGCCGTCCCTGTCGATGCGCGGGCCGACGGCGGTGACGCTCAGCTGGCACAGCCGCACCTCCGTGGCGTAGAACGGCGGCGTGTCGACCGGGCACAGCACGCCGGGCTTCTTCAGGTGGACGGTGTCCTCGCCCGCGGCCACGTCCGCGTTGTATTTCCCTAGCGTCCCGGTCAGTCCGGCCGCCGGCACGCCGATGGCTCGCGCCAGGCCCTCAATGGACCCCGCGGTCGTGACCTTGCCCGCTGCGACCATCTCGTCGATCACGGGCTCCACCCAGTCCTCCCAGGTCATCCCGGGAATCACGACCTTCTTGAAGGCCCGGGTGGACTTCGGCTGCGAGGCGCGCTTCGCCGCGTCGTCGAACACCACCCAGACCGGCCCGTCCTGCGCGAGCACGATGGGCTGCGTGACGCTGTACGGCGACATCTCGTCGAAGAACCGGCGGCCCTCTTTGTTCACGCAGACCAGCCAGCCAGGGAAGTACGGATCCGACTCGTGCGAGAAGTTGGGCCGCAGGGTGCACAGCCAGCGGTCGTGCCCGGCGATCTGGGCGCCGACCGGCGCGGTCAGCGCGAAGGCGTCCCCCGTGGAGCACCGGGCGACGGGCTCGAGCCCGTTCGGGTACAGCCAGTCTCCTGCCGCCGCCGCGGCCGCCGGAAGGTGGTGCCTGATCAGCTCGGGATTGCCCTCGATCCCACCGGTCGCGAGCACGACCGCGTCCGCGGTGAGCTCGTCGCCGCTGGCGGCGACCCCCGTGACCGCGCCGTCGGTCACGATCAGCCGGTCGACCCGCTGCTTCAGCGCCAGGTCGATGTTGGCGTGGCGCCTGACCTGCGCGAGCACTGCCTCCATGATCGCCGCGCCGCCGTGCGTCACGTGCCCGCGCGGCACGAGCTCGTCGCCGGAGAAGTACACGTCGAGGATCTCGACGCCGAGATCGGCTAGCCACTCGATCGACGGCGCGGCCACGTCCGCGAGCCGCCTGACGATGGACGCGTCGACCTTCCACTGGTTGAGGGTCATGTAGTGCCGGAACAGGGCCTCGGCGTCGTCGGCGATGCCCCGCTCGCGCTGGAACCGCGACCCGGCGCCCATGATCATCCCCGTGGAGAACTGGCTCCGGCCGCCTGGTTTGTCCTCTGCCTCGGCGATTAGCACCCGCGCTCCCGCGGCGGCCGCCTCGAGCGCTGCGCAGCCTCCGGCCAGGCCGCTGCCAAGCACCACCACGTCATAGTCGGCCACGTCGCCACCCATCGTCGGCCGGGCACGGCGGCCCGCGCCCGACAAAGCGAATTACTAGAGCAATAATCTAGCTATTTTGGCCTGATTGGCAAGCAATGCCTGGCGGTTCGGACATATAGATAATTAATCTATCTGTTTGATACCATGGTCGAAACGGGGAGCAAGGAAGCAGGGAGCAGAGCGCTGATGGATCTCGTTTTCACGCCGGAGCACGAAGCGCTCCGGGCCGCGACCAGGGACCTGCTCGCCCGGCACGGCTCCGAGCAGGCGGTACGCGCCGCGATGGAGGCGGACAGCGGGTACGACCCTGAACTGTGGCGCCGGATGGCCGAGGTGGGGCTGCCAGCACTCGCGGTGCCCGAGGAGTTCGGGGGCGCGGGCGGCGGCATCGTCGAGCTCGCGGTGGTCATGGAGGAGATGGGCCAGGCGCTGTACTGCGGCCCGTTCCTGTCCTCGGCCGTCATGGCCGCGACCGCGCTGGCCGCGGTCGACGATCCGGTGGCCAGGAAGTACCTGCCCGACATCTGCGGCGGCTCGCTCCTCGCCACGGTCGCGGACGTCGGGCTGCTGGCGGGCGACGGGCAGTCGCCCGCCGTGGTCGCGGACGGCAACAGGACCGTCCGTCTCGACGGGCGAATCGGCTACGTGCCCGACGGGCACATCGCCGACCTGTTCGTCGTGACGGCACTCGACGAGGGCCAGCCCGGCCTGTATCTCGTCGACAGGAGATCGGCCGGTGTCACGGCCACGCTGCTGCCGACGATGGACCTCACCCGTAAGATGGCCGCCGTCGAATTCAGCGGCGCCGAAGCACAGCGCCTGGGCACGCCGGAGGACGCGGGCCCCGTGCTGGCCCGGGTGCGGCATCTGGCGGCCATCGCGCTCGCCGCCGAGCAGGTCGGCGGCGCGCAGCGGATGATGGAGCTCGCGGTCGCGTACGCCAAGACGCGCGTTCAGTTCGGGCGGACCATCGGCTCGTTCCAGGCGGTGAAGCACCGGTGCGCGGAGATGGCCGTGGACGTCGAGGCCGCCAGGTCGGCTGCCTACCACGCGGTCGCCACTGCGGCGGACGAGCCGGCCGGGAACGCGCTCGCGATCGCCGCCTGCATCGCGCACAGCTACTGCTCCGAGGTGTTCACCCGGGTGACGGCCGACTGCATTCAGGTCCACGGCGGGATCGGGTTCACCTGGGAGCACCCCGCGCACCTGTACTACCGGCGGGCGAAGTCGTCGGAGCTGCTGTTCGGCAGCTCCGCCGCGCACCGCCGCACGCTCGCCGCGCTGCTGCACCTGGCGAGCTGACTCCCGGTACCGGGCCAGGCGGCCAGGTACCGGCCCGGTTACGAGCCCGCGCGGCTCTCTTGCCAGGGCTTGTCCTTGTCCACCCGGGGCTCCCGCTCCAGGCCGAGGACGCGCTCCCCGATGATGGTGCGCTGGATCTCGTCGGTGCCGCCCCTGATGGACATGGACGGCGCGGTCAGGAACTCGACGTTCCCCGGGGTATCGCTGAGCAGGCCATCAAGGCCTAGCGCGTCCTTGATCAGCTCAGCCCGCCGCTTGAACACGGCCGCCGACCTCAGCTTCTGCCCGGATCCCTCGGGGCCCGGCTCGTTGCCGGCCTTGATGCTCGCCGCCGAGCGCGCCTGCATCATCCGGACCACGCACTCGTCGACGTACACCCGCATCGCGCGGTCGCGGAGCACCTCGTCGCGCAGCGCTCCGCTCGCCGTCAGCTCGGTCAGCCACTCGGACGGGTCGGTGATCGACGCGGCGACGCCGGCGTCGTCCTTCAGACCGGTGCGCTCGTTCGCCAGGACCGTCACGGAGACGCGCCAGCCGCCCCCCACCGCCCCGACCCGGTCGGAGTCGCTGATCCGCACGTCCTCGAGGAACACCTCGCTGAAGTGCTCGTCACCGTTCATCTGCCGCAGCGGCCGGACCGTGACCCCGGGCGTGTCCATCCGGATGGCGAACATGGTCAGGCCCTTGTGCTTGGGCACGGCCGGGTCCGTCCGCGCCAGGAGGAGGCCCCACGTCGCGTACGCGGCCCGGCTCGTCCAGACCTTCTGCCCGGTGAGCAGCCAGCCGGCGCCGTCGCGGCGGGCCCTGGTCGCGACGTTGGCGAGATCCGAGCCGGCGGAGGGCTCGGAGAACATCTGGCACCAGATCTCCGAGCCGTCAGCGATCGGGCGCAGCCAGCGGCGCTTCTGCTCCTCCGTGCCGTGCACGAGCAGGCTCGGCCCGATCAGGTCGATGCCGACGAGAAAGGGGTAGAGGTCGGGCCTTGGCAGCTCGGCCAGGATGGCGCGCACCCTCTCCGCCGCGGCGGGCGACATGCCGCGGCCGCCGTACTCGGCCGGCCACGAGGGCACGGCCCAGCCGCCGTCGGCCAGGGCGCGGAGGTAGCGCCGCGGGGCCTCGATATCGTCGTTGCCGGCCCCCATCCGGGAGCTCCGCACCGTTCCGAGGCTGGACAAGGCGGCGCCGATCCTTGCCCGGATCTCGTCCGTTGTCACGTTCGCGCTCACGTAGCTCCGTCCTGCTGGCACACTCCTGCTGGCACATAGCAATAATATATATTATCTAACTGATAAACTGTAAGAGGAGGTTACCGTGGATGTCCAGTCCAATGCCGGCGAGCTGGTCACCTGCGACATCGACAACGGCGTCGCGGTCCTGACCTGGAACCGGCCCGAGCGGCGGAACTCCTGGTCCGTGCCCATGGAGGAGGAGCACTTCGCGCTGCTGCGCCGGTGCACTGCCGACCCCGGCGTGCGGGCGATCGTGGTGACCGGCGCCGGCAGCACGTTCTGCCCCGGCATGGATTCCGCCGCGCTGTCCGGGATCTCCACCGGCGCCACCGAGACCCGGCCGCAGGACCGGCAGCCGGCCATCTTCCCCGCTACGGTCAGCCTTGCTGGGCGAGCACCCGGCGCAACACCTTTCCGCTGGCGTTCCGCGGCAGTTCCGGCACGAACCGCCACGACGTCGGCACCTTGAAGCCCGCGAGCTCGCGGCGCGCGAAAGCGCGCAGTTCTTCTGGATCCGGTTCCGGGGCGCCGGAGTTGAGCACGACGAAGGCGCGCACGGACTGGCCGAGTTCCGCGTCGGGCACGCCGGTCACCGCGACCTCGAGCACGGCGGGGTGCTCGCGCAGCACATCCTCCACCTCCACCGGATGCACGTTCTCACCGCCGCGCTTGATCCGGTCGCCCAGCCGGCCGACCAGGTAGACGTACCCCTCGGCGTCCATCGTGGCGAGATCACTGGTGTGCAGCCAGCCGTCTTCCGCGAGCTTGAACAGGTGGTCGCCCTTGGCCAGGACCTCACCGACCCCGTTGCCGTCGGGATTCTCCAGCCGCAGCTCGATCCCCGGGGCGGCGCGGCCGACCGACGCAAGCAGGTCAGGCCGCCCGGCCAGCGCCCGCTCATGGTCCTCCGGGACGAGGCAGGCGATCGGAGACCCCTCGGTCTGGCCGAACATGTTGATGAACCGCACGCCAGGCAGCGCGGACACCGCGCGCGCCAGCGTCGCCGGACGGATCGGCGCCGAGCCGTACTGCAGGAGCCGCAACCCCGGGATCGTGAGGGCGCCGGCGTCGAGCAGCCGCTCGATCATCGTCGGGACGAGGAACGCGTGCGTCACCCCGTGGCTCCCCAGGTCCTGCCACGCCTCGACGCTGAACCTCGGGAACGGCAGCACGGTCGCGCCGACGGCGACCATGACCGCGAGGTTCCCCAGGCCGGCGATGTGGTAAAACGGCGAGCCCGACGAGTACACGCTGCCGGGGCCTACCGCCATCAGGGCCGAGCTCACCGCGACCCGGTTCGCCAGCCTCTCCTGGGTGATGAGCACCTGCTTGGGGGCGCCGGTCGTTCCCGACGTGTGCAGGATGGCGGCCGTATCGGCGGGGCCAGCCTTTGCCGTGAGTGCGCGGCCACCCGGCTTCAGGCCGGGCACGACGGCGCAGGCGCAGCCCGCGCGTTCCGCTGCGGCGGCGGCCTGACCGGCGTAACCGGGCTCGGCGATGAGCATTCCGGCGCGCAAGCCGGTGATGCAGCCGGCGATCTCGCGCGCGGTGAGCCGCGGGCCGAGCGGGGCTATCGGGCGGCCCGTGCACGAGCCCGCGATGACCAGCGCGAGCGATACCGCGCTGGTGTCGAGCAGCGCGGGCACTGGGCTGCCTTCCCGGAAACCGAGCTCGTCGAGCCAGCCTGCCGCGGCCGCCGCGAGCTCGACGAGCTCGGCGTACGAGACGGCATGCTCGCCGGTGAGCGCGGGGGCCTCGCCGTCCCTGCGAGCAAGGACCAGCTCGGACCAGGTTAGGCAGGCATTCATCCGATCACCCTTGCATCCTGGTAGCCTTGCCAAGCTATCAGATAGTACAATAATTTAGCGATACTATGATTAGTGCCGGATTCGCACGAGGAGCTGTATGACCGTGAGCTGCCGATGACGACGGCACGCACGGCGGCCCACGACGCCGAGACGACTGACATCCCGCCGACGATCCCGGCCGCGCTCGTCCGCGCCGCCCGCCAGTGGCCCGACGCCGACGCGCTCGCCGACGGCTCGTTCCGCCTTACCTACCGTCAGTACCTGGAGCGGAGTGTCCAGCTGGCGCGCGGTCTCATCGCCCGCGGCGTGGGGCCGGGCGACCGCGTGGTCGTGTGGGCGCCGAACTCCGCGGAGGTCGCGCTGACCGCGATGGCCGCCGCGTTCGCCGGCGGCGTCCTCGTGCCGCTCAACACCCGGTTCACCGCGTACGAGGCCGCCACGCTGATCCGCCGGTCGAAGGCCGTGGCCGTGCTGGCGTTCACCGACTTCCTCGGCCGTGACTACCTCGCGTCGCTGCGGGAACTCGGGGCGCTTGAGGGGCTAAAGGCGGCGGTCGCGCTGCGCGGCCCATCCTGCGAGGGGGCGCTATCGCTGCCCGAACTGCTGGCGCTCGGCGAGGAGACGGATGAGGCGGAGGTCTGGGCCCGGGTGCGGGCGCTCGGACCCGCCGACATCTCCGACATCCTGTTCACGTCCGGCACGACCGGCGCGCCCAAGGGCGCCATGCTGAGGCACGGGGCCTCCACGCGCGCCTACACCGAGTACGGGCGGTCCCTCGGGCTGCGCCACGGGGACCGCATGCTCGGCTTCCCGCCGTTCTTCCACTGCTTCGGCCTCAAGGCGGTCGTGCTCACCAGCGTGCTGTACGGGGCCGCCGTGCTGCCCGTGCCCGTCTTCCACGTGCACCAGATCGCGACGCTGATCGCCGCCGAGCAGATCACCGTGCTGCAGGGCGCGCCGCTGCTGTTCCAGACCCTGCTCGACGATCCCGGCGTCGACCGGTCTTCCCTGTCGTCGCTGCGGGTGGCCGGTCCTGGCGCCATGGGCTCCTCGCCTGAGCTCTACCGCAGGCTCAGGGACGAGCTGGGCATCCGCTACTTCTCCCCCGGCTACGGGCTCACCGAGGGCACCGCGATCGGGGCGCGCTGCTACTGGTTCGACGACTTCGAGACCGCGGCCACCACGTGCGGCCGGATCGCGCCGGGCATCGAGCTGCGCCTCGCCGGGCTCGGCGACTCCGCCGGCGCCGACGTGCCCGGCGGCTCGGACGGGGAGATACTGCTGCGCGGCTACAACGTCATGGCGGGGTACCTCGACGACCCGGACGCCACCGCACAGGCGATCGACGCCGACGGCTGGCTGCACACCGGGGACATCGGCCGGGTCGACGAGTTCGGCCGGCTGACGATCACCGGCCGGCTGAAGGACATGTTCCTCGTCGGCGGGTTCAACACCTACCCAGCCGAGATCGAGCAGACGCTCGCCACGCACCATGCCATCGCCGATGTGGCGGTCATCGGCGTGCCCGACACGCGGCTCGGCGAGGTGGGGATGGCCTTTGTTGTGCTGCGGCCCGGCGTCACCGTGACGGACGGGGAACTCACCGACTGGGCCCGCGGCCGGCTGGCCAACTACAAGGTGCCCAGGCACTGGCGGTTCGTCTCCGGGCTGCAGCGGAATGCGAGCGGGAAAGTCATCAAGAGCGTGCTGCGCGAGCAGGCCGAATTGAGCTAGAGGAGGCGGCCGGCGCGCCGCAATCGAGCTAAGGGAATCGAGCTAAGGGAGGCGACATGGGGGTCGTGACGGAACTGGCGGGCCCGGCCGCGCTGGTCGTGCTCGACTGGCCGGAGAAGCGGAACGCGCTGGGGCCCGACGAGGCGAATGAGGTCGCGGCTGCCCTGCGGGCGGCCGCCGGGCAGCCAGACGTCCGGGGCATTGTGCTGACCGGGAACGGCGCGTTCTGCGCCGGCGGTGACTTGGGCGGCATGGTGGCCAGGGCCGACATGCCGCCGGAGGAGCGGCGTGCCCTGGTGTACAGCGCGTACCAAGGGCTGATCAGGACGCTGATCGAGCTCCCCGTGCCAACCGTCGCCGCCGTGGACGGGCCCGCGGTGGGCATGGGGTTCGACATCGCGCTGGCCTGCGACAGCCGCTTCATCGGCCCCGACGGCTGGTGCCGGCAGGGCTGGGCGAGGATCGGGCTGATCCCCGGCACCGGCGGCGAGCTGCTGCTGCGCATGCGCGCCCCCGGCGCGCTGTGGCGGCTGCTCGACGGCCAGCCGAAGGTCGGCGCCGGCATGGCCGAGCGGCTCGGCATCGGCGAGGCCACCGACGGGACGACCGCTCGGGATGCCGCGCTGCGGCGGGTGAAGTCGTACGCCGCCTACAGTCCGGCGACGATCGGCGGGTACGTCCGGCTCAACCGGTCCGAGCTGCGGGCGCGGCTGCCCGAGCACCAGGCCGAGTGCCTCGCGACCCAGCTCGAACTGCTCTCCGATCCGGCGTTCCGCGACCGGGCGCGCGCGGCCCCGCCGGGACGCTGACCAGCGTGGTGTCCCGGCACGACGAGCTGCGGACGGGCGGCGGGCCCCCTGACGACGCGCCGCTCGTCCGTTACCAACTGCACGGGAAGGTCGCCGTGCTGACCATCAACCGCCCCGAGCGGCACAACGCGTGGACGTTCGAGGTCGAGAAAGAGCTGTTCGACCTCGCCGACCGCGCGGATTCCGATGACCGCGTCGGCGCCGTCGTGCTCACCGGCGCCGGGACCAGCTTCTGCCCGGGGATGGACATGAAGGTCCTGGCCGGCCTCGGCGCGGGTCCCGGGGTGGCCGCGCGGCCGCGGCCTGCGACGCATCTGCGGACAATGCGGAAGGTCACGGTGGCGGCGATCAACGGGGGGTGCGCCGGGGTCGGCCTCGTGCAGGCGCTGTGCTGCGACATCCGGTTCGCCGCCGACGAGGCGCGAATCAGCTGCGCGTTCACCCGGCGTGGCACGCCGGCCGAGTACGGGGTGTCCTGGCTGCTCCCCCGGCTGATCGGCCTCGCGGACGCGACGGACCTGCTGCTTTCCGGGCGGACGATCGGCGCGGCAGAAGCCGAGCGGCTGCGCCTCGTGACGCGAACCGCGCCGCGCGCGAACCTGCTCGCCATGGCGGTCGAATACGCGCAGGACATCGCCGTTCACTGCGCGCCACTGGCTGTTCAGGCGGTCAAGGCACAGCTCGACGCCGACACCACCGGGCAGCTGCCGGACTCGGTCGCCGAAGCGAGGCGCATCGCGCACGAGCCCGGCCGGCGGCCCGATGTCGCCGAGGGCGCGCGAGCCTTCCTCGAGAAGAGACCGCCGGCCTTCGCGCCGCTCCCCGCCCGTGTCGGGCCAGGTGACGACGGGCGTCCCGGGACGAGGGGCTGACCGTGGACGCGCTCGCCGTCCCCGGGCCGACGTGGGCGCAGATGTTCGCCCGGCACGCGCACGCGGACCGGCCCGCGGTGGTGTCCGCCTCCCGGGTATGGACGTTCCGTGAACTGACCCGGAACGCAGCGGGGTGGGCCGCGTGGCTGGACTCGGCCGGACTGCGGCCCGGCAGGCCCGTCGCCGTGCTCCTCGGGTCGAGCCCCATGGCGTACGCGCTCCTCCTCGCGGGCGCGCTGACCGGCCGGCCGCTGGCGCCCCTCGGCGACCGGCTGACGATCTCCGAGCTCACCGCCTGCCTATCGCCGCTCGGGGCAGGCGCGCTCGTGGCTGACGAGGAGCACGCGGCGTTCGGCCGGGAGCTGGCCGCGCGCGCCGGCCTGGCCTGCCATGTGCTGCCGGATACCCCGCCAACCGGCTCAGGCGTTCTCGGCCTCGCGGCCGGCGGCGATGCGATCGGGCTCGTGCTGCATACGTCCGGCACGACCGGCCTGCCGAAGCCGGTCCGGTTCCGGATGGACCGGCTCGGGCTGCGCGCCCGCGTCTACGCCGGCCTGCTCGAGCTGCGGCCCGACGACGTCTACTCCTCGTCCCAGCAGTTCCACCACCTCGGCGGCGTCGGGCTGCTGATGGTGGCGATGGCCGTCGGGGTCGCGGTGGTCCCGCCCGTGACGCGCTTCTCCGCGGACTCGTGGGCAGCGCTGAGCGAGCTCGGGACCACGCACGCCACGCTGGCCCCGGCCATGATCGAGAGGCTGCTCGAGGCGGGGACCATCCGGCTGCCGAGGCTGCGGACCATCACCTACGGGTCCTCGCCGATCCGCCCGGCCACCGTGGCGCGCCTGCTGGCCGACCATCCCTCGATCGGGCTCCTCCAGGGCTACTCGCAGACCGAGGGCGGCCCGATCACCGCTCTCACACCGGAGGATCACCGCCGCGCCGCCGCGCACCGCCACGAGCTTCTCGGCTCTGTCGGGCGGGCCGTGCGGGACACGGAGGTGATCATCCACCGGCCGGACGGCGATGGCATCGGCGAGGTCTGGGCACGGGGCGGGCACCTCGCGGCGCCCGCGCGCGACGGGTGGCTGCACACTGGCGACCTCGGGAGGCTCGGCGCGGACGGCTACCTGTACCTGTCCGGGCGCAAGGGCGACATGATCATCCGCGGCGGCGAGAACGTGTACCCGGAAGAAGTCGAGAACAGGATCGCGAGCCACCCGGGCATCAGGGAGGCCGCGGTCGTGGGCGCCCTGCACGAGATCCTTGGCGAGGAGGTCATCGCGTTCATCGTCCCCGCCGAGCCGGGCGAGTCGCCGGACGCTGGCGAACTGCGCCGGTACGTGCGGGCAGAACTGGCCGGGTTCAAGGTGCCTGCCCGGTGGCATGTGGTGGATGAGCTGCCCAGGGGGGCGCTCGGCAAGGTCCTGCGGCGGGCGCTGCGGGCGGAGGCGAGCAGAACACTCGGCGGCTCCGGCAGCCCCGGTAGTTAGTTAGATCGATGTCTGCGAGGTTCCGGCCTCCGGAGAGGAGCGTGACGGATGGCGCGGACCGTGACATTCAGCGCGCGGCAAGACCGCGCAGGAATTCGAGATCGAGATGGTCCAGGTGCTCGAGGGCGAGGTCGCCGACGATCTGGCGCTCGACGACCGGGGTATCGCACATCGCCTTCTTCGCCGGTGACGACCTAGGCGGCCTGCTGGTCCAGCTCGTCCACTTCAAGCCGCCCAGGCATTCACCGAAGGCTGAGCCTGGCCGTGTCGCGCTCAAAACAGGCTTTTGCCGTACCCGCCGTCGAGCCGGATCGTCTCGCCGGTTAGGAACGCCGCCCGCTCCGAGCACAGGAACGCGGCCAGCCACCCCATCTCAACCGGGTCGCCCCAGCGCCCGGCAGGCAGCATCGCCCGGTACCACTCCTCGGTCTTGATCCCGGTGCCCGACGCCCGGTAGTCGCGGGACAGTTCGCTGTCGAACGGGCCGGTCGCGATCACGTTGGCGGTAATCCCGTACGGGCCG
>DASYAD010000257.1:0-76540 GCA_036501515.1 Trebonia sp. | reverse complement strand
TCGAAGCCGGTGACCATCCACCCGTGGATGACCTCGTTCCACACCACCCGGCCCGCCGCCCGCGCCTGTTCGTACAGCGGCCACGGGTTCTCGATCGCCGACCGATCGAAGAAGTTGACGTCCAGCTGCTTGCGAGACATTCTGTCCCTCCGGCACTCTTCGGCGCGCGCCCCATCAGATAAGTAAACGCATACTCAACAAGGATCGTAGGATGCAAAGCTCGGGCACACAACGCCTGGAGCGGCTCGCACTTGCGGTGCGGCTGCCGGGCCCCGTTTCCCGCAGCTTTGGGTGCCTGTTTCCCGCAGCCCGGCAACGCTGTCGCATACCGGCACATCGCGGCGACCGCGGCGCAGGGGCTCCGGTGACGTGTGTTTTCCCTGGGCGCGGCTGCGCCGCGGGTCCTATGGCGTGTCGGCTCCGCTTTGTGCGTGCCTCCGTGGTGCGGCCGGGAGCAGGCCGCTTCCGTTCGGAATAGCCGTCGCGGTCAGGCCGGCGCGGGAACCTCGAGGACGAGGGCGCTGGCCATACCGCCGCCGGCGCACATCGCGGCCACCGCGGTGCCGCCGCCGCGGCGGCGGAGCTCGTTCACGATCGTGAGCACCATCCGGCCGCCCGTCATCGCCACCGGGTGGCCCAGGCTGCAGCCGCTGCCGAGGACGTTCACGATCGCGTCGTCGATGCCGAGTTCCCTGGTCACCGCGACCGGCACGGAGGCGAACGCCTCGTTGATCTCCCACAGGTCGATGTCGGCGATCTTGAGGCCGGCCCGGTCGAGGGCCTTCGGGATCGCGATCGACGGGGCGAGCCCGGTATCGGCCGGGGGTACGCCCGTGCTGGCCCAGGCGCGGATGATCGCCTGCGGCTCAAGGCCGCGCTCCTCGGCGAACGACCGGCTGGTCAGCACGATCGCGGCCGCGCCGTCGTTCACGCCGGCCGAGTTGCCCGCGGTAATGCTGAACCCCTCGATCTCCGGGTGCAGCGGCTTCAGCGAAGCGAGCTTCTCCAGGGTGCTGCTGCGCCGCGGGTGCTCGTCGTGGGCGAAGGTGAAGGTCGTGCCGTCCCGGCGGGTGATCTCAATCGGGACGATCTCGGCACTGAAGCTGCCGTTGTCGATCCCGGCGACCGCCCGCATGTGCGAGCGGAACGCCCAGGCGTCCATGTCCTCGCGGGTCAGGCCTGCTTTGGCGGCCGCGTTCCAGCCGACGGTGATGGTCATGTCCCTGATCGGCGCGTCCGGGGTCTCCCGGTGGCTAGGGGCCAGCCAGTCCTCTTCGTAGGTATCGGTGCCTGGCACCCGCCTGGTGGTCTTGGGCATCGTGGAGCTTGACTGCACGCCCCCGGCCACCACGACGCGGTCCATGCCCGCGATGATCGAGCCGGCGGCGTTCTGCACCGCGGCCAGTCCGGAGGCGCAGTGCCGGTTGAGCGCGACGCCCGGCGCGTTCACCAGGCCGGTCTCGATGGCGGCGTAGCGGGCGATGTCGCCGCCGCCGTAGAGCGACTCGCCGAGGATCACGTCGTCCACCAGCTGCGGTTCGATGCCGGAGCGGCGGACCGCCTCGCCGACCGCCGCGGTGGCGAGCTCCATGGCGTCGGTGTCGACCAGCGACCCCTTGTACGCGGTTCCGATCGCGGTCCTGGCGCCCGCGACGATCACTGCCTGCTGGCTCATGGTGCCTTCCTAAGGTAAGACGGGGACAGGGATGATGCCTGCTGGGGCACGGCAGAGCGCGATCAGGCGCCCGCGGGGGTGACGAGCCGCCCGGCCCGGGCGTCGGTCAGCTGGCCGTGCTCGACCAGCACCTTCCCGTTGACGATCGTGCAGTCGTAGCCGTCCGCCTGCTGGACGTAGCGCTTGGCGCCGAGCGGGAAGTCAGCCGCCAGCTCCGGTGTGTACAGGCGCAGGCCGTCGAGGTCGATGACGTTCACGTCGGCGAACGCGCCCGGGGCGAGCACTCCGCGGCCGGGGATGCCGAACAGCTCCGCGCCCTCGCTGGTGAGCTTGCGGACCGCCGTGCCGATGTCGAGCAGGCCCTTGTCCCTGACCCAGTGGCTGAGCACGTAGGTCGGCTGGCCGGCGTCCAGCGTCATCGTGACGTGGGCGCCCGCGTCGCCGAGGCCGACGACGACGTTCTTGTTCGTCAGCATCGCGGCGACCGCGTCGAGATCCTGGTTGAGCACCGGGTAATAGAGCAGGCCCTGCCCGTTCGTCTCGCGGATGTACTCGAGGAAGGCCAGGGCCGGGCTGGTGCCCCGCCGCCCGGCCTCCGCGGCCAGGCTGTTTTCCGGCCGGACGTCGTACTTCGCCTCACCCGGCGGGAGCAGGTAGAGCTTGCCCGGGTCCTTCGGCGCCAGGGGGCCGGAAAGAGTGGACGGCCCCTCCGCCTCGGCGGCGAGCCGGCTGAGGAGATCATCGTCGGCCAGCGCGGCGAGCCGGTCCGGCCAGGGCGTGGCCATGAGCTCTGTCCAGGTCGGCAGCGCGTCGTAAGGCGTCCGGCTCTCCAGGCCGTACAGGATGGCCGAGCCGCGGGCCGCGGTCTGCGCCCACAAGTCGGCACCCCGGCCGCGAGCTGCTTCGACCTCGTCCATGACCCAGGACCAGAGGCCGGGACGACGGTCGCTCTGGGTGATGGCGAAGGTCAGCGGGCGCCCCGAGGAGCGGCTCACCTCCTCCATCCACGCCATCTCGCCGCGCGAGTTCTCCATGGCCGCCCCGTCGCGCTCGCCGATGCGCGGCACCACCTCGATCACGCCCCGGCCCCGCTCGGCCAGCACGTTGGCGAAGGCGGCGAGTTCCTCGGTGCGCGCGAACGTGCCGGGGATCGGTGTCCCGTCGGGGATGGTGTGCATGTAGCTGCGCGACGTGGAGAAGCCGAACGCGCCCGAGTCGATGGCTTCGGCCAGCACGTCGGCCATCGCCTTGATGTCCTCGGCGGTGGCCGGCTCTTCGGTCAGGCTGCGCGCTCCCATGACGTAGTAGCGCAGGGCGGCGTGCCCGATCATGCCCCCGACGTTGATGCCCAGGCTGCGGCCGCCGAGGACGCGCAGGTAGTCGCCGTAGGTCTCCCAGCTCCAGTCGATGCCGTCCATGATCGTCTCGGCGGGGATGTCCTCGACCGATTCCATCATCCCGGCCAGGTACTCCTGCTCGCCGGGGCGGACCGGGGCGAAGGTGACGCCGCAGTTACCCAGCACCACCGTGGTCACGCCGTGGAAGCAGGACGGGCTGGCCGCCGGGTCCCAGAAGAGCTGCGCGTCCAGGTGGGTGTGGATGTCGATGAAACCGGGGGTGACAATGCGGCCGGCGGCGTCGATCTCCCGGCGGCCGCTGTCGGTGACGACGCCCACCATGGTTATCCGGTCGCCGTCGATGGCCACATCGGCTCGCACTGGCGGCGTGCCCGTCCCGTCGACGACCTCGCCGTGGCGGATCACGATGTCGTGCATGGCCGTTACGTCCTTCCGGTAGGTGTCAGGCGCTGATGGTGGCGGGGTCGGCCGGGGTGAAGTTGTACACCCGGGAGGCGTTGCCGACGGTGATCTTGTCCTGGGTCTCCTGCGGCAGGTGAGCGAGCCACTTGCCGGCCAGCTGAACGGTGTCGGGCCAGGTGGAGTCGGAGTGCGGGTAGTCGCACTCAAGCATCACGTTGTCCTCCCCGATGATGTCGAGCAGCCGCAGCCCCGCCTGGTCCTCGATGAACGTCCCGAACACGTGGCCGGCGAACAGCTCGCGGATGTTGGTGTCCAGGTCGAAGCCCGCCTCGCCGAGCGCCTCGCCCCGCTCGTGGGAAGCGGTCATCGAGATGTCGAACCGCGACGCCCAGAACCGCTGCTTGTCGATCACCTGCTCGGCGCGCTCGAGGAAGTACGGTATCCAGCCGATCGACCCCTCCGAGAGCGCGATCTTCAGCCCCGGGTAGCGCACGAAGTTGCCGCTGAACAGCCAGTCCAGCAGCGTCCCGGCCTGGTTGGCCGCCGCCGAGTAGGCCATGAAGGCCAGCGTGGGCATGTCGTCTGACGTCCTGATCAGGTTCGACGACGACCCCACGTGCATCGACACCACGTACCCGGCGTCCTGGCAGGCCGACCACAGCGGGTCCCAGTCGCGGGTGTGGATCGACGGCAGCCCCAGCTTGGTCGGGTTCTCAGAGAACGCGATCGACTTGCCGCCGAGGGCGGCGGTCCGCTCGACTTCCCGCGCCGCCGCGACCGGGTCCCACAGCGGGATGATCATCATCGGGATGAACCGGCCGGGATGGGCGCCGGCCATCTCCTCGAGGATGAAGTCGTTCCACGCCCGCACGCACAGCAGCCCCAGCTCCCGGTCCCTGGCCTCGTGGAACACCTGGCCGCAGTAGCGCGGGAACGACGGGAACAGCATCGACGCCAGCACGTGGCCCTGGTCCATGTCCGCGACCCGGGCGTCGGGGTCGTAGCAGCCCAGGCGCATGTCGTCGTAGCTGATCGGCTCCGGGGAGAACTCTTCGCGCCGCTTGCCCGCCACGGCGTTCAGCCCGGTGGTCACGATCTGCCGGTCCTCGTAGACCCAGAACTCGGAAGTGCCCTCCCGGACGATGCGCGGCCCGGTGTCACGCCAGCGCTGCGGCAGGCGCTCCTGCCACAGCCGGGCCGGCTCGATCAGGTGATCGTCCACCGAGATGAACCAGTTGAACGACACGAGGACCTCCTGTCACGTCACCACCGGGCAACGCAAGATAAGCGAACAATCACTTACCAGGCTAGCATCCCAACCAGGGCCTGGGAAGCACGCCGGCTGACGCCGACGGCGGCCAAAAAAAGTGAGCGCTCACCATCATCTGGGATTATGCTGGCAAGGGAGTCACCGACCGCGGGGAAGCGTCCTCGCTGCCCGGTCGCCCAGCTACTACAGGAGCGCACCATGCCGAGGCCGAACTGGCACCTGCTTCCGGATCCCGCGACGCAGGAACGAAGCTTCTCGATTTTGTCGGTGGACGACCACCTGACCGAGCCAGCCGACTTGTTCGCCAGCCGTTTCCCGGCCAGGCTGCGCGATCAGGCCCCGCGGCTGATCGTCACCGAGGACGGCTCCGAGGCGTGGCAGTACAAGAACCGGGTCTACCAGGACAACGGCATGAGCGTGGTGGCCGGGCGGCCGCCGGAGGAGTGGACGCTCGACCCGCTCAACTACGACGAGATGCGCCGGTCCGCGTGGGACGTGCACGCCCGGGTGAAGGACATGGACCTCGACGGCATCTGGGCCTCGCTCTGCTTCCCGTCCGGCGCCTGGGGATTCACCGGGCGCGTGCTGTCGATGAACACCGACGAGGAGGTGGGCCTGGCCGCCATCCGGGCCTGGAACAGCTGGATGATGGAGGAATGGCACGGCGCCTACCCGGAGCGCTTCATTCCCATGCAGCTCCCCTGGTTCAAGGACCCGGTGCTGGCCGGCGAGGAGCTCAGGCGCAACGCCGAGCGCGGCTTCACGTCCGTTTCCTTCCTTGAGTCGCCGCACCTGCTCAAGCTCCCGCCCATCACCGACATCAAGCACTGGGAGCCGTTCTTCAAAGCGTGCGAGGAGACGGGAACGGTCCTGTCACTGCACTGCGGCGCCAGCGGCTTCGTCCTGCAGGGGTCACCGGGCGGCGGGCTCAACGTGCAGACCTCGCTCTTCCCGGCCGGCGCCTTCTGCGCGGCGGTGGACTGGGTGTGGTCCGGGATTCCGGCGCTCTACCCCGACCTCAAGATCGCCCTCAGCGAGGGCGGCATCGGCTGGGTGCCGATGGCCATCAACCGCCTCGACTACGTGCTCGAGCACTCCGGCGCGGGCGGCGACCCGTGGACCTACGACGTGACGCCGAGCGAGGCCCTGCGCCGGAACTTCTACTTCTGCATGCTCGATGACCCGGCGACGCTCGACCAGCGGCACCTGATCGGCGTCGACCACATTATGTTCGAGACGGACTTCCCGCACGCCGACTCCACCTGGCCGGGGTCGCAGGACCTGCTGCGCAAGCGCTTCGCCGGCATCCCCGAGCACGAGGCGGTCATGATGGCCGGCGGCAACGCCGCCCGCCTGTTCCGCCAGCCGCTCCCGCACGGGGACGACTGGCCCGCCATCCCGCCGGCCTGACGCGACCCGCTCCGGGCCCGCGTGCCGACGCTCCGGGCCCGCGTGCCGGCGCGGCGGGACTTGCCGTCGCCGGCACGGCGGGACCAGCCGTCGCCGGCGCCATCCTCTATAAAGTAATCGCTCACCCTGTTAAGGTCAGGCTGAGGATGGTATCCGCCCGCGACGGCAGGGAGGCCCGGTGGATAACGGCCCAGGGAACGGCAGCGCGGAAGCGGGGCCGATGCCCGACGACTGGTGGCAGCACCACTTCGATCCGAACTCGCCCGAGCTGGCGCCCCGGCTGTACGAGACCCTCGCCCCGATGCGCGACCGGTGCCCGGTGGCGCACAGCGACAAGTACGACGGCTTCTGGGTGGCCACCAAGTACGAGGACATCCTGGAGGTCGCCCAGGACTGGGAGACGTTCAGCTCGGCGCACGGACTGACCGTGCCGACCGCGCCGATCGCGGTGCGCAACCTGCCGGTGGAGGTAGACCCGCCCGTCCAGCGGATCTACAAGCGGCTTATCACCCCGTTCTTCACCCCCAAGGTGGTGGCCGCCTACGAGCAGCGGACCCGCGAGCTGGTCAGCGGGCTGATTGACAACTTCATCGAGGCCGGCGCGTGCGAGTTCATGGACGACTTCGCCCGGCCGTATCCCAGCCGGGCGTTCTTCGAGATGGTCATCGCCGCGCCGCCGCGCGACATCGACCGGGTCGCGTACATGGCGGCGAAGGCGTCGCTGCCGCATGACCCGGAGGCGGGTGCGTGCTGGCTCGGGCTGTCGGCCTGGATCAGGGACTTCATCGAGGCCCGGCGCCACCAGCCGGAACGCGGAGACGTCGTCGACGGGGTCATCCGCGCCACCGTCGACGGGCGGCCGATCACCGACGACGAGATCATCGGGACCATCCAGCTGATCATCCTCGGCGGCCTTGAGACCACGGCGTCCGCGCTCGGCCAGTGGTTCCACCGGTTCTGCCTTCAGCCGGAGATACCCGCGCAGCTGCGCGCGGAGCCGCACCGCATCCCTGAGGCGATCGAGGAACTGCTGCGGATCGACTCGCCGTTCATCTCGATCACCAGGACCGCGGTGCGGGACGGCAAGATCGGCGACCAGGCGGTCCGCAACGGCGACAAGGTCGTGCTGTACTGGGCCTCGGCGAACCGTGACGAGGCCGAGTTCGCCGCGCCTGACGACTTCTGCCTGGGCCGGGAGAACAACCGCCACTTTGCCTTCGGCGTCGGCCCGCACCGCTGTGCCGGCTCCAACCTGGCCCGGCTCAACCTGCGCATCGGGCTGGAGGAGGCGCTGCGCCGCCTGCAGGACATCAGGCTGGCGGACGGGGCCGAGATCCACTACCACTCCACCACCACGCGCTCGCCGCTGACGCTGCCCATCACCTTTACGCCCGGGGCCAGGGAAGGCTCCGCCGGATCGGCCTGAACGGGCGCCGCTGTTCCTGGCGGGCGCTGCCGGGATCGAACCAGTGACCTCGTCGGTACGAAGAGGTCCCCCGCTGAGCCAGTCGCCCGCTGCTCCGGTTAAGTCCAGCAACGCCAAACGGGTGCCGCGCGCGGCGGCACCCGTTTCGCTTGCCTGGACCGCCGTCGGCAACAGGTGTAACACAGGTTCTTCTCCGACCGTGCCGCACGCCCCTGCGGCCGCTTCGCCGCCATCGTGGTCCTGCGGGCGTGACCGCCCAAGGCAGATGGTGGATGTTTTTGTACATCCCCGTGTACAAAAACATCCACTATCTTCTCGTCGACTGGAGGGCGACCGGGTGAGCCTTCTCGTTGGCCGGAGGACGACCGGGTGCGCGTTCTCGTTGGCGGGAGGACGGGTTCCGGCTGAGTCAGGCCTCGATGCCCAGGTAGCGCTGGTAGATCTCGTCCGGGTCGAGCTCGTTGGCCTTGCCGACGTGGATAATCTCGCCCCGGCTGAGGATGTAGACCTTGTCGGCCAGCGCGAGCGCCCGCTGCACGTACTGCTCGACCACGACGAGCGCGATACCGCGGGCGGCGAACCCGGTGAGCAGCGCGTAGATCTGGTCGATGACGCGCGGGGCCAGGCCCAGGCTCGGCTCGTCGACCAGGATGACCTTGGGGTTGGTGAGGTACGCCCGGGACAGCGCCAGCATCTGCTGCTCCCCCCCGGACAGGCTGCCCGCGGTCTGGCCGAGCCGCTTGGCCAGGTTCGGGAACATCTCCTTGAAGTCGCTCAGGAAGCTCTTGGTGTCGGCGCCGCGCGCCTGAACAGTGAGGTTCTCCAGCACCGTCAGCGACGGGAAGATGCCGCGGCCCTCGGGCAGGTGGCAGACTCCTTGCCTCGTGTAGCGGTGCGGGGAGTTGCCGGTGAGGTCGTCGCCGTTCAGGTCGACCCGGCCGGAGCGCGGCTTGACGAAGCCGGTCGCGGTGCGCAGCAGGGTGGTCTTGCCCGCCCCGTTGGGACCGAGCAGCGCGACGACCTCGCCGTCGGCCACCGTGAAGTTGACGTTCCTGAGCACAGTGGCGTCGCCGTAGCCGGCGGTGACGGAGTCGAGGGTCAGCATCGGTCTACTCGTGCGTCGCGATGGGCTGGCGGGCGTCCGTTTCCCCGGCCGGGCCCGGCTCTGGCTGGCCGGGGCCGACGGAGTCGAAGTCGCCTAGGTAGGCGGCCCGGACCTGGGCTGAATCCTGCATTTCCGCGGCCGTCCCTTCGAAGATAAGCTGCCCGAACTCGAGCACGTAGATGTAGTCGCAGATTTCCCTGACCAGGTTCATGTCGTGCTCCACGAGCAAGATCCCGCATTGGCGCGTCCGCACCACGGTCCGCAGGACTTCGCCGAACTGCTCGGTTTCGTGGCCGTCGAGGCCGGAGGACGGCTCGTCGAGCAGCAGCATGTCGAACGGTCCGGCCAGCGCCCGGGCCAGCTCAACCAGCCGCCGCTGCCCGAGCGGCAACAGCCCCGCCTGAGCGTCCGCCAGCCACGCCGTCCCGGTCAGCTCGAGGGCCTCCTCGACGGCCGCGTCGATCACCTTGTTGGAGTGCCGGGAGCTGAGGACCTGGGCGGCCGGGTTGGCGCCCGCCATCGACGCTTCCCGGCCCATGGCGACGTTCTGCCGCACCGTGAGGCTGTTGTACAGCTCGGTGCGCTGGAAGGTACGGCCAAGCCCGCGCCGCGCCCGGCTGGCCGGCGACTCCCTGGTGACGTCGATATCGTGCAGCGTGATCCGCCCGGAGCTGGGCCTGACCAGGGCGCTGCAGGCGTTGAAGGTGGTGGTCTTGCCCGCCCCGTTGGGGCCGATCAGGCCGGTGATGGCGCCGCACGGTGCCTGCAGGCTGACCGAGTTGACCGCCTTGACGCCACCGAACCGGACGGAAAGGTCGCGTACCGCCAGGCCCGGCTTGGCCGCCGCGGCCTGGCCAGCCCCGCCGGCTGCGGCAGCGCCAGCCGCCCCGCCGGCTGAGGCAGCGCCGGCCGCCCCGCCGGCTGCGGCGGCGGTGACCGCCGCGACCCGCGCGGGCCCGGTCGTCTTCGGCGCCGGGGCAGGCTGCCCGGTCGCGGCGGGGGCCTGGCGGCCGCCAAGCCGGTCGAGGACGCGCCGCACGGACTGCGGCATCGTCCCCTGGTTGGCGGCCAGGGCGGCGGTAGCGGCACCGACCCCGAACAGCAGGTTAAGCCAGCTGGTGGTGGTCGAGCCGGTGATGTAGGCCGGGATCACCGAGTAGCCGACGGCGGCGATGACCGCGTACCACGGGTCGCCGACGGTGACGATGACCACCAGGGCCACCAGGATCAGCGAGTTGAAGGACGGGAAGTAGGTGCCGATTCCGAAGCTGAACAGCTGTGCCTCGAGCGCGCCCGCCATGGCCGCGATGGCCGCGACGATGCAGAACACGATCACCTTGAGCACGCTCGACGTCGCCCCGTAGGTCTCCAGGGCCAGTGGCGAGTCGGACATCGCCTCGAGCAGGCGGCCGAGCCGCCCGCGGTTGATCACCATCAGCGCGATGACGACCAGCACCGTGATGATCAGCAGCACGTAGTAGAAGCCGGTGTCGGTGGACAGGTTCCAGCCGCCGACCGAGATGCCGGGCCGCGGCGCGGCCAGGCCGATCGGGGACTGCCCGAACATGAAGTCGCGGGTATAGAAGGCCTGCTCCATGAGGATGCCGAAGCCGAGCGTGGCCAGCGCGAGGAACACCCGGGAGACGCGGACGGCCGGGATCGCGACTACCGCGCCGACCGGCACCGCGACCAGGGCGGCCAGGATCAGCGAGAACAGCCAGGGGATGCCGTCGCCCGCGAAGTGCCCGAAGGCGGCCGCGCCGACCGCGGCGAACGCCAGGTGACACAGCGAGATCTGTCCCGAGCGGCGCACCAGCAGGCCAAGCGACAGGAACAGGATGATGTTGATCAGCGCCGCCGACCAGACGTCCACCTTGCCTGACTGGATGATCGGGATCACCGCCAGCAGGCCCAGCGCGATCACGCCCGCCGCTAGCCGGATCCGCGGCGGTGCCACGTAGGTGTCACGCGCCTTCATCGTGACCGGGAGCGCGCGCTGCATCAGCAGGCGCTTGGGCAGCACGATCAGCACGACGAAGAGCACGATGAAGGGCAGCGCCGGGGCCAGGCCGCCGACCCAGGTGACCGTGGCCGAGTACTTGTCGACCAGCGCGCTGGCCACGCCGACGAGCAGGCCGCCGACGAAGGTGAGCGGCAGGTTGGTGAAGTAGCCGATGGCCGCGGCGCCGAAGGCGGCGAAGACGGCGGTGGTCAGCGTGGAGCCGTCAAGCAGCTGCGTGGGGGCCAGGAAGAGGCCGGCGATGCCCGCGAACACGCTGCCGATGATCCAGGCCCGGCGGCGGATCAGCACCGGGTCGTCACCGCTCATCGCGACGAGGTCCGGGCTGTCGACGACCGCGCGCATCACGATGCCGGACCTGAAGGACCGGAAGAACCAGTACAGCGCGGCCGCGGCGATCGCGGAAAACAGGAACAGGATGATCTGCGCCCAGGTGACGTTCACGTCCAGCATCCGCACGGTGGACTGCGGCAGGAAGGTCGGGAACGTGGGCGGGTTGACCGGGAACCACAGGGTCCCGATGCTGGCCGCGATGAGGATAAGGCCGACTGTCGCGACGACCTTGATCGTCTCGCTGGCACCGTTCAGGGTCCGGGCCATCAGCTCAAGCAGCAGGCCGAGGACCGGGGAGACCACCAGGACCGAGATCGCGGCCGCGGCGCCCCAGGGCAGTCCGTGCTCCCACAGGAAGTAGAAGGCGAACGCGACCAGCGCCGCGACCGCCCCGTAGCCGAAGTTGAAGATGCCCGAAGTCTTGTAGGTCAGCACCAGGCCGACGCCCGCCAGCCCGTAAACCGCGCCAGTCGCAAGCCCTACGACGATGAAGGGAAGAAATTCGCTCACTGCTCGCCACCCCTGGCTCTCGTGTCCACCTGGCGTCCGCGGGTCAGCACGGTACGACCAATGTAGTGAACAAATACTCACTCCGCAATGGATGGCTCAGCTGGGATCGGAGGCCGGGTTGACCTCGTGCGCGTACCCCTCGATGTCGATCCCGTCCCGCCGTGGCTTGTCGGTGTACACCCGGCCGCGCCGGATCATGCCGTCCTCGATCTCGAAGACGTTCATGTGCGGCACCATCGTCCCGTCCGACATCTCGGTCAGTGCCTCGAGATACACCCGGTTGCCGACAGCCGCCGATGAGACCACCTCGAAGCGGCTGTGCGGGGTCAGCTCCCAGATCATCTTCCAGGTGCGCCGGTAGCCGTCAAGGCCGGTCCAGTTCCGGTCCGGCCGCATCGGGTGCTCGATCTCCACGTCCGGGTGCCAGCACGACACCAGCGCGTCCAGGTCCTTGTCTTGCTGGGCCTGGAGGTAGCGCGTGAGCCACGTCTCCGCCTCGGTCATCTACTTCTCCTTTGAAGCCGATGCCAGCCGGACCGTCCGGCCGGCATCCGTGTCAGTCCCGGCCGGCCGCGGGGCCGCCGGTCGTCCCCGACTCAGCCAGCGCGGCCCGCTGGGCCGCGTCGTAGCCCAGGCACTCCAGCATCTCGGCGGTGTGCTCGCCCAGCCCGGCCATGCCCGCCGGGCCAGGCGGCGGCGCCGCGGGACCGATCCGCGGAGGAAAGCGCGGCTGCTCGACCTGGCCGAGGCCGCCCCACTGGTACGTGACCACCCGGCCAAGCTCCCGGTTGACCGGATCGTCGAGGAACCGCGCGCAGTACTCGGTGCGGTCGGCGCTGTCGACCGGCTCGGCCGGGACGCCGGCCGCGCGCAGCGCCCGCACCCAGGCCGCCGCGTCCTGCCCGCGGAAGGCCGTCTCCAGCGTCAGTTCCTCCGGCTGCGGCCCGGCCCCGAGCCGCGTGCGCAGCGGCGGCGGCGACAGCGGCAGGTCGTCGCGGGCCACCGCCGCCCGCAGCCGCAGCCAGCTGGCGGCGTCGGGCACCGCGAGCGCGAACCAGGCGCCGTCCGCGCCCTGGTAGAGGCGGTAGGCGGCACCGTATCCGGTCTGCTGGGCATCGAGCACCGGTCCGCCGACCACCGTGTCCCCCGCCAGGAACGCTCCGGACTTCAGTGCCATCCCCGCGCCGAGCAGGCTGCTGGCCACCGACTGCCCGCCGCCGTCGCGGCGGCGGGCGTAGAGCCCGGCCAGCATCCCGCAAGCAGCGATCCAGCCGCCCGCCACATCGACCGCGCCCCACCGCAGGAAGGTGGGCGGCCGTCCGTCTCCGCCCTGACCAGCCTCGATTCCAGTGATCGCCTGCATCAGCTGGTCGTTGGCGGGGAGCAGGGACTTGGGGCCGCGCTCACCGAAGCCGCTGGCGAAGCTGTACACGGCACCGGGGTTCACCGCCCGCACGGCCGCTTCGTCGTAGCCGAGCCGCTCGGCCACGCCAACCCGTGAATTGTGGTGCACCACGTCCGCCCAGGCGAACAGCCGGTCAAGGACGGCCTGCGCGCCGGCCGACTTGAGATCCACCGCCACCGCCCGCTTGCCGCGCTGACCGGCCGCGTACATCGGCTGCATGGCGCGGTGCAGGTCGCCGGTGAGCGGCTCGACCTTGACCACGTCGGCGCCGAGCTCGGCCAGGACCAGCGGCGCGACCGGGCCGGCCAGGAAGGCCGCTAGGTCAAGGACGCGGACGCCCGCCAGCGGGCCCGGTTGCGGCCCGGCGTGCTCGCCCGGAGCGGTAGGCGGGCCGCCGGGCGCGGCAGGCAAGTCCCCCGCCCTGGCCGGCCTCGCGGAGGTCACCGTCACAACTGGCCCGAGCACTGTCAGCGAGCCTCGTTCGGGCGACTGATGGTGCAGGCTGAGTCCGATCTCGCGCAGGTGCGGGTCGCGCAGGGCCTCGCCCGCGCGCAGCGCGGGCTCGCAGCGGAAGTTGTGCCCGGCCAGGTCGGCCAGCCACCAGGCGCGGTCGCGGGTCGCGAACCGCTCCGCCCAGCGCTTGCCGCGCTCGGTCATCACCCCGCCGGCCAGGTCGGCGTTGTACCCGGCTTCCGTCGGCGGCTCGTCCATGTGCTCGAGGAACTCCTCGTAGGCGCCCCGGGCGCCGAACCAGAGCTGGATGTACTCCCCGTCCGCGCACTGGTAGCACAGCGCCTCGGCCGGCCCCTGGTTCTTCCACAGCAGCGTGGTGCTTGGCGAGTGGTGCGCCACCCGCCCGGTGATCATCGGCAGGATCGCCTGCAGGCCCTCGTAGAGCGACGTCTCGGCCCAGCCGCCGGCGCCGGTCGCCTCGCGCTGGTACAGGCCGGCCAGCGCGCCGACAGCGGCGGAGAACCCGGCGCCGGCGCTGCCCGCCGCCAGGTCGCCGAACGCGGGCCCGGGCCGGTGGGCCGGGATCTGCGTGGGCACCCCGGCCCGGGCCTGGACGAGCAGTTCCAGGTCGGGCAGGGGGCCGAGCGAGTTATAGCTCGGCCGGATCCTGACCACGATCAGCCGCGGGTTGACCTGGGCGAGCGCCCGGTACTGGAGCCCGGCCTGCTCGATCAGCCGCTCGCTGCCCGCCAGGAACAGCACGTCGCAGTCGCGGGCGCGGGCGAGGACCGTCTCCGCGCAGCGCCGCGGGTCGTCGTCGCCGACTTCCACGATTTCCTTGCCCCGGTTCCAGGCCCGGGCGAACTCGATCCCCTGGTCCAGCGTCGAGGTCCCCGCGGACTGCACCCGCACGACCTGCGCGCCGAAATCCCGTAGCAGCGAGCCGGGCAGCGCGACGGCCGGGCCCGCGCCGACCGCGCTGACGCCGAGCGAGACCTCAAGGACGCGGATCCCGTGCAGTGGCGCCATCGGCACTCCTCGGCTTATTAGTTAGCGAGTGTTCGCTCTCATATAAGCACAGGCGCCGAGCCAGGAAAAGCGGCAGATTTCGCGGCGACCCCGCCCGGCCGCTACTCGAGCAGCTCGTAGAAGGTGACCACCGGCGGCGGGTCGAGCCGCAGGGCGCCCGACTCGCGGGTAAGGCCGCGCGCGCGGCGAGCGCGCAGCTCCGCCGCGGGGGCCGTCAGCTCATCGGCCTCGATCTCGTAGATCGCCAGGTACGCGGGGGCGTCATCGCTGCCCGCCGGGCCGTGCACCTTGTAGCGGCGCGCCGCTACGAAACCAGGCACCGCGGTGATCTCGGGAACGTGGACGTTGTCGTACCAGTCGTTGTACTCCTTCTCCCGGCCGGGATCGACGGGAGCGGACTGGACAACCATGATGCCCTTGGGCACGGACGGCCTCCCTTTAGCTCTCTGCTGCTGGCAGCGGCGGTGCCGCCAGGATTGTCACCGCGTGGACGGGGCAGTCGAAGATCGCGCGGGTGACGGCCGGCTCGTCCTCCGGGGTCACCTCGCCGTTGCCGGTGAGCGAGGCGTAACCCCAGTCATCGAGCGAGAAGTAGCCCGGAGCGTGCTCGGCGCACTTGCCGAAGCCGTCGCACACCGTCCGGTCCAGTCGAATCCTCATGCCAGGCCCGCCGGCTCAACCTCGAAGGGACGGGACGCCCGGAACGGCGACCCCCCGCAGCGGTCGCATCCGCCCTCGAGGTGGCGGGTGACGGTGCCGGGGAACTGGGCGAGCAGCGAGGCGGCCAGGTTGACCGCGCCGTCGAGCGTGCCGCACGCCCCCCGGCCGCGCAGCACCCGCGACCAGCGGCCCAGCCGGGCGAGGTCGTCGTCGCCGGCCGCGCCGTCGCGCAGGGCATCGAGGACCGCGCTCATCGCGGCGGTACCGTTGAAGCACGAGCCGCACTGGCCGGCGTTCTCGCGGGCGAAGTAGGCCATCACCGACGCGGCCACCGCGACCGGGCAGTCGTCAGCTTCCAGGATGCTGAGCGCGCCGCAGCCAAGCCCGGCGCCCAGGGCCCTGGCCGACTCGTGATCGAGCGTCATGTCCAGGACCTGCCGCCCGAGCAGCCCGGCGAAGTAGCCGCCCATCAGCAGCCCGTGGACGGCGTCCTCGGGCACCTGGTGCAGGGCGAGCAGCTCGCGGAACGGCAGCCCGTGGGGCAGTTCGTACAGCGCCGGCGGCCGCCCGCCCCCGGTGACCGTCGCCAGGAACGTTCCCGGTGACCCCGGCGTGCCCGCCTGCCGGTAGGCGGCGGGCCCGTGCCGCCGCACGAACGGCAGGTTGGCCAGCGTCTCGACGTTGCTCACCAGGGTGGGACGGTCCCCGACGCCCGCTTCGAACGGGCGCGGCGGCTTGTCCGTCGGCTTGGCCGGGCCGCCGTTGATGGCCCGCACCGCCGCCGTCTCCTCGCCGGCCACGTAGCCCGGTTCGACCACGATGATCTTCACCGGAAGCGCGCTGCGGCCTGTCAGCTCGGCGTCGTGCAGGGCGCCGGCCACCGACCGCGCGGCCCGCGGGTCGGACACGTAGACATAGGCCTCGCCGGCGCCGGCCACCGCCGCGGCCAGCCGCAGTCCGTCGAGCACCAGGTGCGGCCGGGTGCGGAGCAGCCACCGGTCCTTGACCGAGGCCGGCTCGCCCTCCTCGCCGTTGGCCACCACGACCGGAGTGCGGCCCAGCTGCGCCATGCGGTGCACGGCCCGTGCCTTGACGGCGAACGGGAAGGCGGCACCGCCCCGGCCGCGCAGGCCAGACCGTTCGATCGCGTCAAGCAGCTCGTCCGCCCCGGCCCGGCCGGCCGGGCCGTCTTGGTAGCCGTCGGCGGCGATGTAGGCGCCGAGCGACTCGGGGCTGTCGTCCGCGCGCAGCAGCCGGGCGGCCAGCCCGGGTGCGGCGGCGACGCGGGCCGCGGTGATGTCACCAGTCGTATTCATCGTCCAGCCAACCCTGTTCTAGGCTTCGGTCATGCGAACCGCGGTTATTCGTATCAACATCGATCCCGACGGCACCCTCGGCGCCGCGCAAGTCGCGCAGGGCCTGGATCACCTGCAGCGCGGCATCCCCGGACTCGGCTTGGAGCTGGTCAGCAAGGATCTGGCGGCGCTGCCGGCCAAACGCCGCGAGCTGCAGTTCCTGGGGGACGGCGACCCCGCGGCCATGCTGCGGTCGGCCAGCGAGCTGTGCCGCGGCGCCTTCGGCACCGAGGTGGCCGCGGGCACGACCACGTACCTGAGCCGGGGCAGCGACGACGACGCCCTCGGCGTCCTGTCCGGATTCGGCCTGGCCGGCGATGTGTCGCGGGAGAGCGGCGACGAGGGCTGGGACGTGGTGACGGTGCGCCTGGCGGCGGCCGACCTGCGGCGCGTGCCCGAGAGCAGAATCCAGACGGCGCTCGAGGCCTCGCTCAACTGCGAGGTGCGCATCATCACGACGTGACCGCCGCTCTGGGCCGGCGGCCGGGATAGCTGTCACCTGCTGTCTCCTCCGCTAGGCGGTTACCAGCACCTCGTTGCCGATCACCCGGACGGGATAGGTGCGAATGCTCCATTCCGGCTTCACCGCGGTGGTGCCGGTGGCCAGCTCAAAGCCCCACTGGTGCCACGGGCAGTAGATGAACTCCAGGTCGCGCACCATGACGGCGTCGCCGGGGGTGTCCGCGTCGACGATGTTGCGGCCGCGGGGGCGGCCCAGGCACAGCGGTCCGCCCTCGTGCGGGCAGTAGTTGGCGATCGCGTAGTACGTCCCGTTGACGTTGTAGACGCCGACGCCGTGACGGCCGATGGGGACGATCTTGGCCTCGCCCGGCTTGATCTCGTCAGTGGTGGCGACGACGTGCTCACGGCCCTGCGGCAGCCGCGGTCCTTGCGGAGATCTCCCGGTCACCTCAGAAGACCATCGTCTTGCCGTCGAGGGCCGGCACGGTGTCGGGCAGCTTGTAGGTCTCGATGCCGTTCTTGAACATGATCGGCTCCCGCATGTGCTCAGGCAGGTGCTTGACCAGCCAGCGCGGGTCGTCGTAGGTCCAGTGCGGGTAGTCGGAGGAGAACAGCAGGATCTTGTCCGCCTCCATCAGCTCGAAGGCGCGCGTGAGCTCGGTCTTGTCTTCCGGGTAGTCGAGCGGCTGCGTGGTGAACTTGATGTGCTGCTTCACGTACTCCGACGGCTTGCGCTTGATGTCCATTGACGACTTGCGCGCCGCGTAGATGGCGTCCATCCGCCACATCAGCGGCAGGATCCAGGTGAAGGCGTGCTCGACCAAGACGATCCGCAGCGTCGGGAAGCGGTCGAATACCCCGTCGAAGATCAGGCTCATCACCTGGTTGGCGGCCAGCAGCGAGTAGGTGACCATGAAGTCGTGGTTGTAGCTGGGGAACCCGACCGGCGGCATCGGCATCGTGTCGTCGCGGCCCCGGCTCAGGTGGCAGGCCACCGTGATGTCATGGCGGGTCGCGGCTTCCCAGATCGGGTCGTACTGCGGCGAGCCCCAGGCCGGACGCGGTTCGGCGCGGATGAGGACCTGCGCCATGTACGGGTGGTCGACCCATTCCTCGATCTGCCGGACAGCGCCGGGGGGGTCCTCGATGGCGACGCAGATCGAGCCGCGGTACCGCTCGTGCCAGTTGTTGACCGGGTCCAGCCAGTGGTTGGCGATCCAGCCGTTCATCCCGGCGCACACCGCCTGAGCCATCTCCGGCACAGGGTGGGTCGCGAAGCCGGGCTCGAGGACGCAGATGTCCGACCCGCCCTCGACGATCGCCTGACGGAG
This sequence comes from Trebonia sp., assembly GCA_036501515.1. Lineage (GTDB taxonomy): Bacteria > Actinomycetota > Actinomycetes > Streptosporangiales > Streptosporangiaceae > Trebonia. The sequence continues at coordinate 58,336 of DASYAD010000257.1, read as the reverse complement.
CATGAGGTTGGGGTCGCTGCCGGCGAAGTTGCCGTCGTCGGGGAACGTGTCGACGCGCATCGCCTTGGCGTACGCGTAGTCGGGGGCGTCGTACATGATCGACTCGCCCCTTGGCACGGCCAGGAACCGGCTGCGGAACGGCTCGGGGATGTACGGAGCTAGTTGTCCCGCCCGCGGCACGGGGTGGACATCGGAGTCGACAACCCGGATCGGCGTGCGCACCGTGCTCGCCTCGGGTACTCGTGTCCCCTGTGCGGTCATGACAGCCCCCTCTTTCCTTCCAGTGGGCGTTCCTTGCGATCGCTACCGCGACGCGGCGGCAGCGGGGATCTCGATGCCGTAGAGCTCGGCCGCGTTCCGCCACAGCAGCCGGTCGCGCTGTTCCTGACTCAGCGACCCGGCCACCGCGCGGGCGTCACTGAGCTGCCAGCCCGGGTAGCTCGAGCCGAACATGAGCATGGTGTCCTTGCCGGTGAAGCCCAGCCACTCGCCGGCGAAGTCGGTGTCGCCTGGGCCGTCCAGGGCCCCCTGGACGAAGTAGACGTGCCCGGGCAGGTAATCGCTGGGCATGCGGGGCGCCCACGGGGTCTGCTCCAGGTGCGGGCGGCCGAAGGTGTCCATCCGCCAGATGAACGGCGTCAGCAGGTCGGCGCCCCCGTCGGCCCAGACCACCTTAAGGCCGGGTGTCCGCTCGAACACGCCCTCGGCGATCATGTTCATCAGGTGGTACAGGTAGTTGAGGGCGGAGAAGCCGATGTACTGCTCAAAGGTCCTGGGCTGCCCGGAGGGGGTCGGCGGAAGCGAGACCGAGTTGCCCATTTCCATGTGCACCGCCACCGGCAGGCCGGCCGCCGCGGCAGCGTCCCACAGCGGCCAGTACTGCGGTTTCCCGTACGGCTCGCGGGTCTGCATCGGAATGCCGACCTGGACCACCCGCGGATGGTCCTTCCAGCGGTCGAGCTCGCGCAGCGCGCCGCTGATGTCCTCGGGGTTGACTCTGATGGTGCCGCGGTAGCGGTCCGCGAACTGGCCCGCGTCCAGCCACCGGGACACCATCATCTCGTTGTGGGCGGCCAGCACCGCGCTCGTCAGATGGCGGTCGGGCAGCACGCCGCGGGTCATCGGGTGCAGGATCGCGATGTCGGTCCCGCGCCGGCCGAACAGCACCTCGCCGGTCACGCCGGGATCGGACGCGGGGTGGCTCTCCCCGGTGTCGGTGGCCTCGTCGGCCCACTCCCCGCCGGGCCTCCCCCAGCCGCCGCCCAGCACGTCGGGAATGCCGCGGCTGCGGAACGGCTCGCGCATGAAGCCGCGGAAGTCGGCGTTCGAGCCGAAGAAGATGTGGACGCTGGCGTCGATCAACGGGGTCGACGTGCCGTCGCTGTGCGCCATCGCCATGCCCGGCCTCCTGCCAAACGTCACCGGCGCGCCGCGCGCGCCGCCCACAAACCTAATGTTTGTTCTCAGCAACGTAACACCAGCCGGCCGCGCGGGCAACCGCCGGCCGACCCGAAGCGGGGGGCAGCCGGATGGGCTGCCGCCCCGCAAGCCTGCCTGCAGTAAGCTGCCCTCGGCAGAGCGAACGTTTGCTCCGCACGCGACGCTGCGACCGAAGGGCTGAACGCCTTGATCAAGCGCATCCGGCTGGCAACGGGCAACAGCCGCCTCGGCCCGGCAGACTTCTCCGGCCGCTGGCGAGACGCGGTCGCGGCGGCCGCCGCGGCTCCTGCTGAGGCCAGGCCGGCCCGGCTCACCGTCGCCACGGCAGTGCGCGAAGTCGCTCCCGACCAGCGCTACGACGGTGTTGCGCTCGAATGGTTCACCGGCGAAGAGCACCTGCTCCGCTACGAGACCTGGCTCCGCACGGCCGACGGCCAGGACCAGGAACGGCTGCTTGGCCAGGCGATCGACCTGGCGGCCAGCCCCGTCGTGGTGAGCGACGAGCGTGTCGTCCGCGGCGCCGGCTGGCTGGAGCGGCGGTGGCAGGACGCCGGCCCGAAGCTCAAGCAGCTGGCCATCGCCACCCGCGCCGCCGGGCTGACGCTCCCGCAGTTCCTCGAGCTGTGGCGAAGCCGCGCGGGCACGATCGGCAGCGCCCCGATTCCCGAGGCCTTCCGCGGGCTGGCCTACGTGCAGAACCACCCGCGGGCCACGCCCGGCCGGGACTGGGCCTACGACGCCGTCAACGAGGTCTACTTCGACGACACGGAAAGCCTGCTGGCGCGTATCGGGTACTTCGAGCGCGAGCTCAGCGACCGCGGCGAAGACGACCTGATCAGCGCGAACTGGTTCCTCGCGGTCCGCGAAGAGCCACTCGCACTGCCTCGTAAATAATCGAGCACTTGCTCACTTGCGGCAGTAGTCTCCGGTGGTGGAGACTGAAGATCCGCGCCGGACCGGCACTCACACCGCGAAGGATCTTCCGCCATGACATCGGCAATAAGCCTTGGCCTGCTGCTGCTGCGTCTCGCCGTCGGCATCGTGTTCATCGCGCACGGATGGAACCACATCTTCGGCGGCGGAAAGATCGCCGGGACCGGCCGCTGGTTCGACAGCCTCGGCATGCGTCCCGGGATCATGCACGCCTGGACCGCCAGCGCCACCGAGCTCGGGGCGGGCGCCTTGCTGGTCCTCGGGCTGCTGACGCCGCTGGCCGGGGCAGGAGTGGTCGGGGTGATGCTCGTCGCCTGGGTCACCAACCACATCAAGAACGGCTTCTTCATCTTCCGCCCGGGCGAAGGCTACGAGTACGTGATGACCCTGACGTTCGCCGGCCTGGCGCTCAGCGCCACCGGCGGCGGCCGGTGGTCACTCGACTACGCGATCGGCATCTTCGATCCGCCGGGGTGGATCGCGGTCGCCGTGTGCTACGCCCTCGGCATCGGCGGCGCGGCCCTGCTGCTGCTCACCAGCTGGCGGCCCGGTCCACGGCCGGCTAAGGCCCCGGCGCCCGCTCCGGCCAGCACGACTGAGGCCAGCACGACTGAGGCCAGCGCGCCCGCGGCCACCGAGAACGCGTAGCGGGGCCCGGTGACCGACCAGGTAAACCGGCCGGGCGGCATGCCCGCCCCCGTCGTCGCGCCGCTCAACGAGGGCATGTGGCGGGCCGCGGCCGCCGATCAGCTGGCCGTTCAGTGCTGCCAGGACTGCGGCGCGCACCGCTACCCGCCGGGCGACGGCTGCTACCGGTGTTCCTCGCTGCGCTGGGAGTGGGCGACACTGCCAGGCACCGGTGTCATCTACTCCTACATCTGGATACCCGACCGGGCCCGCGCCGCCGAAGCCAGCGCGGCCACGGGCGGCGATCCAGCCTGTTACAACGTCGCCGTCGTCACGCTCGACGGCACCGAAGGCGAGCCGGTGCGCATGCTGAGCAACGTGGTGGACGCCTGGCAGCTGGACGACCTGCACGTCGGCCAGCGGGTCGAGGTCATCGGAGTGCCGTTCGCCGACGACCTCGCGCTGCCCTGCTTCCGGCTGGTGCCGTGATGCCCGGCTTCCCGCGCGACGCCGCCTGCATCGCCGGCATCGGCCACTCCGCCTACGGCAAGCGCGGTGAGTTCGGTGACGTCGGGCTGGCCCGGCTGGCGCTCGACGCGATCCACGCGGCCGCCGCCGACGCCGGACTCGACCCGCGCGACATCGACGGGTTCACCGGCTACTGCGACGAGGCGAACACGCCATCGGACCTCGCGGTCTCGCTCGGCACCAGGGAGCTGCGCTATACGGCGCTGGTCTGGGGCGGGCGCGGGTCGGGCCTGCCCGGCGCGGTGGCCAGCGCCTACGCGGCGGTCGCGGCCGGCCTGGCCGACTACGTGGTGGTCGTGCGCTCCATCGTGCAGACCACCCGCCTGGGCCAGTCGCTCGCGGCCGGCGTCGGGCCAGGCGCCCCCATTCCGCTGCCAGCTTCCTACACCGCCCCGTTCGGCATGGCGCTGCCCGCGGCGATCTACGCGATGAAGGCCCGGCGGCACATGAGCCTGTACGGCACCACCGCCGAGCACCTGGCCGAGGTGGCGGTCAACGCGCGCCGCAACGCCGCGAACAATCCGGACGCGCGGTTCCGCACGCAGATCACGGTCGCCGAGCACCACGCCTCCCGGATCATCGCCGACCCGTTGCGGCTCTACGACTGCTGCATGGAGTCCGACGGCGCCGCCGCCGTGATCGTCACGTCGCCAGAACGGGCGCGGGCGCTGCGCCACCCGCCGGTGAGTATCCGGGCCGTCTCCATGACGGGCGAGTACAAGTGGGCCACCGCCTCGTTCAACACGATCGACGAGGTCTACGCGAGCACCGGGCACCGGCGCGCCGCCCGGGACCTGTACGCACGGGCCGGCCTTGGCCCCAGCGACGTCGACGTCGCGCTCTTCTACGACGCGTTCACCCCGTCGGTGCTGATGAGCCTAGAGGACTGGGGCTTCTGCGAGGTCGGCGAGAGCGGGCCGTTCGTGGCCGGCGGCGCCATCCGCCGGGAAGGCAAGCTGCCGGTCAACCCGCACGGCGGCAACCTGGCCGAGGTGTACCTCCAGGGCAGCACCCACCTGCTCGAAGCGGTGCGCCAGCTGCGGGGAACCGCCTGCAACCAGGTCGACGGCGCCGAGGTGGCGTTGTACGGGTCCGGGGTCGGGGCCTCGCCCGGCGGCGGGATCATGCTCCGCCGCGGACAGTGACGCTGAGGACAGTGACGCTGAGGACAGTGACGCTGAGGACAGTGACGCTGAGGACAGTGACGCTGAGGACAGTAATTTCGTCTTAATCTCGGACCCAGGGGTGTGCCCCCGACTCCCGGGTTGTTCAGCTGATGATCCCGCCCGGGCAGCTGGTGCGCCTGCGCCTGCGGAATCGCCAGCGCGTACAGGGTCGCATGCGACGGCGGGGCGGTCTTGTCCTGGAGTCCGTGAAACACGTGTACCCGCGTACTTGGTGGCAGCCTCGCGCCCAGGTCGCTCGTCAGCTCGAACTCTCCTTCGCGCCTCCATGACGACCCGGATCGATACCCACCGCGGAGAAGGTCTATTCCGGGCGTAGGCGAGCGACGCTAACCTGATCGGCCGTGGCCGCTGTTGCCCGCCGCACGGAAACGGGATATGGCCCGCGGCGCGCGGGGCAGCAACCTGGGCTGGCGGCGTTCAGGACGTCAGGGTGTGGTTGATCATCCAGCGGATGCCGTAGCGGTCGAGGACGACGCCCCAGTAAGCACCCCACGGCATGTCGGCCATCGGGGACCCTTCCGAACCGCCCTCGGACAGTGCGCCGTACAACCGGTCGGCCTCGTCCCTGCTGTCCACCTCGAGGTTCAGGGTGGTGTTGTTGCCGACGCGGGTCTGCTGGCCCATCGACCGGAGCATGTCTGTCGCCATCAGCACGTGGCCCCCGGTGCTGACCGCGAACGGTTTTGCGCCGCGACCATCCCCATGCACTGCGGGCGCGAGACGCCGGCCCCGGCTACCGCCCGCGGTGGTCGGCCAGCCCCGGGGCCTTGGGGTGCGGCATGCTGTGCACCGGCTGCGCCGCCTGCTGCGGGACCGCGTCCCTGATCAGCGGGGCCGCCTTGCGGTAGTGCTCGATCAGGGCGTCCTCGGCGGCGTAGTCGAACCGGTCGGCCATCGACGGGCTGTCGCCGTAGTCAGTGCCGGGGCTGGCGTCATACCAGGCGAGCGTCTCTTCCAGTGCCCGCACCGGTTCGATCACCGGCTGGTAGCCGAGCTGCCGCTCGGCCTTGGCGATGCTGAGGACGCAGTGCGCGGCGGTGGTGCCCGCCAGCGGCAGCAGGGTCGTGGCCGCTTCAACCGCGATCTCGCCCGGGATCGAGACCAGCTCAAGCCGCGCCCCGACCAGGCCGGCGATGGTCTCGATCCACTCGCGCAGCGACCAGGACACGGCGTCGCCGCAGTTGTAGACCTGCCCGGCCGCGGCCGCCGGGTGGTCGGCCGCGGCCAGCACGAAGGCGGCCGCGTTGCGGGCCGCGCACCGGGTGAGCACCTGCAGGCCGCCGTCGGGGACGATCATGCGCGGCCGGCCGTCACGAATGCGGCGGATGACCGGCCACTCGTGCGGGCGGGCGTTGTTGGGCCCGTAGATCATCGGGAACCGCAGGATGGTCGCGTCCGGGTGCATCAGGAAGGTGAGGTCCTCCGCTTGGACGAGCCTGCGGGAGAACTGCAGGGCCGGGTCGTCGCCCGCCTCGCGCACGACCGGGTGCGTCTCCGTCACCGGGACCGGCAGCCCAGCCGCGCCCGGGCGGGGGAAATAGCCCTGGTAGGCCGGCACTCCCCCGATGGTGATGAACCGGCCGCAGCGGCCCGTGAGCGCGGGCGCTATGTGCCTGATCCGACCGTACATGGCGAGCACGATGTCGAAGTCGCGTCCTTCCAGCGCCTCGTCGATGGACTCGCGGAAGTGCGGGTCGCCGTGGATGTGCTCGACGTCCGCCAGCGCGGGGAGCTCGTGGGTGCCGCGGTGGAAGATCGACACCTCGTGTCCCCTGGCGCGCAGCCCGGCCACGATGTGCGGGCCGGTTGGCCCGGTTCCGCCGATCACCAGCGCCCGCATCGCTGCTCTCCCTCGGATCTCATGGCTGCTCGTGGGTGTAGCGAACGTTCTGCTCGGCGACGCAGACCGGTCTGGCGCCGGCCGACCAGAAGCGGTTCCTGAATACCGCCCGCACCGAGCCGGCGCTGTCCTCGGCCGAGATGATCTCGATCTCGAGCCGCAGCCGATCGCCGACAAACATCGGCGCAGGGAAGCGGACGCGGTCGAATCCGTAGAAAACCGCGTCCTCCGCGCGCACCAGCAGAACATGCGGCTCGAGCAGGGCACCGAGCGCCAGGGTCAGCAGGCCGGGAACGGTGGCCCGGCCGAGCGGGCTGGCGGCGGCCCGTGCGTCGTCGGTGTGCATCCAGTGATTCGCGCCGGTCAGCCCGGCGAAGTCGAGCACCAGCGCCCGCGTCACGGCCACCGTGTACGGCGAGGAGAACGCCGACCCCACGCGGCCGGCCAGCTCACGGCTGCCGATCGCGGGTACCGCCGTCACCGCGGAACCGTCACTGGTCACGGCGCCCGGTGCCGTTGACGGGGCGCTTGATGGCGGGCCGGCCGGTCGAGCCGTAGGAGAAGCCGGCGTGGCGGCGGGTCACGCCCGCCTGGTCGTGGGCGCCTTCCATCCGGGGTCCCCAGGCGAGCATCCCGCCGTCGGCCGGTATGGCCGCGCCGGTGATGAACTCGCTGTCGGCCCCGGCCAGGAAGACCGCGATCGAGGCGATGTGCTCGGGCTTCCCCAGGTCCGGCCACGGCTGGAAGCCGGCCAGGCGCGCGGTGATCGCGGCCGGATCGGCCCCCATGACCATCGGCGTGTCGATGAGACCGGGGCAGATCGCGTTGACCCGGATGCGGTGCGCCGCCAGCTCGACCGCGGCGTTGGCGGTGAAGCTCAGCACAGCGGCCTTGGCCGCCGAGTACGTGATCGGCCCCGCCCCGCCGACCAGCCCCGCCACCGAGGAGTCATTGATGATCGATCCGCCGCTGCCCTGCTCGATCATCTGCCGCGCGCCGTGCTTGGTGCCGAGGAACGCGCCGCGGCTGATGACGCCGAAGGTACGATCCCAGTCGGCGACGTCGAGGTCGGTCAGCGGGCCGTAGGCGCCGCCGAGGCCGGCGTTGTTGAACACCACGTCGAGCCGCCCGAAGGCGTCGGCGGCGGTCGTCATCAGCGCCGCGACGTCGGACTCGACCGAGACGTCGGCCGGAAGGTAGCGCAGCCGGGCGGAATCCCCCACCTGCGCGACCAGGGCCTGGCTGGCGGACTCGTTGAGGTCGCCGAATACCACCTGCGCGCCGGCTTCGAGGAAGCGCAGCACGGTGGCGCGGCCGATGCCGCTCGCTCCCCCGGTCACCACCGCGACCCGTCCGGCCAGTGCCGCCGTCATGCGCTCACCGGTTCCCCTGGCCGCGGCCGTCGTGCGCGAGCACTGGCGGCTGCCCGCCCGCGACCCGCCAGAACCGGCCGCTCACCGAGTCGCCGTCCCGCTCCACGAGCTCGGCCAGCGCGTCGCCCGCGACCTGCGGCGAGTGGGCCGTGCCGATGTCGATGTCCCAGCCCGGATGGGAGGCTGCCTGCTCGGCGACCTCGGTCCGCACGTAACCCGGGTCGACGGCGAACACCGTCACCCCGTCGGGCCGCAGGTCGCGGGCGAGTGCGAGGGTGAGGCGGTTGAGCGCGGCCTTGGTGGCCCCGTAGGTGATACCGGGCACGTCCCCTTCGACCAGGTCGGCCGCGCTCGAGGTCACGTTCACGATGACGCCGGCGCCGCTGGCGCGCATCGCCGGCACGAGCGCCTTACTCAGCGCCAGCGGCGCGGTGACGTTGATGTTCAGCTGGCGCTGCCAGTTGACCAGGGACAGCTCGTCCAGCGGGTGAAATGTCGCCTTTCCGAGGAACGCGGCGTTGTTCACCAGTACGTCCACCTGGCCGCGCCAGCCCAGCGCGGTCCCGGCCAGCTGGGCGACGCTGTCCGGATCGCCGAGATCGCAGACGACCGGCAGCGCATCGGCGCCCGCGGCGCGCAGGGCCTGCACCGTCTCGTCCAGGCTGCCGGGCACCCGGCCCCCGGGCCTGAGCGTCCGGGCCGCCACGATCACCGCCGCCCCGCGGCGGCCGAGCGCCAGTGCCGTGGCCCGGCCAATGCCCCTGCTCGCACCGGTGACAAGTGCGACGTGCCCGGCGAGCTGCATACCGCGGCGGCCCTCCCTGATCGGGTCGGTCTGGCGTGCTGCCGGGCCCCGGTCGACGGGGCCCGGCAGCACTTGACGGCAGTCCTAGCTCTTCTGGCAGGTGAGCCCGCCGACCTGAGTGGCCACGCCGTTCTGCACGCGGCCGACGTACCAGCAGTCGACCGGGTGGGCCTTGCCGGCGGTGAAACTGAGCGTCGGCGAGAACCCGCCGAGCGTCTCATTGGAGACCTTGTCCAGGCCCCCGGCGATCAGCGCCGGCGTCACCGCCGTGGAGGCGGTCGCCCCCGAGTCCTTGACCCCCGCGGCCAGCAGCAGGCCGGCCGTCCAGGCCTGGGCCGACACCTCGCTCCAGGTGTCATTGCTGTTCTGCCGCAAGCCCGGGTAGTACTTGTCAACGACGGTGTTCATGTCGGCGACCGCCGAGGCCGAGGAGAAGTAAGGCAGGATCGGGTAAGAGGACCACAGGCTGTCCTTCAGCCCGGCCGCGGTCAGCGCCTGGTTGGTGAACCCGGTTCCCTCGGTGACGTAGATCGGGTCGTAGCCCTGCTGGCTGCAGTCGCTGGCGACCCGGGCGATGACCGAGATCGAGTCGCCGATGAAGATCGCCTTCACGCCGGCTTGCTTGGCCGCCACGCACTGGGCCGTGTAGTTGGGCGCGGTGGCCGCGATGGACGCGGAGTAGGTGACCGGCACGCCGACCGACTGGCCCGCGGCCTTGATCAGCGGCACGCTGGACTGGCACTGCGCGCTCTCCGCGCAGTAGAAGTCGGCCAGGCTGGTCGCCCCGGCCTGCTTGGCCGTGGCCGCGACCGAGTAGGTGATCGAGTCGTTGGTCTGCCCGGAGGGGTACCAGTCCGGGTCGGAGAAGTACGACGGGCTGCTGAAGTTGCCGCCCACCACCGGGATCTTCGCCGCCGATACCGGCTTCTCCCACACCTCGTCCAGGATGTCCAGGTCGATGATCGCGTCCACCTTGGCCGAGACCAGCGCCTGGGCGTCGGTCAGGGCCGTGCCGGCGACGCTCCCGTTGTCCTTCTCGACCAGCGTGACCGGATGTCCTGCCAGGCCGCCGGCCGCGTTAACCGACTTCGCCCAGGCCTGCACCACGTCCCAGGCCGGGGTGAGGCTGGCGCCGAACGGCCCGGAGCACGAGCACTCCACGCCCACCGTGATCGGCGACCCCGCCGCGGCCGCTCCGCTCTGGCTGGTACCTGACGAGGCACTGGCGGCGGCACTCGCCGACGTCGTGCCCGATGCGCTACTGCTGCTGCCCGACGAGCAGGCACTGACCGTCATCCCGAGAGCCGCAATCGCGACGGCGGCCACCAGGATGTTGCGACGTTGCACCAAGGAAATTCCTTCCACCCGCGCTCCGCCGCCATGGCGGACCGCCCGCTGACCTGTGCCATCGCCATCCGCGGCACACCAGTTTGGCTAAAGATAGTAAATAAACGCTCACCCTGCAATGGGCTACCTGAGCCTGGCTCGCGCGGGGTGCGCGGCCTGGTACTCAGGTCACGATCAGGTCGGCGAAATCGGGCCGGCGCAGCCGGTGCCACATCTCGTTGCCAGGGAAGGGGCAGTTCACCGCGGAGCGGCCCTGCGCGTTGGTGTAGTAGCTGCTCGCCCGCGGGTCCTTGTAGATCTTGTGCGTCTCGCGGGCGTCGAGCTCGTCGTTGTAGCGCCAGTACGCCCGCTCGGTCACGTCGACTGAGCTCTTGCCGCTGACGATCAGCTCCTCGACGCAAGCGAGCAGCCAGCGGGCGACCATCTCCTGATGGTTGACCACGCCCAGGCCGCCGTAGGGGTTCATGTTCGGGCCGTAGATCATGAACAGGTTCGGGAATCCAGGCACCATCGCGCCCAGGTAGGCGCGCGGGCCGTCCTTCGACCACAGGTCCTGCACCGACCGGCCGCCGCGGCCGGTCACCTCCATCGGCCACAGGCACTCGTTCGCCCGGAACCCGGTGGCGTAGACGAGCACGTCCACGTCGTGGCCGGCGCCGTCGACGGTTCGGACGCCGGTCGCGGTGACCCGCTCGATCCCGCTGGTGACCAGCTCGACGTTGTCGCGCATGACCGCGTCGTACAGGTTGTAGTCGGAGTCGACCTGAACCGGCCGCGCCGACATCGGCGGGTGCGGCGGGACCATCTTCTCGATCAGCTCCGGCCTGCTGGCCAGCTTCTTGTTGATGAACGCGACGCGCTCGTCGCGGATCGTCTTGTTGACGGCGCTGCGGGCATGGGGATCGACGAAGTCCGGGTCGATCTCCCGGGTCGGACCGGACAGGTAGGGCCCGAGCAGCCAGTTGGTCCGGAACCGCATGAAGTTCGCGTGGTACGGGAAGTTGCGGTCCAGCCAGGTCAGCTGGGGCGGGAAGGGGGCGAGGTACCCCTGGTGCTCGAACAGCCACTGCGGCGTCCGCTGGAATACCGTGACCCGGGCGGCCAGCTTCGCCAGCTCGGGCACCAGCTGGACACCGGAGCACCCGGTGCCGATCACCCCCACCGTCTTGTCGCCGAGCTCAAGGCCCCGCGGCCAGCGCGCGGTGTGGAAGGACGGCCCCGCGAAGTCGTCCATGCCCGCGATCACCGGCAGGCTCGGCCGCGAGAGGAGACCGACCGCGGTGACGACGATGCTGGGCCGGTACACCCGCTCCCCGCCCGGGCCCCTGGCGACCACTTCCCACGTCGCGGTCTCCTCGTGCCAGGTCATCGTCGTCACCTCGGTGTCGAACACGATGTGCTGGCGGACCCCGTACTCATCGGCCACCCAGTTGAAGTAGCGCTCGTTGTCCGCCTGTGAGCACCAGGGCGCGGGCTGGTCGAAACTGGCGCCGAGGATATGGGTGTAGGCGCGGCTGGGCGAGTCGACCCGCGCGCCCGGGTAGCGGTTCTCGTGCCAGGTGCCGCCGACGGCGGAGTTCTTCTCAAGCACGGTGACGTCGAGGCCGGCGTGCATGAGCTGCGCCGCCGCGTTGAGGCCGCCCATCCCCGCCCCGACCACGACGGCCGTGAACCTCTCGAGCACTGCCGGGGCCGGCGGCTCGTCCCAGGTCAGCCCGCGGACCCACGGGTCCAGGGCGAGTTCCTCGACCCACAGCTCCACATCCTCGGGCGGAAGCTGGTCCACCCCTCCGGACAGGGCGAGGCTGCGCGGGATCCGGTCGGCCGGCCCGATGCCGAGCGGCCCGGCCCCCGCGTCGCGGTGCGACTTGAGGAACTGGGCGGCCTTCGCGCGCAGCAGGGCCACGTCGGCCGGATCGGTGAGCCCGGTCGCGAGGTTCCCGCCGGTGTATCCCGCGACGGAGCCCATCTTGGTCGCCGCGACAGCCTCGTCACCGGTCAGCTGGTACAGCAGTCCGCGAAGAGCCATGGGATCGGCGTAGTTCACCGCGTCGTCGATAAACTCATCGGTGGCCGCGAGCAGCTCCGCGCTCACCGAGTCCTGCCCAGCGCTCATATCGGTGCCGTCACTTCCTTCTTGATGAACGGTCTGCCTGCGGGTACGTCACGGGGACCGGGCTCATTCGGGCGGGGCCTGCTCGGCCCGCAGGTAGGGCGCCATCATCAGCGGAGTCACCGCCATCACCCCGCCGTCGACCGGATGCACGGCGCCGGTGATCCAGCGGGCCTCGTCGCTGGCGAGGAACGCGGCCGCGTAGCCGACGTCCCAGCCGTCGCCGTTCGTCCCGGTCAGCCCGGAGGCGGCCGCCAGCCGCTGCCGGTACTCGGACTGCGGCGACACGCCGGTGACCGAGAACAGCAAGGGAGTCGTGATGTGCCCGGGCGCGAGGGCGTTCACCCGGATACCGTCGCGGCCGTGCGAGTAGGCCATGTCGACGGTCATCGCGTTGATCCCGCCCTTGGCCGCCGCGTAGGCGACGTAGTTGCCGCCGCGTGAGCCGGTGATCGACCCGATGTTGACGATCGCGCCCGAGCGCTTGGCCGTCATCACCGGGACCGCGCTCTTGCTGGCAAGGAACGCCGTCTTGAGGCTGAGGCTCAAGATCCGGTCCCAGGTCTCCTCGGTGGTGTCCACCACGTTCCCGGCGTGCGCGACCCCGATGTTGTTCACCAGGATGTCCAGCGTGCCGTAGGCGTCGACCGCCGCCCGCACCATGGCGTCGCAGTCGGCGCCCTTCGTCATGTCGCCGGCGAAGACGGCCGCGGTGCCGCCTTCCTTCTCGATGAGCGCCCGCGTCTCCTCGGCCCGCTCGCCGATTACGTCGGCCAGCAGCACGCTGGCCCCTTCCCGGGCCAGCACGATGGCGCAGGCGCGGCCGGTGGCCATGCCGGGCCCCGGCGTCGAGCCGGCCCCGGTCACGATCGCGACCTTGCCCGCAACACGCCCCTGACGCTCGCTCATTACCCTCCCGGAGATCGGCTTCCCTGCCGCACGCTCGCAGAATAACCCGAGAATGACCCGTGATGTAAGTAATCACCCACTCACATTTTTGCTGATTCGCCTTGCGCCGGGTCGCCGGGCCAGCGGAAGATGGCCGCACAGCGAGTCAACCAGGAGGTGCTGTGGTGAACGCGGTGCTGCGTTTCGTCGAGGCGGTCAACCGGGGAGACGTGGACGGCGTCGAGGCCGCCTTCCACGCTGACTTCGAGATGATCGTCCCCCAGCACCCCGCGCGCGGGTTCAAGGGCCGCGCCCAGGAAGTCAAGAACATGCGCGGGCTGATGACCGCCCATCCTGAGGGCCGCATCGAGGTACGCCGGATCGTGGAGCACGGCAACGAGATCTGGGTGCAGAACACCTACCGGTCGGCCGGCCTGGAGATGGAAGCCGTGGTCATCTACGAGGTCGACCCGGCCACCGGCACCATCTTGACCGGGCACTACTACTCCGAGAAGGTCGACCGCGACAGCCCGGAGATCAACGCCTGGATGGAAGCCCTCTAGGGCCCCGATGGCTGCCGCGATGGGCCGGGCCAGGCTCGGCCGCACCAACCTGGACGTCTCCGTCGCCTCGATCGGCACCGGCGGCTTCAGCCGGCTCGGCCAGGAGTACGGCGCCACGGCCGCGCAGTCGGTGCGCGTGCTGCGGGCCGCCCTGGACGAGGGCATCGACTTCATCGACACCGCCGCCGACTACCGCACCGAGGAGATCGTCGCCGAGGCCGTCGCGGGCCGTCGCGACTCGGTCGTCATCTCCACCAAGAACCAGGTCTACCGCCGGAGCGCGGCGCCGGCGGGCGACGAGCTGATCACCGCCGGGGAGTTCCGCGAGCTGGTCGACGGCAACCTCCGCCGCCTCGGCACGGACTACATCGACGTGTTCTACCTGCACGGAGTATGCCCCAACCAGTACCGGCAGTGCGCTGACGCGTTCGTCCCTGAGATGATCCGGATGCGCGAGCAGGGAAAGATCCGGTTCCTGGCCATCTCCGAGCGTTTCTTCGTCGACCCCGGCCACCAGATGCTGCAGCTCGCCTTGCACGACGATGTGTTCGACGTGGTGATGGTCGGCTTCAACTTCGTCAACCAGACGGCGCTGACAAGGGTGCTGCCGTACACGAAAGCCAGGGACATCGGCACCCAGTGCATGTACGCGGTGCGCAGGCGGCTCGCCACCCCCGAGCGGGCCCAGGCGCTCATTGACGAGCTGGCCGCCGCCGGCGAGGTCGACCCGGCCGACCTCGACCCCGGCCGGCCGCTGGGCTTCCTCCTCGACGACCCGTCCGTCCGGTCGCTGGCTGACGCCTGCTACCGGTTCAACCGGCACGCGCCCGGGGCCGACGTGATCCTCACCAGTACCGGGCGGGTCGAGCACCTGCGCGACAACGTCGCATCGATCAACTCCGGGCCGCTGCCGGGTCCCGTCCTCGAGCGGCTGCACAAGATCTTCGGGCGGGTGGAATCATTCACCGCCGAGTGAGGCGGGCGGCCGGGAAACCTGGAAGTCTGTGAACGCTTACTATATTGTGCGGTTATGCCGACGCCCCGGGGGTTCGATCCCTTCGATCCGCAACAAGGCAGCCGGCACCACGAGGCGATGGCGGAGCTCCGCGCCAGCTGCCCGGTCGCCAGGCTCAGCTCGGGAATGCTGGTCGTGCCGCGCTACGCCGACGTGAAGGCCATGCTGAGCGACGCGCACATGTCGAATGCGAACGCCGCCCGCGCCCCCGGCATCGCGGTGCCGGAGCAGGACCGGTTCTTCTTCTTCGAATACGACCCGCCGCTGCACGTCCCGCTGCGGCGGCTGCTGCGCGACCTGCTCTCCCGCCAGCGGGCCGAGGCGGCCACCCCCGCGGTGCGCGCGCTCATCACCGAGCTCCTCGCCCCGCTGCTCGAGGCGGGCGGCGGCGAGGTAGTGGAGGACTTCACCGCGCCGTTCGCCGGACGGCTGATGATGCGGCTGGCGGGATTTCCCGAGGACGACGCGCCGCGCTGGCGCCGCTGGGTCAGGGACATGATCCGCTCGGGCTTCTCATTCACCAACCGCAACGACCGCGGCGCCGGCTTCGAGCAGTGCTACCCGGACCTGCTCGAGTACCTCGACCAGCACATCGACGACCGGACCAGGGCGGCCGAGCGTCCCGACGACGCGCTCACGCTGGTGGTCACCGCCGAGCTCGACGGCAAGCCGCTGCCGCGGACGCTGCAGCGGATGATCCTGGTCAGCATCCCGACCGCCGGCGGCAACACGATGGGCAACTTCATCAACAACACGCTGTTGTCCCTGGCAGGAGAGCCGGCGCTGGTCGAGGCCCTGCGCGCGGACCGGGCGCGGGTGCCCGACGCCGTCGAGGAGTCGCTGCGCCGGGACTCGCCGAGCATGTTCATCTCGCGGACCTGCCGGGAGCCGGCCCAGGTGCACGAGACGAGCCTCACCGCAGGCGAGAAGGTCCTGCTGGGGCTGGCTTCTGCCAACCGGGACGAGACCGTCTACGAGGACCCGGAGACGTTCCGCCTCGACCGTGCGGGCCAGCCGCCGCACGTCGCCTTCGGCTGGGGCACGCACACCTGCGTCGGCGCCCACGTCGTCCGCCACGCGGGCGCCACCCTGCTGAACACGCTGCTCGACCTGGTAGCGGCGGTTGAACTCGAACCCGGGACAACTCCGCGCCCGTACCTGTCGCCGCAGGGAAACGGGCTTGACGAGCTCCGGCTCCGCCTTATCCGCCGCTAAGAGGCAGCTGTGCCCGAGCGCGAGCTGGGCGCGCTCAGCGGAGCCGGGTCGCTGACCGGGGTGGTGCGCGGCCGTAAGCGCACCACCCCGGAGTCTGGCTAGCTGCTCTTCTGGCAGGTCAGGCCGCCGACCTGGCTGGCCACGCCGTTCTGCACCCGCCCGGTGAACCAGCAGTCAACCGGGTGCGGCTTGCCCGCGGAGAAGGTCAGCGCCGGCGAGATCCCGCCCAGCGTGTCGTTGGAAACCTTGTCGAGGCCCGCGGTAACGGTCGCCGGCGTGATCGCCTGGGAGGCGGTGACCCCGGAGTTCTTGACCCCCTGGGCCAGCAGCAGGCCCGCCGTCCAGCCCTGGACCGCGAACTCACTCCAGATGTTCTTGTTGCTGCGCAGGCCCGGCGAGTACTTGTCCAGGACCGCGTTCATCGCCGTGATCGAGGAGGCCGTGGAGTAGTAGGGCAGGATCGGGTAGGACGACCACAGGTGATCCTTGAGGCCCGGCACGGTCAGCGCCAGGTCCTGGAACCCGGTTCCCTCGGTCACGAAGGTGGGGTCGTAGCCCTGCTTGTCGCAGTCGCTCGCCACCCGGTCGATGACCGTGATCGAGTCGCCGATGAAGATCGCCTGCACCCCGGCCTGCTTGGCCGCCACGCACTGGGCGGTGTAGTTCGGCGCGGTGGCCGAGATCGAAGCGCTGTAGACCACCGGCACGCCCACCGACTGCCCGGCCGCCTTGATCAGCGGCACGCTCGACTGGCACTGCGCGCTCTCCGCGCAGTAGAAGTCGGCCAGGGACTTCGCCCCCGCCTGCTTCGCCACCGCCGCCACCGAGTAGGTGATCGAGTCGTTGGTCTGCCCGGACGGGTACCAGTCGGGGTCCGTGTAGTAGGCCTCGACGCTGAAGTTGCCGCCGATCACCGGGATGTTCGCCGAGGAGGCCGCCTTCTGCCACACCTCGTCGAGGATGTCCAGGTCGATAATCGCGGCCGGCTTCGCGGCGATCACCGACTGGGCGTCGGTCAGGGCGGTACCGGCGACGCTTCCGTTGTCTTTCTCAAGCAGCGTAACCGGGTGCCCGTTGAGGCCGCCCGCCGCGTTCACCGACTTCGCCCAGTCCTGGACAACCGTGTAGGCCTGGGAGACCGTGGTGCCGAACGGACCTGAGCACGAGCAGATGACGCCGATGGTGACCGGCGTGCCCGAAGCGGCTGCCGCCGTCGCGGTCCCGCCGCCGCTGGCGGGCGCACTGGTGGCCGCGCTGGCCGCCGCCGAACTGCTACTGCTGCTGCTCGACGAGCATGCGCCGACCGAGACCAAGGCAGTGATAACCGCGGCGGCAACCGCCGCGGACTTGAGGCGTAGAACCATGTAGTTCTTCCTTCCCCCCAGGTGTCCGCCGCCGTGACGGACACCTTGCCAACCCTTTGCGATAGTGACCTGCGTCTCACTGGCCCCGCTCAATGTAGTAAATAAACACTCACCCCGCAATGGTCCTTCGGTTACATGAACGCAACACCGCCGATCAGCGCCTTGTTGAGTGAGTGGTCACTGTCTAGACTGGCTCGAAGGGATGGTCCAGGTCGCCGGCGATCCAGGTCACCGGGTAGGCGAGGAGACAGCAATGGACAAGGAAGCCCTCGAGCGGAGCCTCGCCCGTCGGCTGCTCGGCCATATCGAGCAGCGCACGACCGACCTCGCCCCCGCGGTGCTCGAGCTCGGGACGGACATCTACTCGCCGGAACATCACGCGGCGGAAGTCGAGGCCCTGTTCCGCGACCAGCCGCTGGTCTTCTGCCTGTCCGGCGGGCTGCCCGGACCCGGAACCTTCCGCACCGTCGACCTGTGCGGCACGCCGGTCCTGCTCACCAGGGACGACGCCGGGCAGGTGCACGCGCTCGCCAACATCTGCCGGCACCGGGGCGTGCGGGTCGCGGACGGCGCCGGGCGGGCGAAGAACTTCACCTGCCCCTTCCATGCCTGGACCTACGACCTCGGCGGCCGCCTGGCGGCGGTGCCGTCCGGCTACGCGTTCGACGGCATGTGCCGGGATGAGAAGGGCCTGGTGGAACTGCCGGTCGCCGAGGGCCGCGGGCTCATCGTCGGGCGGTTGCGCCCGGGCCCCGCGGTGGACATCGAGGAGTACCTGGGCCTGGAACTGGCGGACGAGCTGTCGCTGCTCGACTTCGCGGACTGGGAGCCGCAAAGCGAGCCGCACGTGCACCCGGTCAGCGCCAACTGGAAGGTCACCCTCGACACCTTCAGGGAGAACTACCACTTCAACTACCTGCACCGCACCACGCTGGCAAAGTACGCGCACGGCGGCGTGCTGACCTTCGACGCGTTCGGGCCGCACCTGCGCAACTGCTCGGCCGTACGGACGATCGCCGAGCTCCGCGAGCGCCCGGAGGCGGAGTGGGGCGACGTGTCGCAGCACATCAGCCTGCAGTACGCGCTGTTCCCGAACACGAGCCTGACCTTCGACAGCAGGCATGCCGACCTGTGGCAGATCCTCCCGGTCGCCCCCGGCCGCTCCGAGGTCGTGCACACCTCTTACTTGCGCCCGGGCCTGAGCGAGGACGAGCGGGCGACGATGGCGGAGATGGCGCCCTGGATCTGCGGGACCGTGGTCGACGGCGAAGACTTCTGGGTGGCAGGCCGGACCGAGCCCGGCGTCCGGGGCGGACTGCTCGGCACCGTGATCCTCGGCCGCAACGAGCCGGCCCCGCAGCACCTGCACCGGGGTTTCGCCGCGGCGCTGCGGGCGGCCGCCGAGCGCCAGACGGCTGGCTAGCACGCGGCACTAGCACCGGCTCGCGGGCGCGGGCGCGACATGCCAAGCCCTGGACCGAATTGCGACGGCCGGGATGATCCTCGGCCACTACCATGAAAGTATGCGCGCACTCAGCGCGCAATGTCCGGTAGCGAGGACCGATGCCCAAGACGACCACCAAGCCGGCGGCACCCGCCGTCGACGCGCCGCCCAAGCGGCGCCGCCTGACCGCTGAGGCCAGGAAGAGCTCCATCCTGGACGCCGCCCGGCGCGCGTTCACCGAGACGGGCGACATGAACGGCACGACGATCAAGGTGATCGCCGAGCACAGCGGGATCAGCGAGGGCGTGATCTACCGCCACTTCGAAAGCAAGGACCAGCTGTTCTTCGAGGCGGTGGTCGAGCCGCTCAAGCGGGCGGTGGACGATCTGGTCGCCGCGACCGAGGGCGTGGACCGGGACGAGCCGCTGACCCCTGAGCGCCAGTTCGAGACGATGGCCGGCCTGTACCGGCGGCTGGTCTCGACCCTTGAGCAGATACTGCCGCTGCTCGGCCTGGTGCTGTTCGGCGACCCCAAGGTGGCCAGGAAGTTCTACAGGGAGAACTTCGCGGTCGCGATGGACCAGCTGGCCGAGGCGTGGCGCAAGGTCGAGGACCGCTACGGCTTCCCGTTCGAGTCGCCCGATATATCAGCCCGCGCGGTGATGGGCATGGCGCTGATCCTGGCGCTGGAAAGCCACCACGGCAAGAAGTTCAACCGCACCCGCGCGGTCACCCTGATCAGCGAGGGCACTGTCAAGGGCTTCTTCCCGGCCATCCAGCCGGCCAGCCGGGTGCGCTGACCCGGCCGCGCCAGGCGGAGCCGGCCCGGGTAAGTTCCACCCGGCCCGCAGCAGAGAAGTATGCACTCACTTTGCTAGAGTTGGCGGGTAACCGGGGCTGCCCGTTCGCTGGAGGGATGAGGACTTATGAACGTCACCGTGGATCCCGACCGTTGCCAGGGTCACGCTCGCTGCTGGGACATCTGCCCGGAAGTGTTCTCGCTCAACGACGAGGGGAACGCCGAGGTCCTGCTGCCCGCGGTTCCGGCCGAGTTCGAGGCCCAGGTGGAGAAGGCGGCCGCGAACTGTCCCGAGCGGGCCATCACCGTCACACAATGACGGTGCGGACCCCCGCGGCGCGGTGCACGAGGTCAATGCCCTTGTTGATCTCGTCGAGCGTGATCCGCTGCGACACCATGGAGGTCAGGTCGAGTCGCCCGGCCTCGGCCAGCCCGATAAAGCGCGGGAAGTCGCGCAGTATCTGCGCCCCGCCCGTTGACGCCCCGCACAGGCGCTTGCCTGAGAACACCGCCTGGACGGCAGGCAGCGTCAGCGTGTCGCCCACCGCCGGCATGCCGAGCAGCGTCACGGTGCCGGCCGTACGGGCCATCTCGAACGCCTGGACCATGAGTCCGGGGCGGCCGACGACCTCGAAGGAGTAGTCGGCCCCGCGGCCGTGGGTCAGCGCGCGTACCTGCTCGACGGGGTTGCCGTCGGCCGGGTCGACCGCGTGCGTCGCGCCCACGCCGAGGCTGCCCTCGCGCCGGTCGCGCACCGGGTCGATGGCGATGATCACCGCGGCGCCGGCGATGCGGGCCCCCTGGATGACCGACTGCCCGACGCCGCCGCAGCCGATCACGGCGACGCTGGACCCGGGCCGCACCTGGGCCGTGTTGAGCACCGCCGCCAGGCCGGTGGTCACGCCGCAGCCGAGCAGGGCCAGTTCCTCGTCGCCCAGGCTGGTGCTGACAGGAACGAGCGACGCCTCGCGCACGACCATGGCCTCGGCGAAGGTGCCGCAGCCGCACACCGCGCCGGCCATCCGGCCATCAGGCAGGTGAAGGCGCGGCGCGGCCTTGGACGCGTTGAGCTCGCAATGGTTGGACATGCCGTTGACGCACCACCAGCACTCGCCGCAGGCGGGCGCGACCGACGCCAGCACCCGGTCCCCTGGCTTCACCCGCCGCACCTCACGGCCGGTCTCCTCGACGATGCCGCACGCCTCATGGCCCGGCACGATCGGCAGCGGAAGCGCCGACTTGCCCTCGATCACGTGCAGGTCGGTGTGACAGATGCCGCTCGCGCTGATCCGCACGAGCACGTCGCGCGGGCCGATGTCCGGGACCGGCAGGTCTTCGATCACCAGCGGCTGGCCCGCCTCGTAGGCGACGGCTACCTTCATGCGACACCCCTTCTGGGCAGTTGGCTGAGTAAGCGGCCCGGGCAGGCGAGCCGGGCCGGCCGGATAAGCGGGCCGGGTGAGCGGCCGGGTAACCCGCCAAGCTGCACGGCCAGCTTGGCCTCCAGCAGCGCCGCGATCGCAGCGGCGGACAGCCCCAGCTCGCGCAGCACCTCTTCGGTGTGCTCGCCGATGCCCGGCAGCATCAGCCGCGGGCCGGTCCCGGCAGCCGGGCCGCACCGCAGCAGCGGACCGATCTGCTCGAACTTGCCCCACTCGTCGGTCGGGAAGGTCACCACCCGGTTCAGCTGGCGGTTGACCTGGTCATCGAGGATGCCGCGGCGGAACGCGTCCCGGTCCAGCGGCCTGACAAGCTCGGCCAGCAGCCCGGCCGCCTGCAGCCTGGCCGCCCACGCGGCCGCCGGCGCTTGCGCGAACGCCGCCTCGAGCACCGTCTCGGCTTCGACCGCCTCGGTATCGGCGGCCCCGCCGCGCAGCGGCGCATAGGTCTCCGGCAGCGACGCGCTGGCCGCAGGCACCGGCGCGCCCGTCTCCGGCGGCGGCGCGTCCCGCAGCGTGACGGCCAACCGCCGCCAGTCCTCAGGCGTGGGCACCACGAGCGCGAACCAGGCGTCGTCGCTCCCCCGGTAAATCCGGTAGCCCGGGCCGTAGCCGGTCTGCCCGCCGTCGAGCACAGGACCGGGCACCAGCGCGCCGTCGCGCAGGAACACCCCGCTGTGCAGCAAGATCCCCGCACCGAGCAGGCTCGTCTCCACCCGCTGGCCG
The DNA here is from genome assembly GCA_036501515.1 of Trebonia sp. GTDB lineage: Bacteria > Actinomycetota > Actinomycetes > Streptosporangiales > Streptosporangiaceae > Trebonia. The sequence continues at coordinate 36,690 of DASYAD010000257.1, read as the reverse complement.
TCGTCGCCGCTCCCCCGGGCGTACAGGCCCGCCAGCATGCCCGCCGCGGCCAGCCAGCCGCCGGTGATGTCGATCGGTATCCATGTCGCCGCGATCGGGTCGTTGCCCGCCCCGCCGATCGCCCGCTCGGTGCCGGTGACCGCCTCCATGAGCGCGTCGTTGCCAGGGAACTTCGCCCGCCGCCCGGTGCTGCCGAACGCGCTGGCGTGGCAGTACACCGCCCGCGGGTTCAGCCGGGCGACGGTCGCCGCGTCGATCCCGAGCCGTTCCGCCACCCCGACCCGGAAGTTGTGCAGCACCACGTCGGCCTGGCTGAGCAGCCGTTCGACGGCAGGCCTGGCCTCGGGGGCGCTGATGTCGAGGGCCAGGCTGCGCTTGCCCCGCTGGCAGGCGGCCACCGCGTAGGCGGCCGCCCGCATCGCCTCGCCGGCGGGCGGCTCCACCTTGATCACGTCGGCGCCGAGGTCGGCGAGGACCTCGGCCGCCAGCGGCCCGGCCACGAACGCGGAGAAGTCCACCACCCGCAGCCCGGAGAGCAACCCGCCGTTATCCCGAACGAGAGCTTGCTCCGCGCGGCCGCCGCCGCGATCTCCCGGCGACGAGCGGCGCGCGGCTGCGGGCACCAGCGGCCGAGCCGGGGCACCGGACTCCGCCGGCCCGCCCGGCCGGGGCGGGGCGGCTGGCGGGACGGTGTCAGCCGCACCCGTTCGGGATGATGCCTGGATGGGGAGCACCGAAATCGGCGAGCCGACGACGACATCGTCGTGCGATCCGTCGGCGGCGCGCAGGGCGAGGCCGGTTTCCGCCAGGTGCGGGTCGGCCAGGATCTCACCCGGGCCGAGCACGGGCTCGCAGGCGACCCCCGCCTGCCGCAGCAGCCTGATCCACTCCGCCCGGGTCCTGGTCGAGAAGAACGAGCCCCAGCGCCGGGCCCGCTCGCCGAGCTTGCCGGTGGTCTGGTCGCTGTAGTAGCCCTCGCTGCTCGGCTCGTCGCCAAGCACCGCGATCAGCTTCGCGTACATGCCCTTGCCGCCGAACCACACCTGGAGCAGTTCCCCGTCCGCGCAGCGGTAGAGGAAGTTCGGGAACGTCGAGCCCTTCTCCCAGTACCCCTCGATGTGCGGCGCGGCCCGCTCCGACCGGCCGATCATGCAGCCGAGGGTGGCCAGCATCCCGTCGTACAGCGAGGTCTCCGCCCAGCCGCCGCGACCGGTGACGGCGCGGCGGTAGAGCAGCCCGAGCACGGATGTGGTCAGCAGCGCGGCGGTGCCCATCCCCGGCGCCCGCACGTCCACGAAGATCGGTCCCGCCCGGTGTCCCGCCAGCTGGGTGCAGAATCCGGACCGCGCCTCAACCAGCAAGCCGAAGTCAGGCGCGGTGCCCCAGCCGGCCCGGCTCGGACGGCAGCGGGCGTACACCACGGCCGGGTTCACCGCGCTGACATCGCGGTAGCCGAGGCCGCGCGCCTCGACGAGTTCCTCGGGCCCGTAGGCGAGCACCACGTCGGCCTCGCGCGCCACGGCGAATGCCTCGTCACTGTCATCGGTGGCGGCCACCTTCTTGTCCCGGTGCCAGGCACGGCCCCACGGCACGTCCGCGTCGATCGGCGGCGACTGCCGGCCGACAACGCGGATGACCGTCGCGCCCAGGTCGGCCAGGATACGGCCCGGCAGCCCGCCCGCCAGTCCGAGGCCCAGGTCGCTGGCGCCGACCGCGAGTTCGGCCACCGTCAGGCCGGCGCACGGCTGCCCGTCCGCCGACGGTTCCGCGCTGCCTGCCGCCGAGCTCATAACCTGATCACCGGGCATGGCTTGAAAATAGCAAAGACTCACTTCCCACGAAAGTGGCAATATAAGTGAGCGCTTCCTTTTCAAGCGCGATCACGACGAGGGGGGAAGCACATGGCCGGACCGCTGACCGGGGTACGGGTAGTCGAGCTGCAGGGCCGGGGGCCGGGGCCGTTCGCCGCGATGATGCTGGCTGACCTGGGCGCTGACGTGATCAGGGTCGCGCGGGCGGGCGACGTGCCCGGCGTGCCTGGCGGTGCGACGCCTGGCGGCGCTGCGCCCGGCGGCGTCGTGTCTGGCAGCGGGGCGGCTGGCGGCGGGGCGTCTGGCGATGACGGCGAGAACGCGATGCAGCGGATGATCGCCGGGCGCCGCCGCCTCGACCTGGTGGCCCGCGGGCGCCGGTCGCTCGCCGTCGACCTCAAGCACCCCGAAGGGACGGCGGCGATGCTCCGCCTCGTCGACCAGGCCGACGTGCTGCTTGAAGGCTTCCGCCCCGGCGTCGCCGAGCGCCTCGGCCTCGGGCCCGACGCCTGCCACGACCGCAACCCGCGGCTGGTCTACGCGCGGATCAGCGGCTGGGGGCGCGAGGGAACGTACGCCAGCACCCCAGGCCACGACATCAACTACGTCGCGCTCGCCGGCGCGCTCGACCCGCTGCGCAGGGACGGGCAGCCGCCCGCGCCGCCGCTCAACCTGCTCGGCGACTACGGCGGCGGCGGCATGCTGATCGTCACCGGCATCCTCAGCGCCCTGGTCGAGCGGTCGCTGTCCGGCCGCGGGCAGGTCGTGGACGCGTCCATGATCGACGGGGTGGCGCTGCTGACCACGCTGTTCCACGGCATGCGGGCCGAGGGCCTGTGGTCCGACGTGCCAGGCACCAACGTGCTCGACCTGGGCGCCCCGTTCTACAACGTCTACGAGACGTCCGACGGACGGTACGTGACGATCGGCTGCGGCGAGCCCCAGTTCTACGCGGAACTGCTCGACAGGATCGGGCTCGGCGAGCGGAAGGCGGAGCTGCTGCGCGGCCAGTCCGAGCCCGCGACCTGGCCGGACGGCAAGGACCTGCTCGCGGCGGTGTTCAAGAGCCGGCCCTTCGCCGAGTGGTGCGCGCTGCTCGAGGGGACCAACACCTGCTTCGCGCCGGTGCTGACGATGGCCGAGGCCCCGGCGCACCCGCACAACGTGGCGCACGGGACGTTCAGCACGGTGGACGGCGTCGTGCAGCCTTCCCCCGCGCCCCGGTTCAGCCGGACCCCGGCCGGGCAGCCGGCCCTGCCGTCCGCGCCGGGCGAGCAGACCACGGAGATCTTGCGCGACTGGGGCTTCGGCGGGGCGGAGGTCAGCGCGCTGCTTGACGCGGGCGCCGTCGTCCAGGCGGCGGTGCCCGCCCCGCATTAGATAGCGAACGTTCACTTAGAATGTTACGGTTGGCGTACTGGCGAGATGCACGGACAGGCGGAGGCAGCGTGGACGACCGGCTGATGTACCGGCGGGAGCTTTTCATCGGCGGCGCCTGGGAGGCGTCGGCGGGCGGCGAGCGCTTCGGCGTCGTCTCGCCGTCGACCGAGGAGGTCGTCGGCGAGGTCACGCTGGCCAGCACGGCGGACGCCGACCGGGCGGTCGCCGCCGCGCGGGAGGCCTTCGACCACGGTCCGTGGCCGCGGATGACGCCCGCCGAACGGGCCGACGTGCTGACCCGGGCAGCCGCCTGCCTGCGCAAGCGCGAGGCGGACATCACCGCGGTCACCGTCGACGAGATGGGCTGCGCGATCAGCCAGGCGCCGGCCGGGCAGACCGGGCTCGTCGCCGTCCTCTTCGACTACTACGCGGGCCTGATCAGGGAGTTCGAGTTCGAGCGGACCGTGGTGGCCGGGGCGCGGGCCGGGCTCGTCACCAACGAGCCGGTTGGCGTGGTCGTGGCCATCATCCCGTGGAACTCGCCGCTGACCCTGTCCGCCTGGAAGGTCGCGCCCGCGCTGGCGGCCGGCTGCGCGGTGGTGGTCAAGCCCGCGCCCGAGGCGCCGCTGAGCAACTTCATCCTGGCCGAGGCGCTGGAAGAGGCGGGCGTGCCGCGCGGGGTGCTCAGCGTGCTCCCGGCCGGCCGGGAGACCGGCGAGTACCTGGTCAAGCATCCGGGCGTGGACAAGATCGCCTTCACCGGGTCGACCGGGGCGGGCAGGCGGATCATGAGCCTGTGCGGCGAGCAGGTCAAGCGAGTCTCGCTCGAGCTCGGCGGCAAGTCGGCCGCGATCGTGCTCGACGACGCCGACGTGCCGGCCGTCCTCGACAAGATCGTGCACGGCGCCATGCACATGGCCGGCCAGGTCTGCGGGGCGCACACCCGCATCCTGGTGCCGCGGCCGCTGTACGCGACCGCGGTCGAGGCCGCCGCCGCGACCGCCGCGCACATCACGGTAGGCGACCCGCACGACCCGAAGACGCTGGTCGGCCCCCTGGTGGCCGAACGCCAGCGGACCCGGGTCGAGGGCTACATCGCGCTGGGCGTCGCAGCCGGCGCCCGGGTGGCGGCCGGCGGCGGGCGCCCCGCGGACCTGCCGCGCGGCTGGTACGTGGAGCCCACGATCCTGGCCGACGTGGACAACTCGATGCGGGTGGCCCGCGAGGAGATCTTCGGGCCGGTGCTGTGCCTGATCCCCTACGCCGACGAGGACGAGGCCGTCCGTATCGCCAACGACTCGCCTTACGGCCTGTCCGGCGGTGTGTGGGCGGACGACCCCGCCCGGGCGCTGCGCGTCGCCCGCGGCGTCCGTACCGGGAGCATCGCGGTCAACGGCAGCTACCCGCCGTTCCCGCTGGTCCCCTTCGGCGGCTTCCGCGAGTCCGGCCTCGGCCGGGAGCTGGGCCCCGAGGGGCTGCGCAGCTTCCTCGAGCCCCGCAGCATCGGCCTGCCGCCCGCCCTCCACCCGTAAGCGCGCCGGGAAGGAGCTTCCCGCGCGGCACACCCCGCCGCTTCTTGCTGTTATCGCGCCCGGGGCCGGCGTGACACAACCCCCGCCGCTTCTCGCGTTCCCAGGCGCAGGAGCGGCGGGGGCAAAGTGCGGCACACCCTAGCCGCTTCTTGCTGTTATCAACGTGGAAGCGCTGAGGGACGAGTAATGCGGCACTCCCCGCCGCTTCTTGCTGTCATCGGAAGCGGAGCCACTGGCGAGTGCGGCGCACCCTGCGTTTCTTGCTGTTATCAGCAGCGAGGTGCGATTATCTTGGAACCTTTTTGCTAATTGGAAACTCTTATGGACTATATGCGAAAAAGTTTCCAAGATCTTTCCTTGGCCTGGCATTAAGTGTTTCCATTGGGACCTCGGCGGTTGAAGGTGCGTCTGTGGACGGCGACCGGCGGCCAGCGACCGGCGGCCAGCGGCCGGCACTGAATCAACCAGCAGTCTGTGCCGGCGACTGGCGGCCAGCGGCCAGCGGCCCCGGCACTGAATCAACCAGCTGTGTGTGCCGGCGACCTGCGGTGAGCTGTTAATCAACGGGGCGCCTGTTGTACGGCGTCCGGACCGGGCTCCGGCTCGATGCCGTCTGCGGGTGGTCTGACGGGTGGTCTGGCGGGCAGCCGGCGGACGGACGGGGTGAGCAGTGCGACGAGGGTGGAGCAGGCTATCAGGCCGCCGGCGCCGATGAAGGTGGCCTGGACCCCGATGACGGCGGACAACGGGCCGACGACGACCAGGCCGACCGGGCCGAGCGCGAAAGCGCCCAGGGCGTCCCACGAAGCGACCCGCGACAGCTTGTCGGCGGGGATGTGCTCCTGCAGTGCCGTGAGCCACAGCACCTCGTACACGTCGATCGCCACGCCGATGCCCAGCATCGACGTGGCGGCGAGCCATACAGGCGCATGGAACGCCAGCAGGAAGAGCGGCGGCACGAAGGCGAAGGTGCCGAGGGTGGCGAGCAGCAGCGGAAACGCGGGCCGCAGGCGCATCGCCAGCAGGCTCCCGGCGATGAGACCGACCGCCTGCGCGGTGATGATGACCGACCAGGCGAGCGCGCCGCCGTAGTGCTCACGGGCCACGACGGGGCCGAGCACGTTGATGCTGGGCGACAGGCAGAGGTTCACGACGGTGAACTGGGCGATGCACACCCACAGCCACTGCCGCGCGCGGATTTCCCGCCACCCGTCCCGAAGCTCGGCCAGGATCTGCACGGCCCCCTCGGCGACCCGGGCCCGCGGCGCCCGGGAGGTCAGCACGAGTCCCGCCGACAGCAGGAACGTCACGGCATCGACCGCCAGCCCCCAGCCGGCGCCCACGCCTACCACCAGCAATCCCGATATCGAGGCGCCGACCAGGCTGGCGGAGTTCTGGGCCAGGCGGATGAGCGCGTTCGCGGACTGCAGCTGCGGGCCGTCCACGACCTGGGGGATCAGGCCGCGCAGGCACGGATAGGAGATGCCCTCAGCCGCGCCGCCGACCGCGGCCAGCGCGGCGATCAGCCCGAGTGGCGCGGTGCCGGCGATGAACAGCCCGGCGATGGCGCCCTGGGCGGTGAACGCGAGCAGATCAGCGCCGACCAGCAGCCGGTAGCGCGAGAACCGGTCGCCGAGAACCCCGCCGACGAGCAGGAACGCGACGACAGCGCCTGCCTGGCACCCCAGGATGAGCCCGAGGCTCGTCGCCGAGCCGCCCGGCCGGCCGAGCACCGCGAACGCCAGGGCGATCGGCGCGATCGCCGTGCCAAGCCAGGAGACGGCCTGGGCCAGGAAGAGATGCCGGAAGGTGCGCTTACCCAAGATCGCGAACTGGCCCTTCACCATGCTCTCCTTCAGCGCACCGGTCAGGAAACATCTTGCCATCCGCGGAAAGCCGCGCCGCCGGCCTAGGCCGCCGGGTGCGGCCTGGCCGTATCGTGGTAAGCGCAGGGCAGCGTGCGTTGGGAGGAGCGTCGGTGGACGATGACGTCCTCAGCCAGGGCGGAGACCGCGGGCCCCGTCCCTGGCCGCGACGCCTGCCCGTGATCGCCGCAGTGATCGCGCTGGTCGCCGGCGGCGCCGTCTACCTCAGTCAGCCCCGGCACCATGCCCCGGCGGCACAGGCCACCGTGAGCCCGGCGCCGCCCGGGGTGAGCGCGCCTACTGAACCCGACGGTATCGCCGGGCAGACGCTCGCCTGGGACCCCAGCCTGCGGGTGCCCGACGCGGCCGGGCAGCCAGTCTGGTACTCGCCCGCCTCAGGCGTCGCTGAGCAGATCGGCGGCCTGCCGGCGAACGCGACCCGTTACGTGTTCACGCGCGTTGTCGGGGGCTGGGCGGTGCAGCCCGTCGCCGTTCCGCCGCCCCAGTGCGGTCTGTGTGCCGGGCCTCCCGTGCCGGTCTGGTTCCTGGCCGACGGCGCGCGGTCAGCCCGCCGGGTCGGCACCGCCAACCTGGTCGCCCCTGGCCCGGCCGCTGGCACTTTCTGGCTGACCAGTTATCCGCTTGGCGCCAACATGACCACCGCGGCCGGAACGGCCCGGGAGGCCAGCGCCGCCGGTGCCCGAACCGCGGCGGTCGCGCTTCCGCCCGGGTACGCGATTGACCAGGGAACCGTCCGCGGCCTGCTGCTGACCCCGTTCGGCGCGCCAGCGGAAACGACGCTGAGCAAACTGTGGGATCCGGCCACGCGCCGGGCCACCCGGACTTTCGCTCAGGTGCTGGCGTCGGGCCCGGGCGAGATCGCCTGGGCGTCCGGGTGCGCGCCGCGGTGCAGCGTGGAGATACTCAACCTTGTCACGGACAGGCACACGGTCATCGAAGTGCCCGCCAGGAACGTGGTGAGCAGCGGCTTGTTCAGTCCCGACGGGGGTCTGCTCGCACTCCAGCTGAGCGTGGGCGACAGCGATGCCGGAGGCACGAAGCTTGAGGTCGCGTCCGTGACCAGCGGCCGGCTGACGGCGGTGCCGGGAACCTGGGTCAGCAGCGACGCCCTGGTCGACTACGGCTGGCCTGACGGTGACGACAACCTGGTCGCCGAGTTCAGCTTCACGACCAAGCAACAGCTGACGTCCTGGCACCCGGGCGCCCGCAGCCCGGCCGTGGCGGACGTGGTACCAGGACCCGACCAGTCCTCACTGATCCTCGGGTAACGACTCAGGCGCCGGCCTGCTCGTCAGGACATCGCCTGGCTGAGCAGGGAGACGGCGGCGGCGACCTGGTGGTCGGCGAGGTTGCCGTAGCCGAGGACGAGACCGGGCTCGCCGCCGGGGCTGGCGCGGTAGGTGGCCAGGTTCGCGACCCGCACGCCGCGGGCGAGCGCGCGCCGCTGGATCGCGGCCGGGCCGGCGCCGCTCTCGAGAGCGCCGAGTAGGGCGACCAGGTCGTTGTGTCAGCGACCGCCTGCCGCCTGACGTGATACCTTCATTTATGAAACCATCATTTTTGAATGTATCAATACTAGGGCGATCGGACAGCCGTGGATGACTTCATCGGGCGCAAGCAGGAACTCGAGCTGCTCGACCGCTTGCTGCGGCGGACAGGCGAGGGCGGGCGCGCCGGACGTCCGGGCCGGGCGATCCTCATCCGAGGTCGGCGCCGGGTCGGCAAGTCACGGCTGGTAGAAGAGTTCATCGACCGGGCGGGGGTACCGTCGGTCTTTTTCACGGCGTCCGGGCAGCCGACCATCGAGGCGGATCTGACATTGTTCACCGAGGCGGTCCTCGAGTCGGATCTTCCGGATGCTGGTCTCTTCGCCGGGCAGGCGCCGGCCACCTGGGATGCGGCACTGCGGCTGCTGGCGCGCTGTCTTCCTGAGGACCGGCCCAGCGTCGTTGTCCTCGACGAGATGCCTTACCTCATCAGGACAGACGCCGGCTTCGAGGGGACACTGCAGAAGATCTTCGACCGGGAGCTGTCCCGCAAGCCGACGCTGCTCATCTGCGTCGGATCGGACCTGGCGATGATGGAGGCACTCAACGAATACGGGCGGCCGTTCCACCAGCGGGCCACTGAGCTGGTCATACCGCCGCTCAGCCCCGCGGACGCCGCCGAGATGCTCGCCCTCCCCGCCGCTGACGCTTTCGACGCCTACCTGGTCTCCGGCGGCCTTCCGCTGATCCTGGACGAGTGGCCCGCGGGGATGACCGCGCTGGACTACGTAGCGGAAGCGATGTCCGACCCCCTCTCCGCCCTGCTGGTTAGCGGCGAGCGCGCGCTAGCGGCCGAATTCCCGCCGGATTCGCACGCCCGCCTGGTGCTGGGTGCGATCGGGGCCGGGGTACGGACATTCACCAAAATCCAGCAGGCAGCGGGCGGCATATCGCAGGCCACCCTGATCCGGGCACTGCAGCTGCTCACGGCGAAGCGCATCGTCGAGGCGACGGTCCCGCTGTCGGTGAAGCCGTCACGCGAGACCCGCTACGCGGTAGCAGACCCCCACCTCCGGTTCTGGCTCGCGTTCCTCGGCCCGCACCAGCCGGAGATCGAGCGCGGCCGGGGCGACCTGGTGACCGCACGGATCACCGCGTCCTGGACCGCCTGGCGCGGCATCGCCATCGAACCAGTCATCCGCGAGGCCCTGCGCCGGATCAGCGACCAGCTCCCCGGCCAGCCCCGCGCGATCGGCGGCTACTGGACTCGCACCAACAACCCGGAAGTCGACCTGATCGGGGCCGACCGTGGACCAGTCGCCCGGCAGATCGCCTTCGTCGGATCGATCAAGTGGCGCGACAACCAGCCCTTCGACGAGCGAGACCTCGCCGAGCTAGTCACTCACCGGTCTCAGGTGCCCGGAGCGGCGGAATCGGCCCCGCTCATCGCGGTGACCCGCAGCGGGACGCGGGTAACCACCCCGCTCACACTCGAACCGGAGGACCTCCTCACCGCCTGGAGCTAAGGGCGGCGACCTGGGTGCGCCAGGCGGTGACGGCGGCCTCCTTGACCGGGCCGTAGCCTTTGATCGACTGGGCCGACACGGCCAGCCGCACGAGGGTCTCGTCGGCCAGCGCTTCGTCGCTCAGTGCCTCGTTGACCAGGTGCTCGTACTCGGCGATGACGGCGCGTTCGGTGCGGCGGTCGTGGTCCCAGCCGAAGACGTCGAGCGGGGTGCCCCGCAGCCGTTTCATCGGGCGCAGCACGCGGAAGGCGAGCGCGTAGGGGGCGCCGAGCGGGAGCTTCTTCTTCATGCCCAGGCGCCGCAGCACGGGCGGGTGCAGGTGGTAGGTCACCGAGAACGGGCCCTCGATGCCGAGGTCGCGCGCGACCTCGCCGTAGTCGGCGGCCAGGTGCAGCCGGGCCACCTCGTACTCGTCCTTGTAGGTCAGCAGCTTGAACCAGGATTCGGCCACCGCCCGGGTGAGGGCCCAGCCGCGAGCCTCGTCGTCGCGCTCCGCCGCCCGCAGCACCAGGCCGAGGAAGCGGGCGGCCAGCCGGGCGTCCTGGTAGTCGATCACCTGCGCGGCCCGCCGGGTGAGCAGGTCGCGGAGTTCGGCAGGCACGGTCTGGCCTGCCACCAGGTAGCCTGCCGCCGTCAGCGCGCCCGGCGACGGGTCGAAGACGCCGGCCGTCTCCCGGCCGTCCTGCGCGTGCGCGCCGATGGCCTTATTCGTCGCGGCGAGGTCGTGGACGGCCCAGCGGCCCCACGCGAACGCGGCCCGGTTGGCGGCCGCCGCCCTGCCCTGGGAACTCATGGCCCGCTCGATGTCATCGAGGGTGAGCGGCAGGCCGCCGAGCTGGAACGCGGCGCCGAGCAGGATCACGTTGGCGAACAGGTGGTCGCCGAACACGCTCTCGGCGATGTGCTTCGCGTCGAGGAAGGCCGCGCGGTCCGCGCCGGTCCTGGCCGCGATCACCTGCTCCATGCTCGCCGCACCGGGCACCGCGAGGTCGCTTTGCAGCATCGCCGCGGTCGGCGTCACGTCACGGTCGACGACCGCGATCGTCCGGCCCGGGCGGATCTTCTCCAGGTGCTTCTCGCCCGCGGCCTGGAGGATGTCGCCTGACAGGTAGAGGTCGGCGCTGTCGGCGTCGACGCTGGCCGCCCCCAGGTCGTCCCTGCTCGCCGCCAGGTGCAGGTGCGACACCACCGCGCCCGCCTTCTGCGACAGGCCGGTCTGGTCAAGGCCGCCGATCACGAAGCCGGCCGCGTCGGCGGCGGCGGCGATGATCCGGTTGGCCGTGACGACCCCGGTGCCGCCGATCCCGGTGAAGTAGATGCCGTAACGGCGGCTCACCGCCGGCACCGCGGGGACCGGCAGCGGGCCGGCGGGCAGCGCAACCTTGGCGTGGTCCGGCTTCGCGGAGCTGGCGGGAGCGGGCTGGCCGCGCCGCGCTGCCCGGCGGGCCGGCTTGATCGTCACGAACGACGGGCAGTCGCCTTCCAGGCAGGTGTAGTCACGGTTGCACGACGGGTCGTGGATCTGCCGTTTGTCGCCGAACTCCGTCTCCAGGGGCAGCACCGACAGGCAGTTGCTCTTCACGCCGCAGTCACCGCAGCCTTCGCAGACCGCCTCGTTGATGAACACCCGGCGCGGCGGCTCGCTGAGCTGACCGCGCTTGCGCAGCCTGCGGGCCTGCGCGGCACACCGCTGGTCATAGATCAGGACGGTGACACCCGCTACGTTCCGCAGCCGCTCCTGCACCTCCTCGAGGCGGTCACGGCCGAGCACTTCTGTACCACGAGCCCAGCGCGCCTTTCGGCCGTAGTGGCCGGGGTCCTCGGCGCAGACGACGACCTTCGCGACCCCCTCGGCCTCGAGCGCGCGGGTCAGCGCGGGCACGTCGAGCAGCCCGGTGACGTCCTGCCCGCCGGTCATCGCCACGGCCGCGTTGTAGAGGATCTTGAACGTGATGCTGGCGCCGGCCGCGACGCTGGCCCTGATCGCCAGGGTGCCCGAGTGGCTGAGGGTTCCGTCGCCGAGGTTCTGGATCAGGTGCGGTTCCGCGACGAACGGCGACAGGCCGAGCCACGGCACGCCCTCGGCTCCCATCGGGGGCGGCGGCATCCGCTTCGTCTCCGCTTGGCGGGCCTCGAAGTACATGATGCCGTGGCAGCCGACGCCGCCGCCGGCCAGTGCGCCGTCGGGGACGACGGTGGACCGGTTGTGCGGGCAGCCGCTGCAGTAGCCCGGCGGCCTGCCCGGCAGCTGGAGCAGCGGCAGGGCGGTCCGCTCCCCCGCGGGGCGCGGACCGAGGGTGACGGTGCCGGCAGAGGAGGAACGGGCGGCGGTGCGGGCGGCGAGCGCGGGCCTGACCCGGCCGAGTGCCCCGGCCACGGCGCGGGCGTCGAGCTCGCCGACGGGTGACACCAGCGGCCGCCCGGCGCGGTCGCGCTTGCCGAGCACAGGAACGCGGCTGCCGCTCTCGTGCAGGATGGCGCGCAGCTGGGTCTCGACGAACGGGCGCTTCTCCTCGATCACCAGGATCTCGTCCACCGAGGCGGCGAACTCGGTGACGGTGTCGGCCACGAGCGGGTAGGTCATGCCGAGCTTCAGCACCCGGACGCCGGCCGCGGCCAGCTCGTCAGGGCTGAACGCCTCGACCACGTCGAAGTACGTCTTGCCCGCGCAGATCACCCCGAGCGGCGCCCCGGCGGGGGCGCCCGTGACCCGGTCGAGCCCGGCCAGCCGCGCGTAGGCCTGGGCGGCCGCCAGCCGGCTCACCATGACGAGGGCCTCCTGCTCGGGCACGGCATGCGAGCCGATGGTCGCCAGCGGCCGGTGACGCCAGGGCCGGCCGTCGACCAGCACGCCGCTCAGGTCAGGCGGCACGTGGCGCCCCGGGTCGAGATCGACGGTGCCGATGCCGTCGGCCACCGAGGTGACGACCTTCAGACCGGTCCAGCAGCCCGCGAAGCGGGACATCCAGAAGGCGTGGACGCCCAGGTCGAGCACGTCCTGCTGGTCACCGGGGAACAGCACCGGCACGCAGGCGTCCTCGAAGGTGTACTGGCTGTCGCAGGCGAGCGTGGACGATTTCGACCCCGGGTCGTCGCCGCAGAACAAGACCGCGCCGCCGCCCGGACCCGCGCCCATCGCGTTGGCGTGCTTCAGCGCGTCCCCTGCCCGGTCGAGGCCGGGCCCCTTGCCGTACCAGGCGCCCGCTACCCCGTCGATGCCGTCGTAGGGCAGAACCGCGCCCATCTGGCTGCCCCAGACAGTGGCGGCGGCGAGTTCCTCGTTGAGGCCGGGACGGTGGATGATCCGGTGCGCCGCCAGCGTCGCGGCTCCCGCTCCGTCGAGGGCGAGGTCGAAGGCGCCGAGCGGCGACCCGGGATAGCCGGAGACCATGGTCGCCGTGGTCAGCCCGTCGCGCTCGTCGAGCCCCGGACGCAGCAGCAGCAGGCGGACCAGCGTGTCGACGCCGGACAGGATCGCCGTGTCCGGCGACACCGCTGTCTGGTCAGGCCGCTCCGATACCGCCGTCACGGGTAGAGCTCGGGGTTGACGTAGCCGAACTGCCCGTCCTTGAGCACCGCGCGGCGTAGTTCAGGCCGTTGCAGGACGGTCACGTCGACGGCCGGGTCGGCGTCGATGATCAGCAGGTCGGCCAAGAACCCCTCGGCGACCTCGCCGCTGTCGATCCCCGCCGCCAGGCCGATGTTCCTGGTGGCGGTGTGGATGGCCTCGACCGGGGTCATCCCGGCCAGCTCGGTGTAACGCTGCAGTTCGGCGGCGTAGGTGCCGTGATGGGTCCACTGGTGCCCGAAGTCCCCGCCGGACAAGATCTTGATGCCTGACTCGCGCAGCCGCCGCAGCCCTTCCACCTGGGAACGGAACTCGTCCCTGTAGCCGGACGCGTCGATCTTCTCCTCGGTGATCCCCCACGGGCCGGCCTGGCCGTGCACCATCTGGTAGAGGTAGTGCAGGCCGGGGCAGACCCAGACGTCGTCGCGCCTGGCCTCGAGCTCGCGCAGCGCCTCGTCGTCGAGGAAGCAGGCGTGGTGGATGATGCGCACGCCGGTGCGGGCGGCCATCGCCACGCTGGCCGAGCCGCGGGCGTGGGTGGTGAGGAACGCGCCGTACTTGCCGGCCTCCTCGACGGCGGCCAGCAGCATCTCGTCGTTCATGTAGACGTCCTGCGACGGGTACTCGGGGACGACGCCGTCGCCGGAGATGAACAGCTTGAGCGCGCGGGCGCCCATCTCGCACTGCCGGGCGACCAGGTCCCTGAGCTGCGCGGCGTCGGCCGCGACCTCCATGAGCTCGCCGTCCGCGCCGAGGCCGCCTACCTCGGCGATCATCGGGCCGCTGGGCACGATCCGCGGTCCCGGTATCAGCCCGCGGTCGATCGCGTCCTTGGCCAGGATGTCGTCGAGCGGCTGGGTGGTGCCCGCGCCGATAATCAGCGTGTAGCCGCTTTCCAGGAACGTCCTGGTGACCGCGGCGACGTCCAGCATGTGCTTGGCCGGGAGGGTTGCCGCGATGCCGCCGTGATCGAACACGAAGTCGAGCGGCCAGCTGGTGTGCACGTGCGCGTCGCCGAGGCCCGGCAGCACGGTCGCCCCGCCCAGGTCCACCACCCGGACCGCCGCTGGATCCACGTCAATCCGGCCAGGCACGACCTTGGCGATCCTGGTGCCCTCGATCAGCACGTCGCCGTTGAAGGGCGTTTCCTTGACGTCGCCGGAGCACGTCAGTATCTGGGCGTTCGCGAGCAGCGTCCGGTCGGCCATCCGCGACCTCCAATCAGGCAGTGGTATTGACAGGGGTAAATGTAATTGGCACCCGCAGCGGTGAGCGGGTCAGGCCCGCGTGGTAACGGATGTCGGCGCCGTCAGCCAGCCTGATGCCGTCCAGCCGGCGCAGCAGCTCTTCCAGCGCGACCCGCATGTTCATCCGGGCCAGGTTGGAGCCCAGGCAGCGGTGCGGCCCGACACCGAAGCTGAGGTGCCGGTTGCGCTCGCGGCCGAGATCGAACTCGTCCGGGTCGGCGAACTCGGCGCCGTCCCGGTTGGCCGACGCCCAGTGGATCAGCACCTTGTCCCCGGCCTTGACCGGCTGGCCGCCCAGCTCGGTGTCGCGCACGGCGGTGCGGCCGACGGAGACGAACGACGGCTCAAGGCGCAGCAGCTCCTGGATGGCGTCCGGGATCAGTTCGGGGCGGGCGCGCAGCCGCGCGGCGATGCCGGGCTCGCGGCAGAACCGCAGCAGGATCAGGCCGAGCGCGCCCGCGGTGGTCTCGAGGCCGCCCAGGATAAGCAGCTGCACCGCGCCGATCGCCTCGTCTTCGGTGATCGGCCTGCCGTCGATCCGCGCGCCGGCGATCGCGTCGACCACGTCGCCGCGCGGCGCCTGTCCGCGCCGCTCTTCGAGGAACGTCTTGATCCACGCGTACAGGCCGAGCCAGCTCTCGCGGGCGTTGGGCACGGTGGGGTTCGATGAGGCGGAGGCGAGCTCCGCCACCTTGTCCAGGTCGGCGGCGGGCGCGCTGATCGCGAACTCGAAGAACGCCCGGCTCGGCAGCGGCCGGGCGAACGCGTCCATGAACTCGCACGCGCCGTCCTCGATGAAGTCGTCGATGAGCTGGGTCACCAGCGCCCTGGTGGCCGCTTCCCAGCGCTCGACCGCGGCGGGGGTGAAATAAGGGCTGACAAGCCGCTTGAAGACGCGCTGCTCGGGCGGGTCGGCCTCGACCGGGAGGTTGCGGACCAGCGTCCGCGACTTCGTGGCCGACAGGCCGTGCGCGGAGCTGAACGACTGCCAGTCCTGCGCGACGCTCAGCGCTTCTTCGTAGCCTGACACCACCCACAGGCCCTCGTGGGCGTCGCTGTGAGTGACCGGGCACAGCGCCCGCATCCGCGCCATCGTGGCCGGCATCGTCTGCGCGAGGTCGTCGGACAGGTGGTCGAAGTGCCGCGTGCACCAGTCGTCAGACAGTGCTCCGTCGGACACCGGACGTGACTCCGGCCCAGCCTGCTCCATTGCCTCACCTGCCTGTTCCCGCCGTGACCGGCCTGCGCTCCCGACTCTAACAAGATGAGCGATCACTTTCTATAGGCAGCGCGCCCGGCTGGCCCTAAAGTGAGTAAACGCACCTTCACTTAGCACCCGGGCACGACAAGGGAGTACCGCCGTGACGCTTGCGCATCCATTCCTCGACGGCAAGCCGAAGAGGCTGCTGATCGGCGGCGAGTGGGTGGAGGCGGCGTCCGGCGCCACCTTCCCGAGCGTGAACCCGTCGACCGGCGAGGTGATCGCGGAGCTGGCGGCGGCGGGCGCGGCGGACGCCGACCACGCGGTGGCGGCGGCCCGGGCCGCCTTCGACGGCCCCTGGTCGCGGCTGAAACCGCGGCAGCGGCAGGCGCTGCTGTGGGCCTTCGCCGACGCCGTCCAGGAACACTACGACGAGCTCCGGCTGCTCGAGGTGCTCGACATGGGCTCTCCTGTCGGGCGGCCGCGCAAGCCGACCTCGCTCGCCTTCGAGGCGGAGGTACTGCGCTACCACGCCGGCTGGGCGACCAAGATCGGCGGCCAGACGATCGAGAACAACCTCCCTGGCGCGGTGTTCAGCTACACGCTGCGGGAACCGGTCGGCGTGGTCGCCGCGATCGTGCCCTGGAACCGGCCGATCAGCAACGCGATCTGGAAGATCGCGCCGGTGCTGGCGACCGGCTGCACCATGGTGCTCAAGCCGGCCGAGGAGGCGAGCCTGGCGGCGCTGCGCCTGGGCGAGCTGGCGGCCGAGGCCGGCCTGCCCGACGGCGTGCTCAACATCGTCACCGGCCTGGGCGAAACCGCGGGCGCCGCGCTCACCGGGCATCCCGGGGTAGACAAGGTCGCGTTCACCGGGTCGACCGCGGTCGGGCAGCAGATCCTGCGGGCCGCCGCCGGCAACCTCAAGCGCGTCACCCTCGAGCTCGGCGGCAAGTCGCCCGACGTCGTGTTCGCCGACGCCGACCTGTCCCGCGCCGTCCCCGGCGCCGCCATGGGCGTGTTCGAGAACTCCGGCCAGGTCTGCTGCGCCGGCACCAGGATCTTCGTCCAGCGGCCCGTTTACGACGAGTTCGTCGAGCGGATGTCCGCGTTCGCGGACGGCTTGCGGGTCGGCGACGCCACCGACCGGCAGACGCAGATCGGCCCGCTGGTCTCGGCCGCCCAGCTCGAGCGGGTGACCGGCTACCTCGACATCGGCGCGGCCGAGGGCGCCACCACCACGGCCGGCGGCGGCCGGCTGACCGAGGGCGACCTGGCCGGGGGCTACTTCGTCGCACCGACTGTGCTGGCCGACGTGCGGGACGACATGCGGGTCGCCCAGGAGGAAATCTTCGGGCCGGTCGCCTGCGTGCTGCCGTTCGACACCCTCGAGGAGGCCGCCGCGCGGTCCAACGCCACCGCCTACGGGCTGTCCGGCGGCGTCTGGACCCGTGACGTCGGCAAGGCGCACCAGATGGCGCGGGCACTGCGGGCCGGCACGGTCTGGGTGAACACGATGCTGCTGTTCGACCCGGCCGTGCCGTTCGGCGGCTACGGGATGAGCGGCTGGGGCCGGGAGATGGGCGAGCACGGCCTCGACGAGTACCTGAACCACAAGTCTGTCTGGATCGACACCGCGATCGGTGACGAGTGATCGGTGACGAGTGATCGGTGACCAGTGAGAGGGGTCCGCTAATGACCGAGACACAAGTGAGCGGCTACACCGTCCGTTACGAGGTGGTCGGCGACCAGGGACGCCCGTGGGCGCTCACGCCTGGCGGCCGGTTCAGCATGGACTCCCCCGGCGTGCGGGAGCTCGCGGTCGCGCTGGCCGCGCGGGGCAACCGGGTGCTGATCTGGGACCGGCCGAACTGCGGGGCGTCGGACGTGCGGTTCACCGGGTCGTCAGAGTCGGCGATGCAGGCCGACGTGCTCGCTGACCTGCTGCGCCAGCTCGAGATGACGGGCGCGGTGATCGCCGGGGGTTCCGGCGGTTCCCGGGTGTCCCTGCTCACCGCCGCCCGGCACCGGGACGTGGCGTCCGGCCTGGCGCTGTGGTGGATCAGCGGCGGGGTCTACGGGCTGATGTCGCTGGGCGTGCACTACTGCGGCGACTCGCTGAAAGCCGCCTGGCACAGTGGCATGGAAGCGGTCATCAAGTTGCCAGCCTGGCAGGAGGTGCTGTCACGCAACCCGCGCAACCGGGAACTGTTCCTTGCCCAGGACCCGCACGAGTTCATCGCCGTGATGGAGCGCTGGATGGCGGCGTACTGCCCCGTCGACGGCGTCCTCATCCCAGGGCTGCCCGACGCCGAGGCCCGCGAGTTCGACTTGCCCGCGCTGGTGTTCCGCAGCGGTCCTACCGACGTCAGCCACACCCGGGCGACTTCGGAGCAGCTGGCCGCACTGCTGCCGGGCGCCCGGCTGACCGAGCCGCCGTGGGGTGACAACGAGTGGAACGAGCGGTCGGCCGCGCGGCCTGGCGGACAGGGCGAGGGCCTGTTCACCGGGTGGCCGCAGCTGGCGCCGGTCCTCCATGAGTGGGCGGAGAAGACGCTCGGCGGCGCTTAGTTTACGCTCAGCAACAACCCTCGGCAGGAGCAGCCAGGACGCCCCACTTTCTCCCATTTGGGGCCAAACGGCAACGAGATCACGATAGGGTATCTGCAGATCTGGTTAAGGCCTGGTACGCAGGACACCCCCTCGTTGCTCAAACTGGATGGATCCTTGGTGGGACGATCGCATGCGGCATTGCCCGCGGTGCCCGTTGCTGATAAGCAGCGCCACTCGGCCAGAACGCGCGCCCATTCCGCTAAATACCTGCTTTCCGGTTGCACGCTGCTGCTGGCCGGG
Organism: Trebonia sp.; assembly: GCA_036501515.1. Taxonomy (GTDB): domain Bacteria; phylum Actinomycetota; class Actinomycetes; order Streptosporangiales; family Streptosporangiaceae; genus Trebonia. The sequence goes on along the minus strand of DASYAD010000257.1, from coordinate 18,199 downwards.
ATGACCGCGGGCTGCTCGTACATCATCAACCCGAGCTCGGCCGCCGTCTCTCCCACGAGCAGTTCCCCGGGTGCGCCCCCGGCCCCCCTGGCGATCGCGACCGCCAGGATCCCCGCCGCCAAAGCCAGGAAATCGACGGCGGCGGCCAGTGACGTTCCGGTCGTTTCGCAGGCGTCCTCGCCGTCGTCCGCTCCGGCTTCGCTCGCGGACGCCAAGGGTTCGCTGGTGCTCGACGAGCCTGGGTCGGGGATGACGTCGTGGAACCAGACGTCGTCCTACTGCCCGCAGACATCGGGCATGGTGGGGAACGGCACGGTGACCGCCGACTCCGCCGGCGCGGTAAACCTGACGACGCCCAGCAAGGCGGGCAGCTGCGTCGGGCTCATCAGCCCCGGCGCCTGGGGTTCCGATGTGATCGAGGCCGACGTTGACTTCCCGGCCCTGCCCGGCAAGCCGGACACGATCGCCAACTGGGTCGGGGTCTGGCTGACCAACGGCCCCGCGTGGCCGGTCGACGGCGAGCTCGACGCGATCGAGGTCGAGCCGGTGAACGCGGTGAACGCGGTGACCTGGCACAGCGGCACCCGCACGAACGAGTTCAGCGCGTCGACGAGCGGGTTCGCTCCCGTCCAGCTGCCCCAGGACGGCGACAATGTGTCGCCGGGCTGGCACGTCATCGACGTCGTCTATACCAAGGGCTACTTCGCGATTTACTACGACGGCGACCTATTCACCAGTTACACAAGCAGCAATGTGACTGGTTCGCCGCTGAACGTCTATTTCACGATGGCCAATACGCCGGCGACGGCCTCTATTGAGAAGAGCATCGGCGCACCGCCGATAAACTCCAGCCCTTCGGCCGCGACCATGAGTGTCCGGTACCTGAAGGTCTGGTCGTACAAATAGCCGTTTCCGTTTCGGTCTTGGGTCTCGCACGGCCGGTCTTCGGCCCTGGCGCGCTTCTTGCTGTTATCAGCGGGGAGGCGGCCGCCGTCCGTTTCGTGGTATCCATGTCCAATGCATCGATACCCGTACCAGGATGCCGCCGTCGGCATACCGGAGCGCGTCGCTGACCTGATCGGCCGGATGAGCGTGCAGGAGAAGGCCGGCCTGCTCTTCCATCCGATCATCACGATGAACGCGGACGGGTCTCTCGTCGACGACGCGGCCGCGGCGCCGGCACAGGCCAGCACGAGAGATCTCGTGTCGGGTCGCTTCATCAGTCACTGCAACCTGCTCAGCGCCCATCAGGGGGAGCCCGGAGCCGGGGTGACGGCCGAGTGGCACAACGCCCTGCAGCGGCTGGCCGCCGAGGAAACCCGGTGGGGTATCCCCGTCACGCTGTCCACCGACCCGCGGCACGCGTTCACCGCCAACTTCGGGACGTCGATGGCGGCGGGCCCGTTCTCGGAATGGCCGGAACCCCTCGGACTGGCCGCGCTGCGTGACGCCGGCACGGTACGGGAGTTCGCGGACGTGGTGCGCCGGGAGTACCTCGCGACGGGGTTCCGGCTGGCGCTGCACCCGCAGCTCGACCTGTCCACCGAACCCCGGTGGGCCAGGATCGCGCAGACGTTCGGCGAAGACGCCGACCTGGCCGGACGCCTTGGCGTGGCCTACCTCGAAGGGCTGCGCGGCGGAGACAGTCTCGGGCCGGACAGCGTGGCGTCGATGGTGAAGCACTTCCCCGGCGGCGGCCCGCAGCGGGACGGTGAGGACCCGCACTTCCCGCACGGAAAGGAGCAGGTCTATCCCGGCGGCATGTTCGACTACCACCTGCGGCCGTTCCTGGCCGCGATCGCGGCGGGCGCCAGCCAGGTCATGCCCAGCTATGGCGTTCCTGTCGGAACCAAGTACGACGAGGTCGCCTTCGGCTTCAACGACGGCGTCATCAACGGGCTGCTACGGACTGAGCTTGGCTTCGACGGGATCGTGTGCTGCGACTGGGGGATCATCACCGACCACCCGATCATGGGCGAGCCGCATCAGGCGCGGGCCTGGGGAGTCGAGCAGCTGAGCCCGTCCGAGCGCACCCTGCTGGCGCTCAACGCCGGCGTGGACCAGTTCGGCGGCGAGTCCCGGCCGGGGCTGGTCACTGAGCTGGTCGCCTCCGGTCAGCTGCCCGTTTCCCGGCTTGACCAGTCGGTGGCGCGGCTGCTGACGGAGAAGTTCCGGCTCGGGCTGTTCGACGACCGGCGCTACGTCGACCCGGAACAGGCGGACCGAGTCGCCGGGAACGCTGAATTCCGGGCCGCGGGCAGGGCGGCGCAGAGCCGTTCCGTCACCGTGCTGACCAACCAGGTCCTGCCCGCGCCAGCCGGCACCCGGCTCTTCGTCGCGGGGGTCGACCCAGCCGTGGCCGCGGCTTACGGCGACGTCGTGAGCGACCCCGCGCAGGCCAGCCTGGCGGTCCTGCGGCTGGCGGCGCCGTACGAGCAGCGACCGGGCCGCTTCGAGTCGTTCTTCCACACGGGGCCGCTCGACTTCGCCCCTGACCGCCTCGCGGAAATACTGCGGCTGCTGGCCTCCGTGCCCACCGTGGTGGCGATCCACCTGGAACGCCCGGCGGTTATCCCCGAGATCAGCCAGGCGGCGGCCGCGCTGCTGGCGGTGTACGGCGCCAGCGACGCGGCCCTGCTCGACGTCATCTTCGGCCGGGCCGCGCCCGAGGGCCGCTTGCCGGTTCAGCTGCCCAGGAGCATGGACGAGGTGGTCCGGGGCCAGCCCGACGTGCCCAGGGAGTCCACGGATCCGCTGTTCGACTTCGGCGCCGGGCTGCATCTGGATCCGCCGCACCATTAGGCGAAACGCTTCTTGCTGCTATCCAGTTGGCGCCGCCGGACGGACAGGATGGCGGATAATTTATACATCCTGATGTATAAAATTATCCGCCATATCCGGTGCCACCCTAAGGCTGCCGCAGTTCTTGCTGTTATCCCTCGCGCTGAAGGGGTCGCGGGTCATCGGGTGCTCAGGCGGGGCCGAAGTCGAGACCCTGGGGATGAGCTGCCAGCGGCTTGCGCGCGAGCCCGGTGACGGGAACGTCAGTCCCGACGACCTCGAACCGCGGCCGGGCCAGGTCGACCGCCCCGGCGCCAGCCAGCAGCACGCCCAAGTGCAACGATGCCGCGTCCTCGGCCACATCGAGCACACTGGCCGCCTCAGTCCAGCCGGCGGAACCGCGTAGCGGGCGGTCATTCATGTTGTCGAGCATGCGGGTGCGGCCGGCCGCGTCGACGCGCAGCCAGGCACCGGCCCAGTCCGAGATTTCCTGGCCCCTGAGCACTGCGCTGAAGCGAACCCGGCGGCCACGGTAGCGCGCCGCGTCGAAGCTCTGCATGACGGTGCCGAAGCCACCAGGTGACGCGGCGGCCCGGAACCACAGCCGGATCACGCGCTTGCCTTCATAGGCCGAGGTCACTGGGAGCAAGCCGGCCGCGTACTCGGCTGGCCTGCTGCCGGCCGTGAACCAGCCGTCCGGCAGCGGGTCCAGCCTCGTCTCGCTGAGCAGCGCGGTCAGCGCCTGGGTGTAATTCTGGCCGGTCTCGTCCATGCGGGCGCGGACCAGCCGCTTGAGGTCCTTGTTGTTCGGCACGGTTAACAGCCTCCGTCTCGGCGGCCGCCCCAGCGCTCCGGATGCGGAGCCGGCCAGACGGAAGTCCGGCGTACTGCGGGTACCGGCCCGGGAGTGTGCCCCCCTTCGGCCTGACAGCGCCCCGCTGGGGAAGGGCCGTCGGCCTCGGCGTCGAACCGCGCCACCTCCATCATCGCCAACGGCCGCGGGCCGGGTCAACCGGCCTGAACGGTTAACCGGGCACGCACTGGAAGGCGAAGACCTGGTATTTGGCCGGTCTGGGCGGCTACCTCGGTCAGCCTGCGCAGTAGCAAGGTGCCACCGCGAACTACATCGTTGATCGAGGAAATCGAGGGAGGCACGATGACCGACAAGCCGGGGCACATCTTCGACCGGGAGCGTGAGTGGGCCGGGCTCGATGCCTTCGCGCGGAACACGTATCCGGGAGCGATGCTTGGCGTGGTCAGCGGGCGGCGCCGACAAGGAAAGAGTTTTCTTCTCCAAGCACTCGCCTCGGCGACGGGCGGCCTGTACTTTCCGGCGCTGGAAGCCACCGAGGCAGTCAGCCTGCGCGCGTTCACCGCAGCCCTGGTCCGTCAGGGCATAAGCGTCACCCGGCCACTGCAGAGCTGGGACGATGCCATCGCCTTGCTTTTGTCCGCAGTCACCGGGCCCCCCCGAGTAGCGGTCATCGACGAGTTCCCGTTCCTGGTCAAGGCAAGCCCGTCGCTGCCATCCATCATTCAGCGTGAGCTCGGCCCTGGCGGTTCGGGGCAGCGCGGCTCCGTCCGGCTCTTGCTGTGCGGATCGGCCATGTCCGTGATGGGAGGCCTGCTCGCGGGACAAGCACCGCTGCGCGGCCGGGCGTCCCTCGAGCTACTCGTGCGCCCGTTCGGTTACCGGGACGCGGCGCACTTCTGGGGGGCCGCCGATCCGGAGCTCGCTGTGCTGCTGCATTCGGTGGTCGGCGGCACGCCGGCCTACCGGCGGGAGTTCACCGCGTTCGATGCGCCAGACGGCCGCGGCGACTTCGACGCCTGGCTGCTGCGCACCGTGCTGAACCCGCAGAGCCCGCTCTTCCGCGAGGCGCGCTACCTCTTGGCCGAGGAGACAGAGATCAGGGACCCGGCTCTGTATCACTCGGTGCTGGCCGCCGTCGCCGACGGCAACCGGACCAACGGGGGCATCGCCAGCTTCGTGGGCCGCAAGTCCGCCGACATCACGCATCCGCTCAACGTCCTTGAGCACGCCGCGCTGATCGCTAAGGAGGCCGACGTGTTCCGCCGTGGCAGGTGGCTCTACCGGGTCACCGAGCCGCTCATCACCTTCTACGAGGTCGTCATGCGCCCCGAGTGGTACCGGCTGGAGGCGGGGCAGGCGGAGGACGCCTGGCGCGACCAGCAAGCGGACTTCCTCAGCCGTGTCGTCGGGCCGCACTTCGAGTCGCTCTGCCGGTCCTTCGCCCAGGAAGCCGGCTCTGGCCTTTTCGGCGCCCCGGTCGGGGAGGTCGGCTCGGGCATCGTGAACGACCCGGCGAACCGGACCCAGATCGAGGTCGACATCGCGGTGCTCGCGCCGCCCGAGCCGGGACGTCCCCGGCGGCTGCTGTCGCTCGGCGAGGTCAAGTGGGGGCAGGTGATGACCGGGCAGCACACCGCGCGACTGGCCCGTGCCCGCGACCTGCTCGCCGCCAGCTTCGACGTCAGCGACTGCGCCCTGGCCTGCTACTCGGCGGCTGGGTTCAGCGCTGACCTCCGCTCCGCCGCCGGTCCTGGCCTGATTCTGGTTTCAGTCAGCGACCTGTACGAGCGATAGCGGGCAACGCGAGGCCCGGCTGCCCCTGACCTCAGGCGGGGACGCGCTAGGGCCAATCCCGCATCCTGTCCTCAACGGTGACGTAGTACCACGGTGCCACGGGCGGCCGGCGAATCAGCCCGTGGTGCCGGCCGGCGGCTGTTTCCGGCTCCTAGCCTCGAAAGCACGGCCCCGGATCGCGCGATGCCTGCAGGCACGCACTCCGGCGGCCGGCCAAAGCCAAGGGTTAGGAGCACGTCCATGAACCACGCGATCGCAGCGGTGGCGCTCGGCTCGTCCGGCGGGCACCACGGCCGCGGGCTCGGGCTCATCGTTCTTGTCATCATCATCGCCGTTGCCGTCTTCTTCCTCGTCAGATGGTCAAGGTCGCGGCGGAACGGCGCACCGGGGAAGGACGGGAACTAGCCATGATCGAGGTCCGCGAGCTGGTCAAGCGCTACGGGGCCAAGACCGCCGTCGACGGGCTTGACTTCACCGTCAAGCCCGGGGTGGTCACCGGGTTCCTCGGCCCGAACGGCGCCGGGAAGTCGACCACCATGCGCGTCATCGTCGGCCTGGACGCGCCCACCAGCGGCTCCGCGACCGTCAACGGGCGCCGGTACCGCGAGCACCGTGCGCCGCTGCAGGAGGTCGGGGTGCTGCTTGAGGCCCGGTCCGTCCACCCGGGCCGCAGCGCCCGCAGCCACCTGCGCGGGCTGGCGTTGACCCACGGCATCCCGGCCAGGCGGGTCGACGAGGTGATCGGCCTGGCGGGGCTGAGCGCGGTCGCCCACAAGCGGGCGGGAGAGTTCTCGCTCGGCATGGGCCAGCGCCTCGGCATTGCCGCTGCCCTGCTGGGCGACCCGGAGACGGTCATGCTTGACGAGCCGGTGAACGGCCTCGACCCCGAGGGCGTGCTGTGGGTCCGGACCCTCCTCACCGGCCTCGCCGCGGAAGGCCGCACCGTTTTCGTCTCCTCGCACCTGATGAGCGAGATGGCCCAGACAGCCGCCAGCCTGATCATCGTCGGCGGCGGCAAGCTGCTCGCCGACACCACCGTGGAAGAGTTCACCAGCGCCGCGGCCGGCGAGACGGTGCAGGTGGCCTGCGCCGACCCAGGCCGGCTGCGGGACCTGCTGGCCGGGCCAGACGTCACGGTCAGCGGCGCTCCCGGCGCCGAGGCACTCACGGTCACCGGCCTAACCGCGCGGCAGGTGGGTCAGCTCGCGGCCGGGCACGGCATCGCCCTGTACGAGCTCAAAACACGGTCCGAGTCCCTGGAACAGGCATTCATGGCCCTCACCGGGGAGTCGGTCGAGTACCGGGCGAGGAGCATCGCATGAGCACCATGACCGCGGCGCCCGCGGCGACCCGCACCAGGCCCGCCTACCGGGTCACCGGGCTGCGGGTGCTCCGCTCGGAGTGGACCAAGTTCTGGTCGCTCCGCTCGACCTGGATCACCCTCGGCATCTCGCTGCTGCTGCTGGTCGCCGTCGGCCTGGTCGCCGCCAGCCGCTACTCCCCGCAGCTGGCCAGCCAGCAAGGCAGCCACCACCTCATCTCCGTCGGCAGTAACCCGGTCGCGATCGCGCTGGCCGGCCTCACCCTGGCCCAGCTCGCGGCCGGCGTCCTCGGCGTGCTGCTCAGCGCCGGGGAGTACTCCACCGGGATGATCCGTTCCACCCTGGCGGCCGTGCCCCGGCGGCTGCCCGTGCTCTGGTCGAAGACCGCCGTCCTGGGGGTGACGGCCCTGGTTCTCGGCACCGCGGGGGCCGTCGCGGCGTTCGTCGGCGGCGAGCATTTCCTGTCCGGGCAGCAGATCGCCCTGTCGCTGTCGTCGTCGGGCGTGCTCCGCTGCCTGTTCGGCGCAGGCGCGTACCTGGCGCTGGTCGCGGTCATGGGCGTGGCGCTCGGAGCCCTGCTCCGTTCGGTGGCCGGGGGTATCGCGGCCCTCATCGGGGGCCTGACGCTGCTGCCCGTCCTCACCGACCTGCTGCCGTCCAGCTGGGCGGACAACCTCAGCCCCTACCTGCCCGGCAACGCGGGCGAGGCGATGTTCGCGCTCACCCGCGACAGCAACACGCTCAGTCCCGGCGCAGGCCTTGCCGTCTTCGCCGGCTGGACCGCGCTGCTGATCGCGGCGGCCGCCTGGCGGATGGCGCGCACCGATGCCTGACTACGGGCCGTAAGCGATCTACAGTGCATGCCATGCAGTACGTCTCCCTCCCGCCGGGTGAGTTCGTCCGCCGGGCGCGCCGGGCCGACGACGAGCACCCGTGGCTGTTCGACTCGTTCGTGGCGGCCCTGGTACTCCTGCTCGGCTTCGGGAGTGTCCGCGCGATAGCGCCGAGGGACGTCTTCGGCCAGCCCACGACCGTGCCCCTGGCGTTCATCGTGGTGACCGTCGTCGGCCAGTCGCTGCCGCTGGCCTTCCGGCGCAAGGCGCCGCTGACCGTCTGCTGGATCGTGCTCGCGGCCTGCCTGCTTCAGGTGTCCCTGCGGCTCGCGCTGCGCAGCGACGTCAGCCTGATGATCGCCCTCTACGGGGTAGCCCGGTACGCACCAGTCAGCCGGCGCAGCGTGGCGCTGGCCGGGGCAGGCACCATCGCCGCGGTCGTCCTTGGCGTCTTCCGCGTTCCGCACCTGCTGCACAACACGCCGTTCGCACTGTTCTTCCTCTGCTGCGCCGCCGCCGCCGCGATTGGCCTTGGCCTGGCCGGCCGCGCCCGGCAGGCCCAGCTCACCGTCATGTCCGACCGTGCCGCCCGGCTGGAGACCGAGCGCGACCAGCGGGCGAAAATCGCCACCGCCACCGAGCGGGCCCGGGTTTCGCGCGAGATGCACGACATCGTCGGCCATAACCTGGCGGTCATCGTCGGGCTCGCCGACGGCGGCGCGGCCCTCGCCCCCGCCAGCCCGGAACGGGCCGCCGAGGCCTTGCGGCTGATCGCAGTCACCGGCCGGCAGGCCCTCAGCGAGCTCCGCCTCACCCTCGGCGCGCTGAGCGAGGCGCCCGCGCCGGGCGGGGAGCCGGCGAGCGAGGCCGATGACAGCGAGCCCGGGCTGCATCCCCAGCCCGGCACGGCCGACCTGCCCGGCCTGCTCGACCGGATCCGGGCCGCCGGGCCCCAGGTGACGTACACGGCCGGCGGCGAACTGGACGCACTCACTCCGGGGCTTCAGCTCACCGTCTACCGGATCACCCAGGAGGCGCTTACCAACGCCCTGCGGCATGCCGGCACCGGCACCACGGTGCGGGTCACCCTGCAGGCCGGGCCTGGCCAGGTCAAGATCGCGGTCGAGGACACCGGCCCGCCCGGCCTGCCGCCCGGACCGCCGCCCGGCGAGCTCGCGGGCCAGGGGCTGGCCGGCATCCGCGAGCGGGCCGGCCTGGCCGGCGGCAGCGCGCAGGCCGGCCCCCGGCCAGGCGGCGGCTGGGCCGTCCACGCCGTGCTGCCCGTCCCGCCCGGCCTGGCGGTCCAGTCCGCGCGGGAGCAGCCGTGATCACCGTGCTGATCGCCGACGACCAGCCGCTGCAGCGGATGGGCTTCCGGATGCTGCTCGACAGCAGCCCGCAGACGACCGTCGTCGGCGAGGCCGGCCACGGGGCCGAGGCGGTGCGCCAGGCCGCCGCGCTGCACCCCGACGTGGTGCTCATGGATATCCGGATGCCCGGCATGGACGGCATCGAGGCCACCCGCAACATCGTCAGCGCGGGCGGCCGGTCACGGGTCCTCATCTTGACCACATTCGACCTGGACGAGTACGCCTACAGCGCGCTTCGGGCCGGCGCCAGCGGCTTCCTGCTCAAAGACGCCCTGCCTGACGAGCTGCTGGCCGGGATCCGGGCCGTCGCCGCCGGGGACGCGGTCGTCGCGCCCGCCATGACCCGCCGGCTGCTCGACACCTACACCCGCCAGCTTGGCCCCGCCGCCGAAAAGGCCAGGGACGCGGGCCGGCTCGCGGCACTGTCGGCGCGGGAACGCGAAGTGCTGATCGACATGGCGAGCGGCCTGACCAACAGCGAGATCGCCGCCCACCTGGTGGTATCCGAGTCCACCGTCAAGACGCACGTCAGCCGCGTCCTGGCCAAGACGGGCGCCCGCGACCGGGTGCACGCCGTCATCATCGCCTACGACGCCGGCCTGGTCCGCCCTGCGGGACACTGACCGGGCGGGGCCTGATCACTACGCCGCGGCACCGCCGTGCAGCGGGATATCGCGGGCCGCCATGACGTCAGTCCCCGGGTGCGACAGCCGCGGAACGCGGCCCGCGCTGGAAGGCGAAGATCCGGTCCGGGTCGGTCTTGGCGGCGAGCGCGGTCAGCCGCCGCAGTTCCGGTTCGGTGTAGGCGTCGGCCGGGCCCGGCTGGCCCTCCCTGAACGACGGGGCGGCGCGGCCGAGATCGGCTGGCCGGGCCGCTTCCTCGACCCGGCCGAGGTAGGTGTCGACGTCGGCCCGCCGCTGGTCGCTGTCGGCGGCGCCGACCGCGTGCAGCAGGAACGGGCCGGGAACGCGGATGAGGGCGCCGTCGCGGCCGGGACCGCGCTTGCCCGCGGGGGCGTCGACATGGCGCAGCTCGATCATGTTCAGCCCGTCCGGCTGCCCGACGCGGGCGGCCCCGAAGATCGCGCTGACGGCATCGGCGGTCAGCGGCCCCAGCCAGCGGCCCGTGCCCCTGGCCGGCACGCCCGGCGGCGGGTCGAGGTGGATGCCGGACAGCCTCGCGGCGTCCGACGGGCCGGTGGTGTCGACCGCGGGCTCCGCGACCGCGCGCATCGCCGACCGCATCGACGTCAGGTCGCGCTCCCCGCCGGCCGAGGCGTACGACAGGTGGACCACGGTCGTGTTCAGCAGCGCCTCGGGGAACGGGCCCCCCGGCGGCAGGTGGAGCAGGGACAGCGTGCTTGTCAGCGTGTCCGGGGCCGCGGCGAGCGCCCCAGTCCAGGCCGCGGCGAGCGCGGGCAGCTGCCCGGCGGGCCACAGCAGGTACCCGGCCCATAGCTCGCTCACCGGGAACAGGTCGAACTCCAGCTCGGTGGCGAGGCCTGCCGGGGCGCCGCCGCGGAAGGCCCACAGCGCCTCGCGCTCGGTGGGGTCGGTGCTGTCGTCGCTGGCGCGGTGAACGTGCCCGGCCCCGTCGACGTACTCGACGGCGCGCAGGGCGGCCGAGGCGAGGCCGAACGGGCGCACCAGCCAGCCGACTCCCCCGTTGAACGTGTAACCGGAGACGCCCACGGTCGGGGAGGTCCCGCTGAGCGCGAGCAGGCGGTGCGGCTCGGCCTGCGCCTGGACTTCGGCCCAGGTCACGCCGGCCCCCACCCGGACGGTCCGGCCGGCCGGGCTGACCGACACCGCGTCGAGCGCGGACGTGTCGACGAGCAGCAGCCCGTCCCCGAGCGCGGCGGCCGACCCGTGCCCGGTCGCCTGGACGACGACCCTGAGCCCCAGTTCCCGGGCGAGCGCGACGGCGGCGGCCACGTCCGCCGCGGTGCGCGGCCGCACGACAGCGACCGGGTGCTGCCCGAAGCTGCTGTTATCGGGGGTGGTGGACGCGGCGTACGGCGCGGTGCCCGGCTGGTAGGCCGTTCCTGCCGGGAGCGAGCTGGTGATCCGGCTGGCCAGGCTCGCCGCGTCGGGGGCCGGGTTCGGCTGAACTGACATGCAGTCTCCTTAGGGTCCCGTAGCCGCGGAAACGGAGCATTTCATCCGTTTCAGTGTAACGCGCGTGCAGAAAGTGAGCCGCGGGGGATGAACCAACGCATGCCCTTGAGCCACACGAGCAAACCCGCGCCGGATGAGTAGGCCCGAGCGCGGCCAGGCCTACGCGGCCATCGGCGTCCTGTTCGCCTCGGTGATGATGGCGACCACGCTGCCGACGCCGCTGTACGCGTTCTGGGAGCGCAGCTACGGATTCGGGTCGGTCGTCACCACGCTGGTGTTCGCCACCTACGCGGTGGGCGTCATCGCCGCGCTGCTGTTCGCGGGCCGCGACTCTGACGTCGACGGGCGACGGCCGGTCCTGCTCGCCTGCGCCGCCCTGTCGGCCCTGTCCTCCGTCCTGTTCCTGCTGGCCAACGGGCTCGCCATGTTGTTCGTGGCCCGGCTGGTATCCGGTTTCTCGGCCGGCCTGGCGTCCGCCGCGGCCACCGCGACCCTGGTTGACCTGGCGGGCAGGGCGCGGCTGTGGAACCAGGTCGTGCCGGGCGCCGTCAACCTGTTCGGGCTCGGCCTTGGCCCGGTTCTCGGCGGCGTGCTGGCGGAGTCCGCCGCCCGGCCCACCCGCCTGCCGTTCGAGGTGGCGCTTGGCGTGCTCGTGGTCGCGGTCGTCGTCGGGCTTGGCCTGGTCTGCCGGGACCGCCCCGGGCGGACGGCGCCGGTGCTGATCGTCAGCCGGCCGTCGCTCGGCCTGCCAGGAACCGGGCGCGGGGTGTTCGTCGCCGCCGCGCTGGCCGGGCTGACCACGTTCGCCCTGCTCGGGCTGTTCACCGCGCTCGTTCCGACGTTCCTGGAGAAGGTCATCGGCCAGCACCACCCGTGGGTCATCGGCGCCAGCGTGTCGCTGCTGTTCGGCGTGGCCGTGCTGACCCAGCTCGCCATCCGCCGCCTGCCCGCTCGCACCGCCATCGAGCTAGGGCTCGCGGTGCTGATCGCGGGCCTGGCACTGCTGGCCTGGAGCCTGGACGCCGCGTCCTACCCGCTGTTCCTGGCGGGCACGGTGATTTCCGGTATCGCGGTCGGGGCCGCGTTCTCCGGCGGCCTGGCCACCGCGCTGAGCGTGGCCAGCGGCGGCGAGCGGGGCCGGGTCAGCTCGCTGTTCTACCTGATCGCCTATGTCGGGCTGACGATCCCGGTGATCGGGGCAGGCTTCGGCGTCGCGCACGCGAGCATCCTGTCGACGTTCATCGTCGTCGGCTCGGTGCTGGCCGTCTTCGACCTGGCGGCCCTGGCCTACCTGCGCCGCCGGCCAGGGGCCGTCAGCCCGGCGTCGTTAATATCAGGGAATCTGACACACCGAGACGGGCTAGGGTTTCTTGGGTGACCCCGGAACGCGGCCTGGCGCAGGGCCTTGACCCCACTCTCCGGCACGCCCTCCGCCGCGTGTACCGGACCTTCAACGCCAAGCTGACCGAGCGGCTGGCCGAGCAGGGGGCCAGCGAGGCCGAGTACGTCATCCTGTTCACGCTGCGGCGGATTCCCGGGATGTCCAACGCCGACCTGGCCCGCGGGACTGGCGTGTCCCCCCAGGTGACCAACGAGGTGCTGAAGTCGCTCATCGCGGGCGGCCTGGTGGAGCGCCACCCCGCCCCTGACCACGGCCGGATCCTCGAGGCCAGTCTCACCGAGCGGGGCGAGGAAGTGATCGCCGCCTGCGAGGACGCGGCGAACGCGCTGGAAGCCGAGATGTGCGCGCGGCTCGCGCCGCAAGAGGTCGCCGTCCTCGACGACTTGCTGCGGCGCTGCGCCGACTCCCTCGGCGTCCCCATCAACACCCGCCGGGTCAAGCCGGCCCGCCCGGCCCGCCCGCATCCCGCCCCCGGCGGCTGACCCGCTGACCGGAAAGCCGCCTCACGAGCTGCCGCCAGCCGCGGGGCGGCTTACTTCTCTCCGCTCGACCCGTCGCTCCAGTAGCGCCGGACGTCCGACTGCGGATCGGACTCCACCCGGGAGGTCTCGTCGAACAGCATCGTCTGGCGCCGGGTTTCCTCGTACGCAGGCCAGCCGGGGAGGTCGCCGGCCGCGGGGACGCCGGTCCTGGCGAAGGAGATCCAGGACCGCATCATCTGCCCTGACAACCGCCGCGGGGTCGCGCCGGTGCCCAGCATCGACGGCGAGCCGTCCACCGTGCCGAACACGAGGGGGACGTCCATCGCGTGCGGCGCGTGCCAGCGGCCCCCGTCGACCGGCGTATTCCAGTCGATGACGTAGACGTAGGTGGCCGCACCGCCCAGGCGCGCTCTGCGCTCGGCGATCAGCGCCGAGTTCCGCAGCATCCTGGAGTCGGTCAGGGCGGCGAAGAAGATGTCGCTGGCGGAGAAACCGGGACGTACCCGGCGGTAGAAGCCGACCGTCTCCGACGGGTCCGGGATCCGCACCTCGGCGAAGGACCCGCCCTGCGACAGCACCCCCGTCAGCCTGCCGGGCAGCGCCTGGAAGTCGAGATCGAAGTTGGCCGGGTCCTCCTGCCCGAACTGCAGGATGTACTCCCAGCGGGTGTTCCCGACGATGAGCGGGATGTCGCGGCACAACGGGGTGGCGTCAGGGGCGAACGGGTCACGCGGGAGATTACGGCCGTCGGTGACCGGGACAAAGGCCACCCGGTTCGCCATTTTGCTGTTATCACCGAGGGCCGCGACCAGCTGGTCAGCCGGGATGTCCGGTAGCCGGCCGAGATCACCGGCGCCCAGGCCGAGTCCGTGCAGCACCCGCTCGGCCAGCGCCGTCGCCCTCTCCGGCGACGATCCCCGCAGGTAGGGGCCGCTCTGGATGATCGCCCGGTGGAACAGGCCGACCGCCGCGGGCATCCCCATCAGGTAGGCGACCTTCGCCCCGCCGCCGCTCTCGCCGAAGATCGTCACGTTGCCGGGGTCGCCGCCGAACCGGGCCACGTTGTCCCGCACCCAGCGCAGCGCGAGCACGATGTCGAGCATGCCCGCCTGACCTGAGTCGCGGAACTCCGCACCGCCGAGCTCGGCCAGGTAGAGGAACCCGAGGCTGCCCAGGCGGTGGTTCAGCGTCACCACGACCACGTCGCCGTCGGCCGCGAGCGTGGTGCCGTCCGTGATGGTCCGCGAGCCGCTGCCGGCCCCGAATCCGCCGCCGTGCAACCAGACCATGACCGGCAGGCCGGCTCGCGGGCCGGACGGCGCCCAGACGTTGAGGACCAGGCAGTCCTCGCTCATCGCGGGCGACTGCTCCCGCCAGGAGGACATCGGCGAGTAGGACGAGGCGACGGGTCCGCGCGGCGGCTGCGGGGCGCGGGGACCGTACTCGGTCGCGTCCCTGACCCCGGTCCAGGACGGCGCCGGGGCCGGCGCCTGGAAGCGGCGGCCCGCGGTGCCCGCGCCGTAGGGGACGCCCTTGAAGACATCGACGCCGCCGCCGCTCAGGCCTGCGATCCGTCCCGACCCGGTCTCCACCACGCGCTCGACCGGGCCTGACCCGGCCGGCTGCGAATGCTGCCTCGTCATGCCTGGTCACCGTCCCACCAGCGCCGAACCTCAGCCTGCGGGTCGGACTCCACCCGGGATACCTCGTCGAACAGCATCGAGTCACGCCGGCTTTCCTCGTACGCGGGCCAGGCAGGAAGATCGCCGGCCGCGGGCGCCCCGGTCCTGGCGAAGGAGAGCCAGTAGCGCATCACCTGCCCGGACAGGCGCCGCGGGGTCTCGCCGGTCCCCACGATCGACGGCGAGGCACCGACCGTGCCGAAGACGAGCGGGATGTCCATCGCGTGGGGCGCGTGCCAGCGGCCACCGTCGACCGGCGTTTCCCAGTCGATGACGTACAGGTAGGAGGCCGCACCGCCCAGGCGGTTCCTCCGCTCGCTGATCAGCACGGAGTTGCGGAGCATCCGGGAGTCGGTCAGGGCGGCGAAGAAGATGTCGCCGGCCGAGAATCCGGGACGCGCCCGGCGGTAGAAGTCGATCACCTCGGCCGGGCTCCTGACCGCCACGTCGGCGACCGGTCCGCCCTGGAACAGCACTCCCTCGAGCCGGCGCGGCAGCGTCTGGAAGTCGAGGCCGAAGGTGTCCGGGTACTCCTGCCCGTACTGGAAGATGTACTCCCAGCGGCAGTTCCCGATGATGAGCGGGATGTCACGGCTCAGCGGGGTGGCGTCGGGTGCGAACGGGTCCCGGGGCAGGTTCACGCCGTCGGTGACCGGGACGAAGGCGACCCGGTTGGCCATGACGGTGTTGTCACCGAGCGCTTCGACCAGCTGCCCGGCCGGGACGCTCCGCAGCTTCTCGAGCTCGCCGACGCCCAGGCCGAGTCCGTGCAGCACCCGCTCGGCCAGCGCGGTCGCCGCGTCCCTGGTCGCTCCCCGCAGGTAGGGGCTGCTCTGGATGATCGCCCGGTGAAACAGCCCCGCGGCGGCGGGCATCCCCATCAGGTAGGCGACCTTGGCGCCGCCGCCGCTCTCACCGAAGATCGTCACGTTGCCGGGGTCCCCGCCGAACCGCGCCACGTTCTCTGCGATCCAGCGCAGCGCGAGCACGATGTCGAGCATTCCCGCCTGACCTGAGTCGCGGTACTCGTTGCCGTCGAGCTCGGCCAGGTAGAGGAACCCGAGGCTGCCAAGTCGGTGGTTGAGCGTCACCACCACGACGTCGCCTTCAGCGGCGAGCGCGGCGCCGTCGCTGCTGGTGCTCGCACCGCTGCCGGCCGCGAATCCGCCGCCGTGCAACCAGACCATGACCGGCAGGCCGGCCCGCGGGCCGGACGGCGCCCAGACGTTGAGCACCAGGCAGTCCTCGCTCATCCCCGGTGACTGGTCCACCCACGAGGAAAGCAGCGCGTACCCGGCCGCGACGGCTCCGCGCGGCGCCTGGGGCGCACGGGGACCGTAGCCGGTCGCGTCCCTGACGCCGGCCCAGGACGGCGCCGGGGACGGCGCCTGGAAGCGGTGGTCCGCGGTGCCCGCACCGTAGGGGATGCCCTTGAAGACATCGAGGCCGCCGGCGCGCACTCCCCTGATCCAGCCCGCTTCCGTCTCCACGAGGCACTCAGCCGGCGCGGCGGTCAGCTGCTCGTCCTTCGCCATCGTCATCCCGCCTTTCAGCGTCCCTCGAAGCGGGGCGGCCGCTTTTCCTTGAACGCCGCCTGGCCTTCGCGGTAGTCGGCCGACTGGTAGCAGCGCTCGACCATCGCGCGGACCAGGTCGGTCCGCTGGTCGGCTTCCGGTTTCGCCAGCTCGCGCAGCGCGGCCTTGCAGGCCGCGATCGTGAGCGGCGCGTTGGCCGCGATCGCGCCGGCCAGCTCGTGCGCCCGTGCGGCCAGGTCCCGCGGCTCCGTTACTTCATTGACGAGTCCCGAACGGAGGGCGGTGTCAGCGGTCAGCCGCTGTCCCGTGAACAGCAGCTGGGCCGCCACGGTGGGTCCGACCACGTGGCTCAGGGCACGGACGCCGGCCAGGCCGTAGCCGAGCCCGAGGCGGGCGGCGGGGATGGCGAAGGTCGCGTCGGTCGAGCAGAGCCGGATGTCCGCCTGCAACGCGGTCAGCATGCCCCGGCCGATGCAGAAGCCCCTGATCATGGCGACCACTGGCTTGGTCAGGGACGCCCAGGCGCCGTCCATCTCGACGGACGCGCGGTCGAACTCCGCGCGTTGCTCGGCCGAGTCTCTGAGCTGGCCGAACTCGGAGATGTCGGCCCCCGACATGAAGGCCAGGTCGCCGGCGCCGGCGACGAGGATGACCCGCACGCCGGGATCTCGCTCCAGCCTCCGCAGGATGTCCGGCAGGGCCAG
This sequence comes from Trebonia sp., assembly GCA_036501515.1. Lineage (GTDB taxonomy): Bacteria > Actinomycetota > Actinomycetes > Streptosporangiales > Streptosporangiaceae > Trebonia. The sequence goes on along the minus strand of DASYAD010000257.1, from coordinate 1,362 downwards.
GGCCATGTCCATCGACAGTGCGTTGCGCTTGGCCGGGTTGTTGAAGGTCAGCTGGGCGACCTGGCCCTCCACCCGCAGCAGGAGGCGTTCGGTCCCGGTGGGCAGGTCGGAGGCCGGCGTGTCAGGAATCGTCTCGTTTCCGGTGGTGCCGGTCACCGGAGCGCGCTCCGCTCGCCGGAAGGGCCGGGGGTGCCGAGGTCGAGTTCCGCGAGCACCTGCGCGCTGTGCTCCCCCAGGTCGGGACTCGGCTGGCGCACGGTCGGGCCTACTCCGGTCATCCGCACCGGATTCCGGACGAGCGCGAGCTGGCCGAGGGCCGGGTGCTCCACCGGCTCCGTCAGCGCCAGGTGCTCGATCTGCGGATCGGCGAACATTTCGTCGATGCGGTACACCGGCCCGCACGGCACGCCGGCATCGTTGAGTACGGCCACCCACTCCGCCGTTGTCCGCTCCCGCATCTGGGTGCCGATGATCTCGTTGAGCTCCTCCCGCCGCTGGGAGCGCTTGGCCGAGGAGTCGAAGCGCTCGTCGTCCTGCAATCCCGGTAGCCCGCTGACCGCGAAGAACCGGTCAAGCAACCGGCCGTACGGTGCGGCTACGTTCACGTAACCGTCGCTCGACCGGTAGGTCCCCATGGGGACCAGCGTCGGGTGATGGTTACCCTCCTGGCCCGGGACCTCGTGATCGACGGTCCACCTGGTCGCCTGCATGTCGAGCATGCCCACCATGGATTCCAGCAGCGACGTCTGCACCCAGCGCCCGACCCCGGTGCGGTCCCGCTCGTGCAGGGCGACCAGGATGCCGACCGCCAGGTACAGTCCGGCGGCCATGTCCGACAAAGCGATCCCGGCCCGCGCCGGGACCCCGTCGGTACCGGTCACGCTCATGAGCCCGCCCATGCCCTGGATGATCTGGTCGTAGGCGCCCCGGTCGGCGTACGGGCCGTCCTGCCCGAAGCCGGAGATCGAGCCGTACACCAGCCGCGGATTGCGCTGGTGGACTTCGGTGTAACCGAACCCGAGGCGTGACTTGACGCCGGGCCGCATGTTCTCTACCAGGATGTCGGCCCCGTCGACGAGCCGCATCAGCGTCGCCTTGTCTTCGGCGGTGGTCAGGTCGAGCAGGATGGACCGCTTGTTGCGGTGCAGGTTCTGGAAGTCCGAGTTGTGCCTGCGCTCACCGGACGTCCGGTTCGGCGGCGCGTCGATCCTGATCACGTCCGCGCCCCAGTCGGCCAGCTGCCTGACGCAGTTGGGCCCGGCTCGCGCCACGGTCAGGTCGATCACCCGAAGGTCAGCAAGCGGCAGATCAGCACCCACGTCAGTCTCCGATCTCAGTCATGGGCAGTTCCAGGTAGGAGGC
>DASYAD010000256.1:0-40667 GCA_036501515.1 Trebonia sp. | reverse complement strand
CAGGCACCGCCAACTGGCCAGGTGCTGGGCCGCCCAACACGGTCCGCAGGGGCCGTGTACTCCGCGCCCCCGCAGGCACCGCCAACTGGCCAGGTACTAGCCCGCCCAGGAACGGCCCGCCAGGCGGCCGTGTACCCCGCGTCCCGGAGGCTCCGCCAACTGGCCAGGTACTGGGCCGCCGGGTACGGCCTCGCTAGGTGGCCGTGTACTCGGTTCGTCCAGGTACCGATAGCTGGCCAGGTCTTGGGCCGCCTAGGTACGGTCCGCTGCGTGGCCGTGTACCCGGTCCGCCTGGCACCGCCAACTGGCCAGGTACTGGGCCACCCGGGTACGGCCTCGCCAGGTGGCCGTGTAACCGGTTCGTTCAGGTACCGCTAGGTGGCTGTGTACTGGGTCGTCCAGGTGCGGCCGCCGTTGGTGGTGGCCTCGACGTCGAAGGTGTCTGACTTGAGGTTCTCGCCGACCACCCAGCCCTGGGCCGGGGTGAGGAAGGCGGCGCCGAGCGGCTGGTTGATGGCGCCGACGTCGCCCGCGCTCTTGACCGTGCCTTCGCTGACCAGGGCGACCGGAGCAGCGCCGTAGCCGTTGGCGGGCGGGGTGTAACCAACGAAGGCGGCGGCCGACGGGCTGATCACGCTGAACGGGCCGGGCTCGCTGCCAGGTCCGGCCGACAGCCGCACCTGCGGCCGGAGCGCGGACTCGAGCATGGGCTCCTCCATGACCCCGCGCCAGGAAATTCCCTGCGTGGTGGCGTAGGCGAGATAGGGCGCATGCATCATCGCCACGCCTGAACCGAGGAAGAGCACCCAGGCCGCGGTCTGTCCCGCGCACTGCAGCTCCGGGGTGTCACCGCTGGACTGGCCGGCGACGGCCGCGGCGGTGGAAGTGGCAGCCGCGGCGGTGGAAGTGGCAGCCGCGGCGGTGGAAGTGGCGGCCGCGGCGGTGGAAGTGCCGGCCCCGGCGGTGGAAGTGCCGGCCGCGGCGGTGGAAGTGGCGGCCCCGGTGGTGGGAGTGCCGGCCGCGGCGGTGGGAGTGCCGGCCCCGGTGGTGGGAGTGCCGGCCGCGGCGGTGGAGGTGGCGGTACCGGGGGCGGAGGTCGAGGTACCGCCGGCCGGCTGGCCGAGGGAGGACGCGTCCGGCTCGGTGAACGCGAGTGCCCAGGACTTGCCCGCGTCGGTCGTCCGCCAGATCCGGCCGGAGGCACCGGCGTAACCGTCCTGCGCGGAGCCGAAGCAGGCGGACTGCACGCCGGACGGCGCCGCGGTCAGCGCGCTCCAGGTCGCGCCGCCGTCGGTGGTGCGCAGCAGGTGGCCGGCCGGGGCCTGGGCGCCGGGCGTTCCAGAAACGGAGCTGCCCGTGCTGTTGCCGGCCGATCCGCCACCGCCCGATCCCGAGCCGCCCGACCCGGTCCCGCCCGATCCCGAGCTGGCCGATCCCGCGGCGGCCGGAGCGGCGACCGCGTAGCCGAGCTCGGGCGACACGAAGTGCACCGACCCGACCGTCTGGCAGGCTCCGCTCAGGCTCGGCTCGCGGAGCCCGGTCCAGGTAGCGCCGCCGTTCTCGGTGCGCAGGAGGACGCCCTGCCCGGCCGCCCAGCCGTGGGCCGCGTCGGTGAAGTCGACCTGGTTCAGGGACGCGGGCCCGGAGTACTGCGTGATCCAGGAGCGGCCGCCGTCGGTGGTGGCCACGATCCGGCCGGCGCCCGCCACCCAGCCGTGTTCCTGGTCGGTGAACTGGACCGCCTGAAGCGCGGCCGACCCGGAAGTACCCGAAGAACCCGAGGACCCCGGAGAGCCGGAAGAACCCGGACCCGGGGAGCCGGACGTGCCCGTCGAGCCGCTGGCGCAGCCCCCGGCCTGGCCGACCGCGGTCTCCCCTACCGATCCGCCGTCGGCGGCGCCCGCCGTCCCCGTCGAACCGCCCGTGGCGCTCGTCCCGGCCGCCGCGGTCGCGGACCGTCCCGACACCGACGGCGCCGCCGAGGCAGACGCGCGGGCGGCCGATGCGGGCGCTCCCGAGGTGCAGCCCGCCGCCGCTCCAGCCAGCAGGCCCGCGACGCCCAAGGCCGCGACAACGTGCCTGTTCGTACCCATATGCAATATCCCTTTCGTCACGTTTCAGGGGGTGCCCTACCCATGAATCCGCCGGTGTAGCCGGTTAAACGTGTGATTTTGTGAGGTAGCGGAGGTTTGGGTGAGGTCACTGGCTGCACAAGATAGTTGCTGAGAGTAATCAGACAAACACTTCTCGCGACTTCCAGGAACGGGTGCGGTGAGCGGCTTATGCGGAGCTGGCGGACCCTCGGCGCCGGGATCGCCGCGCTGGCGCTTGCCGCGGTCGCGGCCACCGGAACCGCCCAGACCGCCGACGCCCGCACCCCTGAACCCCGCCCCGCGCCGGCCAGCGGTCCGGACACGGCCAGCGACGGCTCCGCCCCGAGCGGCACCGTCCAGGGCGGCACTACTCAGGGCGGCACCACTCAGGGCGGCGCCGCCCCCGCCTGCGCGGCGTTCCCCGGCGCACATCAGCTTCCCGGCCAGCCCGGCGCCTCCGGCCAGCCCGCTACATCCGGCGCCGCCTGGATCGGCGACGGGCTTGTCGTCCCGGCCTGCGGCCCGGCCCCCGGCGACGGTACCGGCAGCGCCAGCAGCCCCGCCGCCGCCGCCAAGGACGATGCCGTCTACCCCTATCCCGGCGCACTGTGGACGGCCGGCTACCAGTGCGTCGAGTTCAGCGAGCGTTACCTGTACGACCGCTACGGCGTGACCATGGACGTGCTCACCAACGGCGACCAGGTGGCCGCGCACTACGCGACCAACTTCCCCGGCCTGTTCATGATCATCAAGAACAGGACGCCGCACCGGGCGCCCGCCGACGGCGACGTCCTGTCGCTGTCGAACGCGGCGGGCTTCGACAGCGCCAGCGGCGGCCATACCGCCGTCGTGCAGTCAAGCGAGGTCGACGCGAACGGGAACGGCACGGTGACGGTCATCGAGGAGAACGCGACCGCCCGCGGGGTCGCGGACCTCGCCGTCAGCGGCTGGACGGTGCGCTACCCCGGCTACCGCTACATCGAATGGCTGACCACGACCGTGCCGCCGCAGACCGGTCAGAGCGCGGCGCAGGCGAACAGCGCACCGACGGCCAGCGGGGGCTACTCGCCGAAGTAGGACATCACGTGCTTGATCCGCGTGTAGTCCTCGAACCCGTACATCGACAGGTCCTTCCCGTAGCCGGAGTGCTTGAAGCCGCCGTGCGGCATCTCGGCGATGAACGGGATGTGCGTGTTCACCCACACCACGCCGAAGTCGAGGCGGCGGCTCATCCGCAGCGCCCGGGCGTGGTCCCTGGTCCAGACGCTGGACCCGAGGCCGTACTTGACCCCGTTGGCCAGCCGGACCGCCTCTTCCTCGGACGAGAACCGCTGCACGGTGATCACCGGGCCGAAGATCTCGTCCTGCACCAGCTCATCGCCCTGCTCGACCCCGGAGACCACGGTCGGCTCGAACAGGAAGCCCGGGCCAGGCAGCGGATGCCCGCCGGCCGCGACCGAAGCGTGCGCGGGCACCCGGTCGAGGAATCCGGCCACCCGGGCGAGCTGGCCGGGGTTGTTGAGCGGGCCGTAGAACGCGTCGGGCACGTCGAGCCCGCCCGTCTTCGTCGCCTGGGCCTGCGCCGCGAGCGCCGCAACCAGGTCATCCGCGATCCGCGGGCCTGCCAGGACCCGGGCCGCGGCGGTGCAGTCCTGGCCGGCGTTGTAGTAGCCGGCCGCGGCGATGCCCTTGGCGGCCGCCTCGACGTCGGCGTCGTCGAAGACGATGACCGGGGCCTTGCCGCCCAGTTCCAGGTGCACCCGCTTGAGCCCGTCGGCGGCGGCGTGCGCCACCTCGGTGCCTGCCCGCACCGAGCCGGTGATGGAGACCATCGCGGGCACCGGGTGGGCCACCATCGCGCGGCCGGTGTGCCGGTCGCCGCAGAGCACGTTGAACACGCCAGGGGGGAAGAACCCGGCCGCGATCTCGGCCAGCATCAGCGTCGAGGTCGGGGTGGTGTCCGACGGCTTGAGCACGACCGTGTTGCCCGCCGCGAGCGCCGGCGCGATCTTCCACACCGCCATCATCAGCGGGTAGTTCCAGGGGGTGACCTGCGCGCAGACGCCGACCGGCTCGCGCCGCACCACCGACGTGTGATCGCGCAGGTACTCGCCGGCCGACCGGCCCTCGAGGACGCGGGCGGCGCCGGCGAAGAAGCGGAGCTGGTCCACGCTCGGCGGCACCTCGTCGCCGCTGGCGACCGCGAGCGGTTTGCCGGTGTTGCGGCACTCGGCCGCCGTCAGCTCCGCCGCCTGCCGCTCGACGGCGTCGGCGAACTTCAGCAGGGCGCGCGAGCGCTCCGCCGGGGTACTGTCGCGCCAGGTCTCGAACGCGGCCGCGGCTGCCCGCATCGCCTCGTCCACGTCGGCCGCCGACGAGACCGGGGCCGAGGCATAGGCGCCGCCCGTGCTCGGGTCGATGACCTCGCTGTAAGCGCCCTCGCACGGATCGCTGTGCTTGCCGTTGACGAAGTTCCGGAGTGTTGACACGCACCGAGCTTCGCAAAACTGGGCCACTATGACAAGCGAATCCGTTGATAATTGGACAATTATCTACGAAATCAGTTGACAACCACGCGGGTCGCGACAACTATAAGGCGGAAGAGCGGTTACGGCTACCCGGAAGGATGTGATCGGATGGCCCACGGCCCGCGCGGCGGCTTTGCCGCTACGCCGGCGCTCGACGACATCTCCAAGCGGATCATCGAGCAGCTGCAGGCCGACGGCCGCCAGTCCTACGCGGCGATCGGCAAGGCGGTCGGGCTGTCCGAGGCCGCCGTCAGGCAGCGGGTGCAACGGCTGCACGAGAACGGCATCATGCAGATCGTGGCGGTGACCGACCCGCTCAAGCTCGGCTTCCGGCGGCAGGCCATGATCGGGGTGCGCTGTGACGGCGACCCGCAGAAACTGGCCGACCACCTGGCTGGCATGGAAGAAATCGACTACGTGGTGCTCACCGCGGGGTCGTTCGACGTGCTGCTCGAGGTGGTCTGCGAGGACGACGACCACCTCCTGGAGATTCTCAGCCAGGTGCGCGGCGTGCCGTCCGTCACGTCCACCGAGACCTTCGTTTACCTCAAGCTCCGTAAGCAGACTTATACCTGGGGGACACGGTGACACTTTCCTCTGACGAACTTCAGGCCGCGGCCAAGCAGCATCTGTGGATGCACTTCACCCGGATGTCGTCCTACCGCGACGGCGACGTCCCGGTCATCGTGCGCGGCTCGGGTCCGTACGTCTACGACGACAAGGGCAAGAAGTACCTGGACGGCCTGGCCGGGCTGTTCGTTTCGATGGTCGGCCACGGCCGCACCGAGCTGGCCGAAGCCGCCGCCAAGCAGGCGTCCGAGCTGGCCTATTTCCCGCTGTGGTCCTACGCGCACCCGGCCGCGGTGGAACTCGCGGCCCGGCTGGCCGCGATGGCGCCAGGCGACCTGAACCGGGTGTTCTTCACCACCTCGGGCTCCGAGGCCGTCGAGTCGGCCTGGAAGCTGGCCAAGGCGTACTTCAAGCGCAAGGGCGAGTACGGCCGCTACAAGGTGCTCAGCCGCGAGTACGCCTACCACGGCACCTCGATGGGCGCGCTGGCCGTGACCGGCCTGTCCGCGATCAAGCACGACTTCGAGCCGCTGCCGCCGGGCGGTATCCGGGTGCCGAACACGAACTTCTACCGGGCACCGGAATTCGTCGCCGACGACGAGACCAGCTTCGGCGTGTGGGCCGCCGACGAGATCGAACGGGCCATCCTGCGCGAGGACGCCGAGTCGGTCGCGGCGGTGTTCCTCGAGCCCGTGCAGAACTCAGGCGGCTGCTTCACCCCGCCGCCCGGCTACTTCCAGCGGGTGCGGGAGATCTGCGACAAGTACGGCGTGCTGCTGGTGTCGGACGAGGTGATCTGCGCGTTCGGGCGGCTGGGATACTACTTCGGCTCCGAGCGGTACGGGTATGCGCCCGACATCATCACCTTCGCCAAGGGCATCACCTCGGGTTACTCGCCGCTCGGCGGCATGATCGTGCGCGACGAGCTGATGGAGCCGTTCCTCGACGGCAACGCGACGTTCCTGCACGGCATCACGTTCGCCGGGCACCCGGTGTCCTGCGCGGTCGCGCTGGCCAACCTGGACGTCTTCGAGCGGGACAACCTGCTCGGCAACGTGCGGTCGAACGAGGCGGGCTTCCGCGCGACCCTGGACAAGCTGTCCGACCTGCCGATCGTCGGCAACATCAGGGGCGCCGGCTACTTCTACGGCATCGAGCTGGTCAAGGACAAGAACACCAAGGAGACCTTCGACGACGACGAGTCGGAGCGGCTGCTGCGCGGCTTCCTGTCCGCGCGACTGTTCGACGCGGGCCTCATCTGCCGGGCCGACGACCGCGGCGACCCGGTGATCCAGCTCTCGCCGCCGCTGATCTGCACCCAGGAGCACTTCGACGAGATCGAGCAGATCCTCCGCACGACGCTCACCGAGGCCTGGAGCAAGCTCTAATTCACGCCGCGGTCACCGCGCCCCCGTTCCGGATGATTGATTTAAAAAGTCATTTCCAGAACGGGGGCGTTGCTCCGCACCTTCCGTTACTTACCCTCACGGTCAGCCATATCTAGCTTCGTGCAATTGCACGGCGCAGGTGGCGGGCGGCGTTGTACGATGCCCGGATCCACCCAATGCCCGCCACGGGGTCAGCTATGCGGCGGGCCGGAACCATACGAGGGCAATCGTGACCGCGCTGCCACCGGGCCAGCGAAACAATAATCTCCCCGCCGAGGTCACCCGGTTCATCGGAAGACGACGGGAGCTGCCTGCCATCGCGGCCGCCGTCGAACGCCACCGGCTGGTCACCCTGCGCGGCGCCGCAGGCGTCGGCAAGACCCGGCTCGCGCTGCGCACGGGGGCCGACCTGTCCGGCGGCTTCGCCGACGGCTGCTGGCTGGTCCAGCTCTCCTCGCTGCACGATCCCGGCCTGCTCGCCCGCGCCGTGTCGGAAGCGCTGGGGCTGCCAGACGACGCGGGCGCCGATCCGCTGCGGATGCTCGCGGACCACCTGGCGGGACGCGAGCTGCTGCTGATCCTCGACACCTGCGAGCACCTCACCGAGGCCTGCGCGGAGCTGGCGGGGCTGCTGCTCAGCGCCGCGCCGCGGCTGCGCGTCCTCGCCACCAGCCGGGCGCCGCTTGGCGCGCCGGTCGAGCACGTGCTGCTGATCAGCCCGCTTGAGCTGCCGGGGAGCGAGGCCGGCGGGGTCGAGTCCGACGCGGTCACGCTGTTCGTCGACCGGGCCCGGGCGGCGGTGCCCGGCTTCGCGCTCGTTACGGAGAACGCGCCCGCCGTGGCCGAGCTCTGCCGGCGGCTTGACGGCATACCGCTGGCGCTCGAGCTGGCCGCCGTCCGGCTGCGCGGCATGCCGGTCGAGGAGATCCTCGCACGGCTGAGCGACCGGTTCCGCGTCCTCGGGTTTACCAGGACGTCGGTCGACCGGCACCGGACCCTGCGCGCGGCGGTGTCCTGGAGCTACGAGCTGTGCACCGGGGACGAGCAGCGGCTGTGGGCGGAGCTCTCGGTGTTTCCCGGCGGCTTCGGACTGGCCGCGGCCGAGCGGGTGTGCGGTCCCGGGACGGCGGCCACGCTGAGCCGGCTGGTCGAGAAGTCCATTCTCCAGTCCTCACCCGGGGACACCGACGACCGCTACGAGCTACTCGACACGATGCGGGAGTTCGGCGCCGAGCACCTGGGCGCCGCCGCCGGGCGGATCCGTGCCCGGCACCGGGACTACTACCTGGAACTGGCCGAACAGGCGGCGGCGGGCCTGATGGAAACCAGGCAGCCGGCCTGGCTGCGCCGTCTCGGCGCGGAGACCGCCAACCTGCGGGTGGCCCTCGAGTTCTCGTTCATCGCGCCGGGCGAGGCGCGGGCTGGCCTGCGGATGGCCCGGCTGTTGCTGTCCTACTGGCTGATGACGGGTCATTTCACCGAAGGCAGGGGCTGGCTCGAGCAGGCGGCCGCGGTCGGCGACACCGGCGCCGACGGACCGGCCGGCGACGACGCGGCCGGCGACGACGGAGCCTGGGCGGTGTTCGGTGCGGGCGTGCTCGCGGTGCAGCAGGGCGACTTCGCCGCGGGCGGGCCGCTGCTGGCGCGGGCGGCCGGGCTGGCCGCCGCGGCCGGCGACGAGGACCTGGCGGCGCACGTCACCGACGCCCGCGGCATCCTCGCGTTCAACTCCGGTGACCTGGATACCGCGCGGGCCGAGTACGAGGCGGCGCTCGCGGTCTACGAACGGTCCGGCTTCACCGACCCGGCCGCGCTGGTCACCTACGGCCGGCTGGCCTCGGTCTGCCTGCTCGCCTTCGACCTCGACCGGGCGGTGGCGCTGTGCGAGGAGTGCCTGCGCCGCTGCGACGAGACCGGCGAGCAGTGGGCGCGCGGCACCGCGCTGTGGGTGCGCGGCGGCGCCCGCTGGCTGTCAGGCGACAACGCCGCCGCGATCGGCGACGCGCTCGCCTGCCTGCGGATCAAGGACGAGGCGGGCGACCTGCACACCACCGCGATGTGCTTCGACCTGCTGACGGTCTGCCTGGTCGCGACCGGCGAATTCGAACGTGCCGCCGTGCTTTACGGTGCCGGCGACGCGTTGTGGACCCTGCTGAGCGCGCCGGTGCTGATGGGACCGGGCTATGCCGAGATCCGCAAGGGGGGCGCCGACACCGCCCGCGGCCACCTGGGCGACGAGCGGTTCACCGCACTCGCCGGGTACGGCGCCGCCCTGCCGCTGTCCGCCGCGATCGCGGTCGCGGCGGGCGAGGCCCCGGCTGTGCCCACTGGCGGTATCGGACCTGGACCTGGACCTGGCGCTGGCGCTGGCGCCGGCCCGGGCGCGGCGGCCGCCGACGACGGGCTGGCCGAGAAGGCCAAGCGGCTCACCGGACGGGAGCGCGAGGTCGCCTCGCTGGTCGCCGTCGGCCTGGGTAACCGGGAGATCGCCGAGCGCCTGTTCCTGTCCAAGCGCACGGTTGACTCGCACATTGAGCACATCTTCACCAAGCTCGGCTTCTCTTCGCGCACCCAGCTGGCGAGCTGGGTGCTCGAACAGGGCGTGCAAAGCTGAACGGGTCATCCCAATATTCATCAAGATCGGGGGGCGCTACCTTCCCTGCCGTCACCAGGCGTTTACCCCCAGGCGGCAAAGTCTCCGCATGTCAGATGACTCGGGGACTGGTTTGTCCAGGCGGCAGATGGTCGCCGCGGGGACCGCCGGCCTGATCGCCGCCAGCGCCGCGGTGCCGCCGCGCGGGCGCCCGGAGGCCGACGACGGCACCCCCGAGCAGGTCCACCTCACCTGGGGCGACGACCCGGCGCGGACCGTGGTGGTGTCCTGGGCCTCGGTCGGCCATGCGGTCAGGCCCCGCGTCAGGATCGGCCAGCGGGTCATTCCCGCCGCCGAGCGGGCAGGCACCCCGCTCGCTGGAGCCGCCACCTGGACGTACCACGCGCGGGTGGACGGGCTGCGCCCCGGGGCGACCTACGGCTACGCGGTCACGGCGGACAACGACTCGAACGCGACCGATCCGTTCAGCGCGACGTTCACCACGGCGCCGGAGGGGCGGGCCGAGTTCCGGTTCACCAGCTTCGGCGACCTCGCGCCGTTCGGCGACCTGGCCGGGCCGGGCCCCGTCCTGACCAGCCCCGTCCTGAACAGCCCCTCCGCCTGGTCCGGGCAGGCCGCGGCCGCGTACGCGGTGGGCGCGGTGGAGACCTTCCAGCCGCTGTTTCACCTGCTGAACGCGGATTTCGCCGATGCCGGGGCGGTGACCGAGCGGCAGCCGCAAGCCTGGCGGGACTTCGGCAACCAGGTGCAGACATCGGCCGCGAACCGGCCGTGGCTGCCGGTGCCCGGCAGTCACCAGCCCGTGCCCGCCGGGCAGCCGGACCCGCCCTTCCTTACCAGGTACACGCTGCCGTCCAACAGCGCCGACGGTTTTGACGGCCGGTGGTACGCGTTCCGGGTCGGGACCGCCCTGTTCGTCACGCTGAGCGGAGACGACGTCGCCTGTCAGGGCCCGGCCGCGCCACGCGGCGACGCGGCGGGCTACCCGGGCGGCTACTCAGCCGGCTACTCGGGCGGCGCGCAGACGCGCTGGCTTGAGGCGACACTGGCGGCCGCCCGCGGCGACGCGTCGCTCGACTGGATCGTCGTCCAGCTGCACCAGTGCGCCTGCTCGTCCGGGGCGGCGGGCAGCGGGTCAGACGCGGGCGTGCGCCGGGAGTGGCTGCCGCTGTTCGACACCTACGAGGTCGACCTCGTGCTGTCGGGGCACGACCACGGGTACGAGCGGTCCTTCCCCGTCCGCGGCTCCGAGGCGGGAGCCGGCGCGGACGCGGTGACCGGCGCGCTGGCCGACACCTGCCGCCCGCACCCGGTGACAACGGTGGACAGCGGGGTGTTCGACACCAGCCAGGGCACCGTGCACCTAGTGCTCGGCTGCGGAGGCGCACCGGCGGAGGCAGGACCAGGCCGCTCGCCGCGGCTGGCCCGCGTGTTCACCAGGGCAGCCGGCGGGGTGCCTGACGCCCGGGTTCCTGGTGACGTGACCCCGCTTCCCCGTGACGGGGTTGTACGTGACGGGGTTGTACGTGACGGGGTTGTACGTGACGGGGTTGGGCGTGCCGGGGCGCGGCCGGCCGCCGACGCGGTCGAGGCCGCCACCTGGTCCGCGCGGCGTAACGCGGCGCCCGGGTACGGTATCGCGGTCTTCGACGTCAACCCGGGCAGCGAGGCGGGCGGCCAGACGTCCGTCATCGTCAGGTACTACCACGCGGCCGTCGCCGACCCGGCTGGCCCCGCTGGCCTCGCCGGCCCCGCCGGGCCCGCCGGGCCGGCTGGCCCGGCCGGGCCGGCTGGCCCGGCCGCGGGCGGGCGCGGCCGTCCAGCAGACGATTTCGTCCTTTTCGAGTCGTTCACCCTAGTCAGACCGCGATCCGATGGGCGGCGCTGGCACCCGAAGTGACGCCGCCTGGCCACTGCCTGACCACTGCCTGACCCGGGCGGACCCGGGCGGACCGGGGCGGGCGGCGCCGGGGTAGCGTCGGGAGGCGTGACTGACGTAGACGCGGTGGTGGTAGGGGCCGGGGTGGCCGGGCTGACGACCGCTATCTCACTGGCCGAGGCGGGGCTGGCCACCCGGGTGATCAGCGCGGCGCCGCCGTCCGCGACGACGTCGATCGCGGCCGGCGCGATCTGGGGCCCGGTGCGGTGCGGGCCGCCCGGCCGCTGCTACGCGTGGGCGCGAACCGGGCTCGGCGTGCTGTCGGCGCTGGCGGACGAGCCGGGCTCGGGGGTGCACCAGCTGTCGGGGCGCGAGGTCTGCGCCAAGCCCGACGAGCCCCCCGCGTGGACCGCCATGCTGCCGTCGCTGCGCGTGCTCGGTGCCGGGGAGCTGCCTGACGGGTTCGTGACCGGCTGGTGGTACACCGCGCCCGCGGTCAGCATGCCGGTGTACCTGGAGTACCTGCTGCACCGGTACGCGGACCTCGGCGGGACGGTCACGGAGCAGACGGTGACCGCGCTCGGCGCGGTGGCGGCTCCGGTGGTGGTGAACTGCACCGGGATCGGGGCCCGCACGCTGGTGCCTGATGCCGGGCTCGTGCCGGTACGCGGGCAGGTCGTGGTGGCCGAGAACCCGGGCATCACGGAGTTCTACCTGGACCACGGGACGGGCGGCACCGACTACGTGTACCTGTTCCCGCACGGCGATACCGTCGTCATCGGCGGCACCGCCCATGAGGGGGCCGATGACCTGGCGCCGCGGCCCGCGGTGACGAAGCGGATCCTGCGCGACGCGGCGGCCGCCTTCCCCGCGCTGCGCGGCGCCCGGGTGATCACCGAGCGGGTGGGCCTGCGGCCGTGCAGGCCCACGGTGCGCCTCGAGGCCGAGTCGCTGCCGGACGGCCGGGTGCTGTGGCACAACTACGGGCACGGCGGCGCCGGGGTCACCCTGTCCTGGGGCTGCGCCCGCGAGCTGACCGCCGCGATCACGGCCGGCCAGGCGAGTTAAGCATGCTGGCCGGCCTGGCGCCGGCCCGCACAGCGCCCGATCTGCGGCTGCCCCTGCCGCAGCCGACTCGGTGCCCGACCCGTCACCTCCCCGGTCACCTCCCCGGTCACCTCCCCCGCCACATCCGCCGCACTTCGTCACCGTCAGTTACGGCCGAAAATGATTGGGTGTCGTTACGACCAAATAGCGTCACTAACCACACCCAATCCTTCGGCCGGGCCGCGTCGCGGTTTCATGCCGTGACCGGCCCGCAGCCCCACCGCACCCGGGTGACACGCCGCAACGACCAGGCCACTCTCGTAACCAGCCTGTCTTGACGCCAGCGCCCGCCAACCTCCGTGACGTCAGCTGCCGTCGCGGAGGTTGACGGGCGCGCCGACCTGGTAGCGGACCGAGTCGAAGACCGCGGTGCAGCCCGCGCCGGCGGGTGACTGGGCGAGGAAGCCGACCCGGGCGGCCGATGTCTCGCCCAGCGTGAAGTAGCGCAGCATCCGCCAGTAACCGCCGTCAGACGAGGCGTGGAACGCCCAGGTGCGGCCCGCTCTGGTGACCCGCAGCCAGAGCGGGCCGCCGGCCGTCTCGAACGAGTTGCTGTCGTCCGACGTGCCGTGCGTGACCACGGTCACCGCCATCGGCGTGGCTTGCGGCGAGAACTCGTAGCAGACCTTGGCGAAGCGCCGCTCACTGAGGTACACCAGCAGGGCACCCGCGTCAAAGGCGGCGCCGAAGCCGACGGTCACCCGGGCCGCGAGGGTGAAGTCTTCCTCGTTGGGCAGGCCGGTCCAGCGCCCCGCGTCCGGACGCGCGGCCTCATCGCCTGCCGGGTCGATGAACATGTCAGACTTCGGGCCGCTGACGAGCGTCAAGATCCCGCCGTCGACGCTGGCCTCACAGGCGGGCGTCCCGGAAGACGTCAGCGGAAACGGCACGCCCGGCAGGTGCAAATCGGTCACCGTGGCAGTGTCCCACGGGCCTGGTTCATTGTGTTCACGGACAAACGGTCTTCCCGCCGCGCCGCGGGCTTTAACCCGTTCCCGTGCGGGCGCATCCCGGCGGGCGCTCCTCCACGGGCGCTTCCGGGCAGGCGCTTCCGGGCAGGCGCTTCCAGGGGAGCGCTTCCGGGCAGGCGCTTCCCGGCGGCGCTTCCAGGGGAGCGCTTCCGGGCGGGCGCTTCCTGGCGGACGCTTCCTGGCGGACGCTTCCTGGCGCGTTTCCCCGCGGGCGCCTATTACCGGACAGACGGCCCGGTAATAGGGTGGCCCGATGGACATCGGATTCGGTGCGGCGATCTCGGGGTCCTGGGCGACCCCGCGGAACCTGGCGGAGCTGGCCCGTCGAGCCGAGCGGCTCGGCTACCGGTCACTGTGGACCTTCCAGCGGCTGTTCGCGCCGGCCGGGGCGAAGCTCGCGCCGGTGTACCACTCGGTGCTCGACCCGATGGTGTCGCTCGGCTACCTGGCCGCGGCCACCTCGTCGATCAGGCTCGGGGTGGCGGTGGTCAACCACCCTTTCCAGTCGCCGCTGCTGCTCGCCAAGCAGGCCGCGACCGTCGACGTCCTGTCAGGCGGGCGGCTTGACCTGGGCATCGGTTCTGGCTGGCTGCCGGAGGAATTCACCGGTTCCGGCGTGTCGATGGAGCACCGGGGCGCGCGGGCGGATGAGTTCGTCGCCGCCCTGCGGGCACTGTGGAGCGGCGGCACCGGCTACCAGGGAACCTACCTCTCCGTCCCCGCGGGCCGTCAGGAACCGCGGCCGGTGCAGCAGCCGGGACCGCCGGTACTGATCGGCGGGATGTCGCGGGGAGCGATGGAGCGGGCCGGGCGGATCGGCGACGGGTGGGTCACCTCGTCGGGGGCTGACCTGTCCGTGATCGCCGAGTCCGCCATGGTGGTGCAGAACGCCGCCCGGGCGGCGGGCCGAGGCCCGGCCCGGATCGTCTGCCGCGGCGTGGTGCGCCCAGGTGAGCCTGCGGTTTCCAAGACCACCGGGCAGCGGCGGCTGCTGTCCGGGTCGTTCGAGCAGATCCGCGAGGACGTCCGGTGGCTGGGAAGTTGCGGGGTCACCGAAGTGTTCTATGACATGAACTTCGACTCGGCGGTCGGTGACCCGTCCGCCGACGAGGGCAAAGCGGTGCTGCGTGCCTCCGAGATCATGGAGCGGCTGGCACCCGACGCGCGGCTGTAGGGCGGTGCCAGCCACGGCTGCCGCCGCCGCCGTTTCCCGCGCGTGTCCCTGTTAGTACCGACCGATTGGGTTGATGACATGGAGAAGGTTGAGCGTACCGACGCTGAGTGGCGCGAGCTCCTCAGCCCGGACGAGTACGCGGTACTGCGCCAGGCGGGCACCGAGCGGGCGTTTACCGGCGAGTACACCGACGACAAGACCACCGGCGTGTACCGCTGCCGGGCGTGCGGGGCGGAGCTGTTCCGCTCTGACGCGAAGTTCGAGTCGCACTGCGGCTGGCCGTCGTTCTACCAGCCGACCGACGACGACGCGGTGACGCTGATCGAGGACCGCACGCTCGGCATGGTCCGGGTCGAGGCGCGCTGCGCCGCCTGCGACTCGCACCTGGGTCACGTGTTCACCGGCGAGGGGTACGGGACACCGACCGACGAGCGCTGGTGCATCAACTCGATCTCGCTGACCCTGGAGCCCAAGGAGTCCGCGGGGTCCGCTGGTCCGGCCGAGAGCTGACGCTCCCGCCGCCAGGCGGGCGGCTTTACCTGGGCGCTGGCTGCCCGTTAACGGGCAGCTCACCCGGCGGCCGGCCCGCTTACTCGCTGCCGGTGTCGTAACGGCGGCCGCGCTTCGTCTGGGCGCGGCGCCGCTTGTCGGCCAGCCGCCGCTCGCGCGCCCCTCGGGTGGGCTTAGTGGGCACCCGGGGCGGCGGTGGCGGCGCGACCGCCTCCCGCAGCAGGGCGGCGAGCCTGGCCCTGGCCGCGTCGCGGTTCATCAGCTGGCTGCGTTCGGTCTCCGCCGCCACGGTGACCACGCCGTCCGTCAGCCGGGCGGCGAGCCTGGTCAGCGCGCGGTGCTTCTCCCGCTCGGGCAGGGACGGCGAGCGCGCGATGTCGAAAGAGAGCTCCGCCCGGCTGTCGGTCGTGTTGACCGACTGCCCGCCGGGACCCGAGGACCGGGAGAAACGCTCGCGCAGCTCGCCGGCGGGTATCACCAGCCAGCTGTTAACGCGTAGATCCTCGGCCATACCTCAATTTTCGCGCATCCGGCGGTGCGCTTCGGCCGGACTCCCCGGCGCCCGGCTCGTCGCGTTCACGCCGGCCCGCTTCCCGTGGTTGCGCCTGACCGGACTGTGCCAGGCGCTTCCCGCCCGGTCAAGACGAGAGACGCGGCCGAATCGTGACCTGGCCGTGCAACCAGGCCGTTCGCTGCCGCCGTCCAAGGGGCATGCGTATCAAGCGTGCTGTACCCGCCGTCCGCCGCCCGCAGCTGGCGGCGGCCGCGGTCCTGCTTGTCATCACCGCCGTCGCGGCGGCCGGCTGCTCGGGCAGCAGCTCGTCGTCTTCGGCCGACTCCGGGAGCGTGGCGGTTGCCCCCGCCCCCGCGGCCGCCGGTGCGTCCGCCGCGGCCTCCGGCGGCTTCGCCGCGGGCTCTTCATCCAGCTCCAGCGCTAGCTCCGGCTCCACGGCGTCCTCGACCAAGCTGGCACCGACCGGGCAGCAGCTGATCTACACCGCGCAGCTCAGCGTGCGCGCGGCCAGCGTCGCCACCGCGGTCTCGCGGGCCACCTCGATCGTGACGGCCGCGGGCGGGTATGTCTCGGCCGAGAAAGCCTCGTCAGGCCAGGGCCGCCCCGACCAGGCCACCGCCACGGTGACGTTCAAGATCCCGGTCGCCGCCTACCAGGCGACGCTGGCGTCCTTGTCAGGCACGGGGCTCGGCACCCAGCTCGCGCTGTCGCAGCAGGCGCAGGACGTCACCCAGCAGGTCGCCGACACCAGCAGCCGGGTGGCCTCCGACGAGGCGGCCATCGCTCAGCTCCGCGCGCTGCTCAAGCAGGCGGGCAGCGTGAGCGCGCTGCTGTCGGTCCAGAACCAGATCGACGCGCAGGAGTCTGACCTCGAGGCCATGCTGGCGCAGCAGAGCTCGCTCAACCACGAGACCTCCTACGCGACGCTGACGCTCAGCCTGGTCGGGCCGAAAGCCGTCGTGGTGCCGAGCACCAAGTCGTCGGCGCCGCCCGGGCTCTGGAGCGGCCTGGCCCACGGGTGGCACGCCTTCGTGGTGACGATCGGCTGGCTGCTGACGGCACTGGGCGCGGCGGCGCCGTTCATCATCGCGGTGCTGGTGCTGGCCGGCCTCGGCTGGTGGGCCCGCCGCCGGATCAACGGGCGGCGTCAGCGGCCGGCCGGCGAGGGCGGGGCAGCCGACTGAGCGGGCGGCGGGCGACGGTTGCCTGGCGCCCGGACGCTAGTCCACCGCGCGGCTTACGCGAGGGCGGCGACCAGTTCGACGGCCGGCTTGCGGCGGCCGGTGTAGAACGGGATCTCGACCCGGGTGTGCCGCCGTGCCTCGGCGCCCCGCAGGTGGTGCATGAGGTCGACGAGCCGGTACAGCTCGTCGGCCTCGAAAGCCAGCATCCACTCGTAGTCGTTCAGCGCGAAGCTGCTCACCGTGTTGGCGCGCACGTCCGGGTACTCACGGGCCATCATGCCGTGCTCGGCGAGCATCTTGCGGCGCTCGGCCGGGTCCAGCAGGTACCACTCGAGTGACCGGACGAACGGGTAAACGCAGACGTAGTTCTTCGGTTCCTCTTGGGCCAGGAACGCGGGGATGTGGCTCTTGTTGAACTCGGCCGGCCGGTGCAGCGCCATCGCCGACCAGACCGGCTCGGACGCGTAGCCGAGCTGGGTCCGCCGGAAGTTGACGTACATCTCCTGCAGCTCGTCCGAGGTCGGCGCGACCCACCAGATCATAAAGTCGGCGTCCGCCCGCATGCCCTGCAGGTCGTAGCAGCCCCGGGTGACGATGCCCTTGCCCGCGGCCTGCTCGATGAGCTGGTCAAGCTCCGCGCCGGCCTCCTCGCGGGCGAAGTCCCGGTCGGTCACCGTGAACACGGCCCACATGGTGTACCGGATGAGCTCGTTGAGCTCCCGCGCCTTGAGCCGCTTCTTCTCTTCTTGCTCTGCCTGCTCCGCAGCCGTCTCACTCATAACCCAAAAGCTTAGTGATGCCGAACGAGTGCGCGGCTCCGCCCGCCCCGTCCAGCTTCGCCCGGTGGGCGGGGCACTCGCCACCGGACCTTCCCCTCTAACCGCAGGGCCGGGCGTATGCCCATAGCGCCCGCCTGGGCGCACGCCCGGTCACCGGATTGCTCGTCTACTTGCACGGAAGGACGTATGCCCAGGTCAGTCAGCCCGATGATGACGCCGCCGGGCCGCCGGCCGCACCGGCCACGGGTCCTGGCCACGGTCCGGCGGCCAGCATTGCCCGGTTACCGAGGGCGGCTCGCCAGGTACGCGGTGACCTGGCCTGCGGCCGACTTGGCGGTCGCGACGCAGGCCGGGATGCCGACCCCGTCATAGGCGGCGCCCGCGACGGCCAGGCCCGGCTGCTGCGCGACGGCCGCGCGGACCCGCGCGACGCGGCCGAGGTGGCCCACGTTGTACTGCGGCAGACCGCCGCCCCAGCGGGTGACCCGGTACTCGACCGGTTCCGCGGTCAGGCCGACCGCGCCCGCCAGCTCGCCGGCCGCCAGCGCCGCCAGTTCCGCGTCGTCGCGCTGCAGCACGGCGACGTCGCCGCTGCGGCCGACGGAGCAGCGGACGACGTGCACCGGCGCCTGCGCGGCCAGGTGCGGCCACTTCACGGTGGAGAACGTCGCCGCCTTGACCGCCCGGCCGTCGACCGCGGGGACGAGGTAGCCGCTGCGCTGCTGGGCGGGAAAGTCAGCGGCACGGAAGGCGAGCGTAACGATGGCCATCGACGCGGAGGGGATCTGCGCGAGCTCGGCCGCGGCGGCGCTCACGGTGTCCTTCAGCAGCCGCGCGGCCGGCGCCGCAGGCGCGGCGATAATGACCGCGTCCGCCTCCAGGTACTCGGGATCGGCGGCCGAGCCGACCGTGAGCCGCCACCCGGCCGGCGTGCGGCGCAGCTCCCGCACCGTGGCGCTGGTGCGTACGTCCGCGCCGGAAGCCTTGGCGATGGCCTCGGGAAGCGCCCCGAGCCCCGTCGTCAGCGTGACGAACACCGGGGCGGGCTTGCTCGCACCGTCCGACGGGGCGGGCGGAAGCAGTGACCTGGCCGCGTCGGTCAGCGTGGCGTGCGTGCGCGCCGCGGCGGCGAGCGGCGCGAGGGTCGCGGCGAAGGAGAGGTCCTCGGAGCGCCCGGCGTAGACGCCGCCGAGCAGCGGGTCCACCAGCCGGTCGACGATCTCGGAGCCGAGCCGCGCGCCGATGTAGCCGGTGACGGAAACGTCGCCGTCCGCCCCGAGCCGCGCCGCGTCTGGCCGCTCACCCGGTCCGCTGCCGGGGCCAGCGTTCACCGCCGGCGCCGCCTCGTCCCTGGCCCTGGCAATCCCCTGGGGTGAGATCACCCCCGTCGCGGCCAGCTCGTCCAGGTCCGCGGGTACCCCCATGAACTGCCTGCGCGGCAGCGCCCGCATCGCCTCCCTGGTGAAGATGGCGGACGAGGTAACGCCCGCCGGGACCAAGTCGCCGTCCAGCCCGGCCGCCTTGATCAGCTCGATGCCCTCGGGCCGCCGGGCGAGCAGCGCCTCGGCTCCCTCGTCCATGGCCACGCCGGCGACGTCGGAGGCGGACAGCTTCCCGCCCAGGCGCGGCGAGCCCTCCAGGACCGTCACCCTGACCGGCTCGTCCTTGAGGAAGAAAGCCGCGGCGAGCCCGGCGATGCCGCCGCCGACGATGACCACGTGGGGGGTGACCGGAGTTGCCATGACATCAAGCCTGCCACGGACCCGCCGCTGCCTCGAACGGCGGCGGGGCCTCAGCGCCAGAGGCGGACGGTGCCGTCCTTGCCGGCCGAGGCCAGCAGCCTGCCGTCCGGGCTGAAGGCGACGTCGTTGACGTGGCCGGCATGGCCGGGCATCGTCTCCGCGCGGCCGGTCGCCAGTTCCCAGACGGTCACGGCGCCGGTCTCGCGGGCGGCGGCGAGGAAGGAACCGTCCGGGCTGATCGCGATGGCGTTGACGATGCCGTCGCCTGCCCGCAGCACGCCCGTCTGCTCACGGGTCAGCGTGTCGTGCATCACAACCAGCCCGTCGGCGCCGGCCGAGGCCAGCCGCCGCCCGTCCGGGCTGAAGGTCACCCCGGTGGCCCAGCCTGTGTGGCACGGGAGCACGGCGGGCGGCTCGTCGGCGGCGAAGAGCCGCCACAGCCGCACGGCGCCGTCGGCGCAGGCGGCGGCGACGAGCCTGGCGTCCGGGCTGAACGCCGCACCGTAGACGGTCTCGCCTTCTGCCCGCAGCTCCAGGCGGCGCCCGAGCGTCGGCACGTCCCAGAACCTGGCCACGCCGTCTTCGTGCCCGGACACCAGCAGCGTGCCGTCCGGGCTGAACGCCACCGCGCGGACCGGCGATGCATTCGCCTTGCGCGCCCGCGGCCGCTTGCCTGACAGGTCATGCAGGGCGACGGTCCCGTCGCGCCCGCCGGTGGCGATCAGCGTGCCGTCCGGGCTGAAGGCCAGGTCGTAGGCCGACCCGGCGGACTTCAGCTCGCGGGCCAGGCTGCCAGCGGCCGTGTCCCGCATCCTGACCGGGCGGTTCCAGCCGCCTGAGGCGAGCAGCAGGCTGTCCGGGCTGAACGCCACACAGTAGGCGTTGTCCTTGTCCTGCTCGACGATCGCGCCGGCGGGAGCGCCTTCCCTGGCCCCCGCCGTCGCGGAGGCGGCTTCCGCCACCCGGGCGGGAGCGGACTCATGCGCGCCGGCCGCGCGGCGGGTGCTGTCACGGCGGGCACCGTCACGGTCTTCTCGCCGCGGGCCGGCGCCGGGCAGGCCGAGCGCGGGCAGCGAGGCCGAACCCCCCGGGCCGGGAAACACCCGCCAGGGCATCGGCAGGCGCGGCCGTGCGCCCCCCGTTCCTGGCGGGTTTGCCCCCGGGCGGCCCGGCTCCCCGCCCCGGCCGGGCACGTGCCCGAGGACGATCTCGCCCTGACCGGAGTCCAGGTGGTACTGCGGCGCCTGGCGAGGCGTGTACTGGCTGACGTAGCGGTAGGCGTGGCCGTAGGCCTCGGCCACCGTCACCCACCCGTCGCCGTCGTCGTCGGCCGAGCCGGCCGCGAGCCCCGCCGCCAGCCCCTCGGTGAACAGCGAGCGCGGCAGTTCAGGTCCGATCGGCAGGCCCTCGTAGGAGTACTCCCTGACCCGCGATCCCGACAGGACGGCGATCCCCCGCCCCTCGAGGGCCAGTTCCGTCGCCAGGTCGATGTCGCCCCGCTCCTCGGCGAAGCCGCCGACGAAGCAGCAGTCGAGTATGAGCAGCCGGTTCCCCGCGCCGCAGCGCTCAAGCTGGTCAAGGACCGACGCGGCGGGGACGGCGCTGCGCTGCGGGTAGCGCAGCCACGTGTCGGCGGCCGCGAAGTAGAGCTGCGCGTGGTCCCGGATGGCGTGGCACGACAGGTAGAGCACGACGGTCTCGCCGGCGGTCCGGCCGGCGAGAAACCGCGCGATGGCCAGGCGGGTCTCGGTCTCGGTGCCGTTGGCGAGCGTGTCGACGCCGAACCCGCCGACCTGCGGGTCCGCGAGCGCCGCGGCCAGCTCAGCGGTGCCGCTGACCGGCGGCCTGAGCCAGGCGAGCTGCGTGTCGGCATAGGCGGCAGCGGAGATGATCAGCGCGCTGCGGCGGGCAGCGGAAGTGCCGTCCCCGCCCACGGTGAGCACGGGACTCAGCGCATGCGTTCCCGGCGCCATCTGGTGTCGCCCTTCTCGCGTTACCCACTATCGCTACGAAGTACCGCAAGATCTAACGCACCCGGACAAAATTTCCGCGTCACAACAGTGACTGGACCTCGTCCAGAGAATGAACGACAGGGAAATTCCAGCGCGCGTCGTAGCCGTTCACCGCGTCGCGGGCGATCTGAACCGGCCGTACGCCGACCGCTTCCGCGCCGACGCAGAACGCCGGCTGGTCGTCGATGAACACCGCGTCGACGGCCGCCACGCCCAGCTCCTCAAGCGCGGTGACGTAGATCTCCGGGTACGGCTTCATGGAGCCGACCTCGCACGACAGCACCGCCACGTCGACCAGCGGCAACACCCCGAGGTGTTCAAGCAGCCCCCGGGTGTTGTCGGCGCAGTTGGACACCAGGGCGGTGCGCACGCCCCGGGACCTGAGCCAGGCCAGGAAGGGCACAGTGTCGTCACACAGGCGGATCGAGGAGCGGGCGAGTTCCCGGTCACGCCGGGACAGCTCGTCAACCAGGCCGGGCTCCGGCTCGATGCCAAGGGCGCCGAGCGTCCTGGCATAGGAGCCGGCGATCGTGATCCTGCCACGGTCCCGGTCCTCGCGCATCGTTTCCCACTCGGCCAGCCAGCCCTCGATCGAGACACCGAGCGGCTCGATGACCGCCGCCATCCGCGGCACGAAGCGGGACTGCAGGATGGTGTCGTAGACGTCGATAAGGCAGGCTTTGACCAACGCGGTCACGCTTGCCTGAGCTTGGCGCGCAGCTGGGCGGCCTCGTCCGGGCCGAACCCGTTCGCGGTCAGCCAGCGGCCGACGCCGCCGTAACGGGCGTCAAGCTGCTCAAGGAACGCCTTCATGGTCTCCGCCCGGGGTGCGTGCGCCTTGACGGGCCTGCTGGTCACGTCGCCGGCGTACATCCGGGAGCGGGCCAGGCGCTCGACGATCGCCTCGAGCTTCTCGTCGGTCGCCATGTAGTCGGCGACGACGACCTCCGGCTCGACCCCGGCCAGGGTGAGCGCGAGCGCGACGATAACGCCGGTCCTGTCCTTGCCCGCGGCGCAGTGCACGATCGCCGCCCCCGGAGCGGACGCGACGGACCGCAGCGCGTCGGTCACCTGATCCGGCCGGTTTTCCAGGTAACCGAGGTAGTGGCCGCACATCGGGTCGTCCGGGTACCGCGCGCGGTCCGCCTCGAGCGACTCGGTCAGCAGCGCCACCTTGGCCGTGTCCGACGCGTCGAGCAGCTCGGTGAGCACCGGATGGTGCGCGTGCCGCACCGTCGGCAGCGCGTCGAGCGGCGTGGGCCCCTCGACCGTCACCTCGTTGGTCGAGCGCAGGTCGACGACCGTGGTCAGGCCGAACTCGTCAACCAGCCGGGTGATGTCGGCCGGCGAGAGCTCCTGCAGGTTCTCCGAGCGCAGCAGGCGGCGCGGGACGATGCTGCCACCGTCGCTGGTGGGCGTCCCGCCCAGGTCCCTGGCGTTGACGGCACCGTCTAGTTCGATCCAAGTCACGTCCCTATTGTCCCATTTCTCTCGCACGGGCAGCCAGCGCCCTCCGCGAATCCGCGGTGAACAGTGCGGGACCGCTCACCGCACCGGGCCGTTCAGCCGCTCGCCGCCGACCACTCGATGAGCGGCGGCCGCACCGACGCGCACAGCGGATGTCCTTTGACGTCGGTAAGCCCCAGGCGTCCCACGAGGACGCCGCGTTCGGCCGCGTCGCGGAGCACATCGGGAGGAACCGCTTCCAGCCACAGCTTGGCCCGGCGAAACAGCGCGAACTCGCCCGGCCGGTCGACGGTGCCCCAGCTCAGGTAGATAAACCGCCCGCCCGGCGGTCCTTGGATATAGGGCCCTTTGACATCCGCGGCCGTTCCTGGCACCGACGTCACGACGGCGTCCAGGGTCCAGCTCGCCTCCGGCGCGTCGCCGGGGACCATGCCAAGCAGCTCACCCGGCTTAGCCCGGCGCTGGACGCCGACGTGGATATTCGTGTACCCGCCCGGCCGGTCGGGGCTAGGACCGCACGAAGCGCCAGGCAACCCGGTCCCCACGATCCTGATCAGCACACCGCCATTATCCACAGACCCGAAGCCTCCGCCACCCGCCCGAACGCCCAACCCCGGCACCCGCCCAAACGGCGGACGCCCACCCCCCAGCACGCGCCGCACCCCCGCAAGCCGGACCTCCGCACTCCCGACGCGCCGCACCCCGCGCGCCGCTGGCGCTTCTTGCTGTTATCAGCAAGGAGTGCGCGGGGCCTGATGATCGCAGCGTGCGCTCAGCCACGGCCGCGCCGCGCCCGGTGCCGGTACCCCCGGTGTGGCCTGTGTCAGCGGCTGGCGGCGGTTGCCTCGTGGACGTAATCGGTCAGGCGGGCGAGGACGTCGGGGTCGGTGTCCGGCAGGACGCCGTGGCCCAGGTTGAACACGTGGCCGCCGAGCGGCCTGGCGTCTTCGAGTACGGCCCGGGCGCGGGACTCGGTCACGTCCCAGCCGGCCAGCAGCGCTGCCGGGTCCAGGTTGCCTTGCAGCGCCGTGACCTGGCTGCCTGATCCGGCGGCGACCCGGCGCGCGGCCTCGTCGAGCGGGATCCGCCAGTCCACCCCGACCACGTCGGCGCCCGCCTCGCCCAGCAGGCCGAGGAGCTCGCCGGTGCCGACGCCGAAGTGAATCCGCGGCACCCCGGACGTGGCGAGCGCCGCGAATATCCGCCTGGTGTGCGGCAGGACAGCGTGCCGGTAGTCCGCGGGACTGACCGCGCCGACCCAGGAGTCGAACAGCTGCACCGCCGCGGCCCCGGCGTCGACCTGCACCTGGAGGAACGCGATAGCGATGTCCGTGAGCCGGCTGAGCAGCGCGTGCCACAGCTCCGGGTCGCCGTACATCAGGGCCTTGGTCTTGTCGTGGTTCTTGGACGGGCCGCCCTCGATGAGGTAGGACGCGAGCGTGAACGGTGCGCCGGCGAACCCGATCAGCGGCTTGCCACCCAGCTCGCCGACCAGCGACTTCACCGCTTCACTGATGTACGGGACGTCAGCGGGCGTCAGCGGGCGCAGCCGCTCGACATCGGCCAGATCCCTGACCGGGTGCCCGATCACCGGGCCGACGCCCGGCTTGATGTCAACGTCCACGCCGACCGCGCGCAGCGGCACTACGATGTCGCTGAACAGGACGGCCGCGTCCACGTCGTACCGGCGCAGCGGCTGCAGCGTGATCTCGGTGACAAGCTCGGGCCTGGTGCACGACTCCAGCATGGGGATGTCACCGCGGACCCGCTTGTACTCGGGCAGCGACCGCCCGGCCATCCGCATGAACCAGACCGGGGTGTACGGCACCGGCTCGCCCCGGCAGGCCCGGAGGAAAGGCGAGCTCGCCTGCTGGGTGGGCTGGTTCTGGCTCGGCTGGGTCACCCTGGCGAGTCTACCGAACGGCCCGGCCCGCCCCGGCGACACGCCGCCTGAGATCCACCGAAATCACGCCCGTACATGCCAAGATCGGGGCGAGTCCTGCCAAGTACCACGTACCAACAGCCACTAGGCGAGCAACTGTAGGGGGCACCGCGATGACGCAGCCGCTTGGGAACTGTCCCGGATGTGGTGGCGACGAGCCCTTCGAGCAGGTCCATCCCGGCTGGCAGGCCGACGACCAGTGCCCCGACTCCGTCAGCGGGTGCACCGAATGGGTGTGTTCGGCCTGCGGCACCGGGGTATTCATGGGCACTGTGATCATGGGAACTTCGGCGGCAGGCGCCGGCCAGGTAATCAGCGCGGCCAGACAGTCCGTCCGTGCCGCGTAACCGCGACGCCGGACCTCGGAACGGTTACGCTGGCCGCCGGTGCTCCCGCTGCTGCCAGGCGCGACGTACGCTCAGGCCATGAAGTTGGCGGACACGCCCGTGCCAGCGCGGGCAGGCGGGGATGCTGACGGGGTGCAAGCTGACGCTCGGCAGGCGAGCACGGTTCAGATGAACACGGTTCTGGCGAGCGGTATCCAGGCGAGCAGGGAACAGAAGAGCACGGTTCAGGCGAGCAGGGGGCAGGCGGGCAGGGTGCAGGCTGACGCCGGACAGGCTGGCCCAGGCCCCGCAGCGGGCCCCGGGGCCGCGTTCGCCGCCGCCGTGACCGCGCTCGAGGCTGGCCGCGACGCGGTCGCGGAGGTCAGGGACGACCTCGAATTCGAGGACTGGCCCGCGCCGAAGCGGCTGGCAGCGCATGCGGTCGCCGTCGCCGCCACCGCGTACAGGGACGGGACGGAAGCCGGCACCGCCAAGCTCATGCTGCTGCACGACCCGGCGGGGCAGGACGGCTGGACGGGCACGTTCCGCGTGGTGATTCAGGTGCACGCCGACGTGGACGAGGAGATGGCGGCCGACCCGCTGCTCGGCGAGGTCGGCTGGTCCTGGCTGACGGACGCGCTTGACCTGCACGCTCCCGGCTACTGCGCGCCGAGCGGTACGGTGACGCGGGTGATCACCGAAGGGTACGGCGCCAAGGAAGACGAACCGCCGGCCACCGCGTTCGAGCTGCGCGCTTCCTGGTGCCCGGCGGACGAGGAGATCGAAGACGAGATCTGCGGCGCCATCCTGGCCTGGTCTGACGTTCTCGCCGCGGCGTCCGGCCTGCCCGCCCAGCCGCCCGGGACCCGTGCGCTTGACCGGCACAGGCAGAGCGGCCGGACCTCCGGGCCAAGCGGCCGGCGGCGCCGGTGACCGCCGAGGGCGCCTCGCGCGCGGACAGCGGCCGGGCCGGTGAGGATTTCAGCCCTGAGGGCACGAGCGAACAAGGTCGCAGCGCTGAAGGCCTCAGTGAAGAAGGCCTTGACGGCGCGGGCCGGGCGGACGAAGGCGGCGGCGAGACAGTGATCGCCGCGGAAGGCAACACGGCGGAAGCAGGCGCCGTCGACGGCGCGCCCGCGGGGGAAGCAGGCCCCGGCGACGACGTGCCCGCGCCGGACGACGGTCCGGTCCGGGAGATTATCGACCTGCTTGAGCCCGCTGACGGGCTGCCGCCGGTCATCGTCACGGCGGAGGCCCTGGCGGAGGCCGTCGCCCGGCTCGCGGCCGGGACTGGACCGCTCGCCATCGACGCCGAACGAGCCTCTGGTTACCGCTACGGCCAGCGCGCCTACCTGGTCCAGCTGCGCCGCGCGGGGGCCGGGACGGTGCTCATCGACCCGATCGCCTGCCCCGACCTGTCGGGGCTCAGCACGGCGCTAGCCAGCGTCGAGGCGGTGCTCCACGCCGCCTCCCAGGATCTGCCCTGCCTGGCCGAGATCGGTTACCAGCCGTCCGCGCTGTTCGACACCGAGCTGGCCGGGCGGCTGCTCGGCTACCCGCGGGTGGCGCTCGGCACCATGCTCGAGGAAGTGCTCGGCTTCCGGCTGGCCAAGGAGCACTCGGCCGCGGACTGGTCAGTGCGGCCGCTGCCGACCGAAATGCTCAAGTACGCGGCCCTGGACGTGGAAGTGCTGGCCGAGCTGCGCGACGCGCTCGCCGCGCAGCTCGACGAGCAGGGCAAGACGGAATGGGCCCGCCAGGAGTTCGCCGCGATCGTGGCCGCTCCCCCGCCCCCGCCGCGGGCCGACCCGTGGCGGCGCACCTCGGGCATCCACAAAGTCCGCACCAGGCGGGCGCTCGCGGTCGTGCGCGAGCTGTGGCAGACACGGGATGAGATCGCCCAGGAGATCGACCTGTCGCCGCGCCGGGTGCTGAGCGACCAGTCCATCGTCGACGCCGCCCGCGCGGAGGCGGCCAAGCCGCCGCCGACGGGACGGCCGCAGCTCGAGCGGATCAGCGGGTTCCACGCACGCTACGCGCGCAAGTACTCCGACCGCTGGGCGGCCGCCGTCCTCCGCGTCAGGGATCTCGACGAAGCGGAGCTGCCAGAAGTCGCCGGCGCGGCGACGGTCCCCGGCCCGCCGCCCGCGCACCGCTGGGCCGAACGCGAACCCGCCGCCGCGGCGCGCCTGGCCGCCGCCAGGGAAGCGATCGGGACGCTGGCCGCCGCCGGCCGGCTGCCGCTCGAGAACCTGCTTGCCCCTGACGCGCTGCGCCGGCTGGCCTGGGAACCGCCGTCGCCGGCGACCGCGGAAACGATCACCGCCGCGCTGCGGAGCTACGGCGCCCGTCCGTGGCAGGCCGGACTGACGGCCGGCCCGCTGGCGGCGGCGTTCGCGGCGGCGGCGAGCGCGGTCCCGGCCGCCGAGTCCGCTCGCGCGGCCGACGCCGCGCCCGCGGTTGCGGCCGAGCAAGATCACGAAGGTCCGGGTCCCGGCTAGGCTGAACGGTAACCCGCCGTCGCGCTAACGACGGCTGAATACCGACCTGGGGATGACTGACTGTTGCTTACCGCCGTCGCCGCCGCCGTGAGCGGCGGCCAGCAGCCGGTCCTGCCGGGATTCCTCAACTCGCTGTCGTCACCGCTGAGCCACTACGGGCTGTGGGCGGTCGCGCTGCTTGTCCTCGTGGAGGACTTCGGCATCCCGGTGCCGGGGGAGACGGTGCTGATCGCGGCCTCCATCTACGCTGGCTCCGGCCGGCTGAATGTCGTCGCCGTCGGCCTGGTCGGCTTCGCGGCCGCCGTGGTCGGCGACAACATCGGCTACGCGATCGGCCGGTTCGGCGGCCGCGCGCTGGTCGAACGCTGGGGCAAATACGTGTTCATCACCCCCGAACGGCTGGATAAGGCCGAGCGGTTCTTCGAAAATCACGGCGGCAAGATCATCACGATCGCCCGCTTCATCGAGGGGCTGCGCCAGGCCAACGGCCTGATCGCCGGCATCACGCACATGCACTGGCTCAAGTTCGTGGCCTTCAACGCGCTCGGCGCCGCCCTCTGGGTCGGGACCTGGGTCAGCATCGGCTACTTCGCCGGCCAGCACATCACCACGATCTACAATGCCATCACCCAGTACTCGCTGTACGCGGCGATCGCCGCGGTCGTGCTGATCGTGGTGTTCGTCGGGCTGCGGGTGCGCAAGCGCCGCCACGCGAAACTCAGCACGGCCGAGGCGGAGGCGGAGGCCCAGATGGCAGCCGCCAGGGACACGGCCGACGAGAGCATTGCCGGCGACGGGGACGCGACGGCGGACGAGACCGCCTCAGCGGGCAGTCCGGCCAGCGCGGGCAGCGCCTCCGGCACGGACGGGGACGCCGCCGCGGAAGCCGCGGCCGACACCGACGGTGTCAGTGCCAGCGACGCCACCGCCAGCGCGGACGCACCCGCCGATGGGAACGAGGCGGTCGGCCCGGGTGGGACAGCCGACCCGGGTGAGGCCGCCGCCCCGGGCACGAACGGTGCCTCAGTCGTGAACCCGGGCTCTAGCTCGAATGGCGCCGCGGAGACCGTTCCTGACGAAGGCGCGCCGCCGCGGGCGAGACCGACGCGAGGCTAAACGCGGGCAAGCAGGCGGCTCAGGACTCGGACAGGTCGTAGCGGTCGGCTGAGATCAGCACGCCGACCGGACCGTCAACGGCGGCGGGGCCGTCGGCACCGGATTCCGCGACGCTTGCCCCAGTGACGGTGGCGCCTGGCTCAGCGGCGGGTGTCCCGGTGACGGGTGCCCCGGCCGGCGCCGGCGAGGCGGCCTGGCCACGGGCGCGAAGCCGCTGCCACCAGCGCCTGGCCGGCCGAACAGCCGGCGCCTCGGCCGGGCGAGGCGCCTGGGTCGTCTCGGCCGTCTCGGGAGGCGTGCCGGCTTCAACGGGCGCGATGTTGAGCACCCAGAAACCCGAGGTGGGCAGCGGTTCGTCCCAGTCCCTGGGCAGCTCGGCGAGGCCCGCCGGTGCTTCCGCGTCCCGCGCGGCCGGGTGGCCGCCGAGGGCGGCGAGCGCCGCTTCGCGCAGCGCCGGGATGTTCTCCCGGTGCGCGCAGAGCACCGTTGGCTCGCCTGAGGCGATGACCTCGCGCACCAGGGCAGCGATGGCGACGGGGTCAGCCGCCTCCGTTCCTGATGACTGGTTGTGAATGAACAGCGACGGCTCTACCCGCAGCCGCACGCTCACCAGCTTGGCCAGCGGACGCAGCGTGTCGGTGCAGCGGACGGCGGTCGAGCTGATCAGCTGGCGGGGGGCGAAGCAGGCCAGCACGTCGGCCAGCACCTTGGCGTCGGCGCGACCGGAGTCGGCCAGCGGGCGCCCGGCGTCGGCCTTCTTCCAGCCGTGCTTGTCCAGGGCCTTCGCGTGACGCAGCAGGATCAGCGGCACGGTGCCGGCCGGCCGCGCGGCGAAGTCGGCCAGCACCCCGTGGTCGTGGGCGTAGCTGACCTTGTCCACCGCCCGCCGGGCGGGCAACCAGGCGACCTCGTCGACCTCGGAGTTCGGCACTGCCCGGGAGTCGACCGACAGCACCCGGGCGGCCCAGTAGTGCACCCGCTTGGGCCGGCCGCCGACGCTGTAGCGGACCGAAGCGAGCCGGCGGCCGAGCGCGAGCTGCGCGCCGCCCTCCTCGAGCACCTCACGCACAGCGGTCACCGGCAGCGTCTCACCGGGCTCGGTCTTGCCTTTGGGCAGCGACCAGTCGTCGTACTTCTTGCGGTGCACGAGCAGGATCTCCGGCTCGCCGTCAGGGCCAGGCCGCCAGGCGACCCCGCCTGCCGCCTTGATCAGCCTTGACCCTGGCTTGTTGCTAGGCATCGGTAAGGCGTCCCCGGCTTCTTTCAGAGATAAGCAATTCCTGCACGTCGAGCAGCGGTACGCCCGACGCGTCGCGCGCGTGCCTGGTCCAGTTCCCGTCGTTGCCGAGCCACCAGGAGGACGTGCCGTCATCCATGCCCAGGGCGATCAGCTCGCGGATTCTGCTGCAGTGGGCTGGATCGCCCACTCTCACCAGGCTTTCTACCCGCCTGTCGAGGTTCCTGTGCATCATGTCCGCACTGCCGAGCCAGACCTCGTTGCCGGCGTCCGGGTCCTCACCCGGCTGGGGGTCAGGATCGGGGTCGCCGGTGCCGAAGGCATAGACCCGTGAATGTTCAAGGAACCGGCCCAGGATACTGCGCACCCGAATGTTTTCCGACAAACCTGGCATATCCGGGCGCAGCGCGCACATGCCGCGGACCCAGATATCGATCGGGACCCCGGCCAGGGCGGCCCGGTAGAGCGCGTCGATGACGATCTCGTCGACGAGCGCGTTGCACTTGAACGCGATCTTGGCGGGCTTGCCCGCCCGCGCACGGGCGGCCTGGCGGCCGATGCGGCCCACGATGCCCGCCCGCAGCGCCTCAGGAGCGACGAGCAGGCGGCGGTAGCCGCTCTTCCTGCTGTACCCGGTGAGGTGGTTGAACAAGTCGGTGACGTCCTCGCCGACCCGCCGGTCGGCGGTGAGCAGGCCGTAGTCCTCGTAGAAGCGCGCGGTCGTCGAGTGGTAGTTGCCGGTGCCGATGTGGCAGTACCGGCGCAGGCTGCCGTCAGAATGCTGGCGGACGATCAGCATCAGCTTGGCGTGCGTCTTCATGCCGACGAAGCCGTAGACGACGTGGCAGCCCGCTTCTTCCAGTTTGCGGGCCCAGGCGATGTTCGCGCGCTCGTCGAACCGCGCCTTGATCTCCACCACGACAACGACCTGCTTCCCCGCCTCGGCCGCGTCGATGAGGGCGTCCACGATCGGGCTCTGCCCGCTGGTGCGGTACAGCGTCTGCTTGATGGCGAGCACCCGCGGATCGGCGGCGGCCTCCTCGACCAGGCGCTGCACGGTCGTGGTGAACGAGTCGTAGGGGTGGTGCAC
Organism: Trebonia sp.; assembly: GCA_036501515.1. GTDB lineage: Bacteria > Actinomycetota > Actinomycetes > Streptosporangiales > Streptosporangiaceae > Trebonia. The sequence goes on along the minus strand of DASYAD010000256.1, from coordinate 9,923 downwards.
CAGGATGTCCCGCTCGTCGAGCGCGGTGAAGATGGAGACGTCCGTGGGCACCGCCTTCGCGTTCGGCACGAACTGCGGGAAGCGCTGCTCCGCCAGCGGCAGGTCGGCGATGGCGTTCAGGCCGGTCAGGTCCAGCGGCCCGGGCAGCCGGTTGACCGCGTTCTCGTCGACCGACAGCTCGCGGGCCAGGCGGCACAGGACGTCGTCGGACATGCCCTGCTCGACCTCGAGCCGCACCGACGGCTCGAACCTGCGCTTGACCAGCTCGCGTTCCATCGCCGCGAGCAGGTTCTCGGTCACGTCCTCGTCCACCTCGAGCTCACGGACCCTGGTGACACGGAAGACATAGTGCTCGTCGATGTCCATGCCGCCGAACAGCATGTTCAGGTGCGCGGCGATCACGTCCTCGATCGGGACGTAGCGGTAGTGGCCGACGTTGAGGAACCGCGGCAGCGACGGCGGCACCTTGACCCGGGCGAACATCGCGGTGCCGTTGGCCGGGTCGGTCAGGGTGACCGCGAGGTTCAGCGACAGCCCGGAGATGAACGGGAACGGGTGGGCCGGGTCTACCACCAGCGGCGTCAGCACCGGGTAGATCTGGTTCCTGAACAGCTCGGCGAGATCCGTGCGCTCGCTCGCGGTGAGCTCACTCCAGCGCAGGATCTCGATGTCGTGGCTGGCCAGCGCCGGCTTGATGAGTTCCGCGAACACCTGCGCGTGCCTGCTGGCGAGTTCACCCGACGAGACCAGGGTGTTGTGCAGCAGCTCGTCGGGGGTGTAGCCGGAGGGGATGTAGACCGGCAGCCCGGCCGCCATCCGGCGCATCAGGCCGGCTATCCGGACCATGAAGAACTCGTCGAGGTTGGAGGCGAAGATGGCGAGGAACCGCACCCGTTCAAGCAGCGGCACCTGGTCGTCCTCGGCGAGTTCGAGCACGCGCTGGTTGAACAGCACCCAGCTGTGCTCCCGGTCCAGGTAGCGGTTGGCCGGGAGCTCGGCCCGGGGCTGGCGGGGTTCGGCGGCAGCGCCCGGATCGGGCTCGACCCCGGCCGGCTGCCCGTATTCGTCGCTAACGTCCCTGGCGTCGCCGCTGCCCGCTGACGAATCTCCCGGCACAATCCCGGTCTCGCTGACACTCATGGTTCCCATCTTCCCGCGCCAGCTCTGGCCTAAAGCGGCACCCCCGTCCCGGCGGGGCGCTCCATGCCGCGCAAAGCCGCCTCCTGGACGCGGGACCGGGCACCAGCCGTGACGGGGTGGGCACCGTCCGCCGCTACGCGGTCCCGGTACCCGCCTGGATCGCGCGGACATGCAGGTAATCCTGGCTCCGGGCGACCCTGGCGGTACAGGCAGTCATCGGGCGGACGTAACGCACCGCGGGCTGCCCGGGTGAGACCACGACCCGCAAGCCGGCCGCGCGGACCGGCCGGCACCGCGGCAGCGCCAGCGCGGCGTCAAGCGCGGCGTGCGCGGTCTGCCCTGGTGCCAGCAGGACACGGCTGGCGGCAACCGTCGTGTCGCGCGCGGCGCTGTCGCCGACCTGCACGCCGTCCTCCCGGTAGGCGGTGACCTCGGGGTAGCCGGCCAGCGTGCACGGCGCGGCCGAGACGTTGGTGAACTCGACCGCGTAGCGGACGACGGCAGCGGTCAGCCTGGTGCCAGGGCCCACCGAGATCCGCAGTCCTGACACGGCACACGACGGCGCCGCGTGCACCGTCGCGCTCGCACCGTGACCCGTGGCCGAGCGGCTCGCGGAGGCAAGCGCGGTGTCCCCTGGCGCGCCGCGGCTGAGAGTGACCGCCAGGGCCGCGGTGGCGCCGAACGCCACCACTGTCGCCAGCCGCCAGCCCAGGCGCACGCCTGCCCGCATCGCTGCCCCCCTTGCTACGATCAGCGCATACGTACCCCCATCTTGACCTCCGCATCCCGGTTTGCCTAGGGCTTATGTCCGGGAATGCCAGCTGTATGGCGAACTCGCATTCCGGTCACCGCCGGTAGCGATGTTGCCTATAATTCCTACATGGTTAGTGGTGATGGCGTGCTGCTCCCCCGTCCGTCCGGCGCGGTCACCGCGATCGAGCCCCCTGGTCAGGGGGCCGGCTTCTGGGCGGGCGGCCCGTCCGCGGTCGCCGCTGACGGCGGTGTTTACCTCGCCTACCGGCTGCGCCGCCCCGTCGGCGACGGGCGCGGCTACGCGGTGGCGATCGCGTTCGCGGCCGACGGCGTACGCTTCGGCGATCCGGTCACGGTCATCACCAAGGAAGAAGTCGGCACCGAGTCGCTCGAGCGCCCCGAACTCGTTCGGCTTCCAGGCGGCGGGTGGCGGCTGTACCTGAGCTGCGCCACGCCGGGAACCAGGCACTGGCAGGTCGAGGCGGTCGACGCCGCCGACCCGGCCGGGTTCGACGTCAGCGGCCGCACGGTGGTGCTGCCAGGCGACCCGCGCAAGCGCGCGGTGAAGGACCCGGTGATCACCTGCCACCAGGGCCAGTGGCACATGTGGGCGTGCATCCACCCCCTCGCCGACCCGGACGAGACCGACCAGATGACCACCGAGTACGCCACGAGCACGGACGGCCTCGACTGGGCCTGGCAGGGCACGGCGCTGTCCGGGCGGCCCGGTGAGTGGGACGCCCGCGGCGCCCGGGTCACCGCGGTGCGCTTCGGCGCGGACGAGGGCCACCCCGTCACCGCCTACTACGACGGGCGGGCCAGCGCCGCGGAGAACTACGAAGAGCGCACCGGCGTCGCCTTCGGCACCGACCCGGCCGCGCTGATCGCCGCGTCCTGGCCCGGCAGGGGCCCGGCGGCGGCCTCCCCGTACGGCTCGGGCGGCCTGCGCTACCTGGACCTCGTCGACCTGCCGGACGGGCGGACCAGGCTGTACTACGAGCTAGCGCGGGCCGACGGCTCGCACGCGCTGGTCACTGAGGTCAGGTAACTAACGGCGGAAGCCGTTTTTGGCCTGTGCCTGGCCCGCCGGGCGAGAGCCGACCATATTTCCCGAACGGTCGCGCGGTGACAGCCAGTCCGTGAAGTCCTCGTCGAGCAGCGCGCCGAGCAGTCGCACGTCGGATTCGAACCGGGGCAGCAGTGCCTGGCGCTGCTCCCAAACCAGCGGCTGGCGCTCGCGGTTGTCCCGTTGCAGGTAGCGCTCGAGCCGGTGGGTGGCGGCGGTCGCCGCGGTGCCGGGCAGCAGCCGGCCGATGGTGTCGCTCGCCCGCATGCCCAGCGCGACGGCGCGGTGAGTCAGCGTGTGCTGCGGGTGCGAGGTGACGTTCTCCCGCGGGATCTCGGTCAGGATCCCGGTCTCGACCCCGAGGAACCCGCTGATCCGGTCGAGTGCGGCCACCGGGTCGTCGATCAGCAGCCGGTAGCGCAGCACGAGCACCTGGTCGCGCGGGAACAGCGCGAACGCGCGCTCGAGCTGCTCCCCGTACCGGCTGAGCGCGGTGTAGTGCCAGAACGACGCCCACCCGGCCGCGATCCGGCCTTCCTCCTCCGCGCAGGCGCGCAGGAAGTCCCCTTCCGGCTCAAGCCCGGCCGACCACAGGTGCGTCCAGTTCGAGTGCGCCCGCTCGACCGGGTCCCTGATGACGACGATGAGCCGGGCGCCGGGGATCAGGGCGCGGATACGGGCCATCGCGCCGGCGTCGTACAGGTAGAGCGGTGTCGCCTCGCCGCGCAGCGCGCCCGGCGCGGCGCCGTCGAACAGCGCCTCGTACTTGTCGCGCTGCCAGACGTGCTCGCGGTAGGTCAGCGCGTCACCAGGACCGCCCTTAGTCGGCGGCGGGCCGTCGGTGAGGAAGAACTTCGGCTCCTTGACCAGCGAAAGGTAGAGTCCCGGATGCCGGGACAGCGCCGCGTGCAGCGCGGTCGTCCCCGCCTTGGGCACCCCGGCCACCAGGAAGTCGGGCAGCGCCATATATCCCCCCTGCATAGACCCGGCCTCGCGAAGGCCCGCTAATTCCCTATATTCCTGGTGATAATAATGGTCATCAGGCCAGGCCGCAACGGACGCCGGGTGGCGCGCCGTCTCGCACTGAGACTCCGGGGCGCGCGCCGCGGAAGCACGATGAAGACGATGCCCGCGCGCGGTTCACGGAGGACTGATGATCTTCATTACGGCGAAGTTCTCGATCAGGCCCGAGGACGCCGGCCAGTGGCCGGAGATCGCCGCCGACTTCACCGCGGCGACCAGGAGCGAGCCTGGCTGCCTGTGGTTCGACTGGTCCCGCAGCCTCGACGACCCGAACGAGTACGTGCTCACCGAGGCGTTCCGCGACGAAGCGGGCGGGGTCGCGCACGTCACCTCAGCGCACTTCAAGGAGGCGCAGCGGACGCTGCCGCCGCATCTGGTGCGCACGCCGCGGATCGTCAGCGTCACCGTCCCGCAGGACGACTGGTCACTGCTCGGCGAGCTGGCGGTGCCCGAGTAGCGGCCCGCCCCGCGCGGCCCGCCCCGCCGGACCGCCCGGCTCCGGCCGCTTAGTCCAGCTCGGCGACCTGGCCCAGCTGGATGATCTGCAGCAGCGCGTCGCACCAGCGGTCGTCGGACGGCCGGCCGTCGAACCGGCCAAGGCACTCGTTGGCAGCGTCGAGCACCGCGGTGAAGATCGCGTTGTCGGCGGCGAACCGCGCGTCGTCATCCGGCTCGCCGGAGCGGGCCGCCGGGACAACGCCGGGCGTCAGCGCCGAACGGTGGCGTTCAAGGATGTCCGCGGCTCGCCGCGCCATCGCGAGCCCCAGGGTCTCGGCCAGCAGCAGGTGCTGGGTTCCGGAAGCGGCACCATACATAACAGATCCCTCCGCCGTGCTGACCGGCGGCCAGCAGGCGGCCACCGTGGCGCAACGCGGGCCGCCACGGGGGTGGCCGTCATTGGGGGCCAGCCGTGAAAGCTCTGCGCCGTACAACATAATGCCGAGGGGTAGTGTCATTCTTACGGACCGTGACACCTGATGGCAAGGTCCGTAGCGTAGCGCAGAAGTTAACTTTCCGTCACGCGACTGCGCGTAATGGTCACCGGGGCCGGGCGGCGGACCAGATCGCGTCGCGGTGCGGCAGCTTGACCCGGTCGCCGCGGCCGAGCGACGCCGCCAGGTCTTCTTCCGCGGCCGAGATCCGGAGCCAGTCGGCGTAGGAGACGGGCTGCACGCCGCGGGCTTCGAGCACGGGCGCGAGCGGTGAGCGGAGCGCGGAGCCGCCGGCCGGCTCCTGCGGCTCGGGCAGCTCGTCGCCGCCCGGCCGGCGCAGCAGGCCCGGTCGCGGCAGCTTGCGCTCGGCGATGTCAGGGCCGCCCGCCAGGTCGGCGAGCAGTGCCTGTACGGTCGCGGCCGCGTCGGCCTTGTTGGTGCCGATGACCCCGGTCGGGCCGCGCTTCAGCCAGCCGACGACGTACTCGCCTGGCAGCGGCTCACCGGACTCGGAAAGGACGCGGCCCGCTTCGTTCGGCACGGTGTAGGTCCTGGTGTCGAACGGCACGCCGGGCAGCGGCACGGACTGGTAGCCCACGCTGCGCAGCACGAGCTGGGCGTCGACGGTCTCGAACTCGCCGGTGCCTTCGAGCACCCCGCTCTCGGTGAGGCGGGTCCGTTCGAGGCGAAGACCACCGACCGTTCTGGATGATGATTCCTGGATTTCCGCGGGGCGCAGCCAGAAACGCAGTCGCAGTTTGCGGGCCTGGCCGTCGCCGTCCGGCGCGACGTCCGCCAGGCCGCCGGCGGGCCAGCCGGCCATGGCCACCAGATTGCCGCGCACCCGGCGGTCGGCCGCGGCGAGCGCGGCGGACTCGCCTGAGCGGTCGAAGCCGCCTTCCAGGTCGAGCTCCACCGCGTCGGCGCTGACCAGCACGTTGCCGAGCTCGCCGAGCTCGCGCAGCTCCTTGGTGGTGAACTTGGCCTGGGCGGGGCCGCGGCGGCCGATGACGTGGACTTCCCTGACCTTGGACGAGCGCAGCGCGTCCATGACCGGCTCGGGGATGTCGGTGTCCTCAAGCTCGGCCGGGTCGCGGGCCAGGATGCGGGCCACGTCGACGGCGACGTTGCCGACACCGATCACCGCGACGGACTCGGCGTCCAGGCTGAACGCCCCGGGGTCGACATCGGGGTGACCGCAGTACCAGTTGACGAAGTCGGTCGCCGCGTGGCTGCCCGGCAGGTCCTCGCCGGGGATGCCGAGGCGGCGGTCGCGCATCGCGCCGGTGGCGTACACCACGGCGTCGTAGGCGTCCAGCAGGTCTGCCCTGGTGACGTCGGTGCCGAAGTGCACGCCGCCGACGAACGTCACGCCTGGCGACTCCAGGACGCGGCGCAGGTAGTTGGAGACCGACTTGATCGACTTGTGGTCGGGTGCCACGCCGTAGCGGACCAGGCCGTAGGGCGTCGGCAGCCGGTCCAGGACGTCGACGTGCACATCGACGGGCGACGGAAGCAGCGCCGCCTGCTTGACCAGTGCCTCGGCGGCGTACAGGCCCGCCGGGCCAGACCCCACCACAGCCACGTTCAGCCGGCGGGCAGTCGGGGTCGCTTCCCCGGAAGAGAGCGTCACCCTGTCAAACTACTCGGGCAGGCGCTCCTGCGTCGACGTGTCGTGCGTCGCAGACCCGTCGACGGGCTCGGCGGCGGCCGGCGTGCGCCGCGCGACCGCCTCGGTGAGCTGCCGCGCGAGGTGCTGCGGTGTCAGGCCGGCATGCTCGAGGATCTCATCGCGGGAACCGTGGTCGAGGAACTCCTGCGCCAGGCCGAACGTCTTGACGGGCATGTCGACGTCGTGGTCGCGCAGCAGCCGGGCCACGGCGTCGCCGAACCCGCCCGCCCGGCCGTTGTCCTCGACGACCGCGACCAGCCGGTGCAGGCGCGCCTCGCCGGCCACGGCCTCGTCGACGGGCTTGGTCCAGCGCGGGTCCACGACGGTGACGCCGATGCCGTGGTCGCTGAGGCGCTTGGCGACCTCCACGCAGGTGACGGCCATCGGGCCGGCGCCGAGCAGCAGCACGTCCTTGCCGAGTCCCGGAGCCGGCCTGGCCAGCACGTCCATCCGCCCGATGGTGCCGACGGCTTCCGCCTCGGCTCCCACGGTGCCCTTGGGCCAGCGGACCACGGTCGGGCCGTCGGTGACCTCCACGGCCTCGTTGAGCAGTTCGGCGATGCGGCTGCCGTCGCGCGGCGCGGCGACCCGCAGGCCGGGGACGACCTGCAGGATCGAGCCGTCCCACATGCCGTTGTGCGAAGCGCCGTCCGGGCCGGTGACGCCGGCACGGTCGAGGGTGACGGTGACCGGCAGCTTGTGCAGCGCGACGTCCATCAGCAGCTGGTCGAAGGCACGGTTCAGGAACGTCGCGTAGATCGAGACGACCGGGTGCAGGCCGGCCATCGCCAGGCCCGCCGCCATCGTCATCGCGTGCTGCTCGGCGATGCCTGCGTCGTAGACCCGGTCCGGGTAGGCGGCCTTGAACTGGGCGAGGCCCACCGGGTGGAGCATGGCGGCGGTGATCGCCACCACGTCGGGACGGCGGGCGCCGATCGCGAGGATCTCGTCCCCGTACACGTCGGTCCAGGAGCGCTTGGCCGGCTTGGGCGCCGTGCCCGCCGGCGCGACGGCCTTGCCGCCGGTGCCCGGCACCTGGTGCAGGCGGTCTTCCTCGTTCTGCTCGGCCAGCGCGTAGCCGAAGCCCTTGCGGGTGATGCAGTGCACAAGCACCGGGCCGCCGAACTCGTTGGCCTGGCGCAGCGCCGCCTCGAGCATCTCCTCGTCGTGGCCGTCGATGGGCCCGATGTACTTGATGCCGAGGTCCTCGAACAGCACCTGCGGCTGCAGGAAGTCCTTCAGGCCCTTCTTGGCGCCGTGCAGCGCGCCGAACAGCGGGCTGCCGACGATCGGCGTGCTGGTGACCGTCGTCTTGATGAGGTCGAGGACGTGCTCGTAGCGCTGGCTGACCCGGATGGAGCTCAGGTGCGAGGCCAGCCCGCCGATCGTCGGCTGGTACGAGCGCCCGTTGTCGTTGACGACGATGACCAGCTTGGAGTCGCGGGCGACGGCGATGTTGTTCAGCGCCTCCCAGGCCATGCCGCCGGTCAGCGCGCCGTCGCCGATCACCGCGACGACCCGCCGGTCGTACTCACCGCGCAGCCGGTAGGCCTTGGCCATGCCGTCGGCGTAGGAAAGCGACGTCGAAGCGTGGCTGTTCTCCACCAGGTCGTGCTCGGACTCCGCCCGGCACGGGTAGCCGGACAGGCCCCCGGTCTGCCGCAGCGTCTGGAACTCGGCGAGCCGCCCGGTCAGCAGCTTGTGCACGTAGGACTGGTGCCCGGTGTCGAAGATCACCTTGTCCTTGGGCGAGTCGAACACCCGGTGCAGCGCGATCGTCAGCTCCACCACCCCGAGGTTCGGGCCCAGGTGGCCGCTGGTCCTGGTCACCGTTTCCACCAGGACGTCGCGGATCTCCGCCGCAAGCAGGCCCAGCTGCTCCTGGCTGAGGTCCTTCAGGTCCTGCGGACCGTTGATGCGCTCAAGCAAGGTCACGGGCTGCTCCTCATGCGGCTTTCCCGACGGATTACCCGATACTAGTGGCGCTCAATGCCACTGGTCTTGTCCGTGACGCGAGTTAACCGACGCGCGTGTCGGTAAACTCGCGCCTGTCATGGCCGCGTAACCGCCACGTCATGGCCCCGCAGCCAGCCCCCGACGATGTTCATGTAGCGGTCACGCTCTTCCCAGTGCGGCATGTGAGAAGACTCACCGAACACCGTAAGCTCCGCCGTTTTCAGGCCGTTGAGCAGGGTTTCCTGCAGCGGCAGACCCGCCTCGTCGTAGCGGCCGCTGACGATGAGCACCGGGTTGGCGATCTCGGGCAGCCGGCTGGTGACGTCCCAGCCGACGGCGGAGCCGATGCAGTGGAACTCGCTCGGGCCGTTCATCGTGTGGTAGACGGTCGGGTCAGTGTCCAGCAGCGCGAAGGTCGTGGCGACGTCGGCCGGCATCGGGTCGAGGCGGCAGACGTGCCGCTTGTAGAACACGGCGCTGGCGGCGGCGTACTCCGGGTCGGTGAAGGTGCCGGCCTCCTCGTGCTTGCGCAGCACGGCGTCGACTTCCGGCGGCAGCTGCGCGCGGAGCTTGTTGCACTCGTCGAGGAAGCCCTGCCAGGACGAGGCGGTGTCGGCCAGCACGACGCCGCGCAGCCCCGGCGGCCTGGTCAGCGCGAACTCCTGGGCGAGGAAGCCGCCCCAGGACTGGCCGAGGATGTGATAGCCGGTCTCGGCCAGGTTCAGCTGGCGGACGAGGTTCTGCAGCTCGCTCACGAACAGCTCGACGGTCCAGAAGTCCGCGCCGCGTTCTGGCAGGTGCGTGGAGTTGCCGTTGCCGATCTGGTCGTAGAAGATGACCGGCCTTCCTGGCTGGCCCGGGGTTGCGGGGTTGGCCGGGGTTGCCGGGCTGCCCGGGGTTGCCGGGCTGCCCGGGGTTGCGGGGTTGGCCGGGGTTGCCGGGTCAGCCAGGTCGGTCAGGGACAGCAGGTAGTCGTGGGTGCAGCCGGGTCCGCCGTGCAGGACGAGGAGCGGCAGCGGGCCGGCGTTGTCGGCCGGCCCTTGCCCAGCGTCCCGCTTGTTGCTGTTATCCGATGCTGGCGGCGTGACGATCTTGTACCAGGTCTGATGCGTCTCCCGCTGCCCGCGGAAGGTCGTGGTGAAGTCGACCGTGCCTGCGTTCACATCCATGGAAGGCCACTCTAGGGAGCCGGCGCCCTAGACCGGCTGCCCCCGGTCAGAAACGCTGGCCGCCGACCTCAGCCTGGCCGTTGGCGACCAGCCCGCGCAGCGTCATCGCCTGCTCGGCGACCACGTGGAAGCTCGACCGGGGGTCAGCGACGGTTGCCCGGATGTGGCGCGGGTTGTCTGCGGTTCTGGTGGGTTCACTCCTGGCGTGTGCA
>DASYAD010000255.1:0-17821 GCA_036501515.1 Trebonia sp. | reverse complement strand
CGGACGTTCATGGTGAAGACGGAGGAGGACAGTCCCTGCGGCACGTCGTTGTGCAGCGCGATCGCCTCGTCGAAGCCGGTGTACGTCATCACGTAGAGGATGGGTGCGAAGGTCTCGGCCCTGACGATCGCAGACTGAGATCGCATCCGAACGAGAGCGGGCTCAACGTAGTACGCCCCGGGCGCCTCCTCGGCCAGCACGCGCTGGCCGCCCGCTAGTACGGTCCCGCCGTCCGCGACGGCCTTCGCCAGGGCGTCGGTGTAGCCCCGGCTGGCCGCCTCGTCAACGAGCGGGCCAACGAGCGTCTCGTCCGCCAGCGGCGAGCCGATCGGCAGCGAGCGGTAGGCGGCGGCGACGCGGTCGCACAGCTCGTCGGCGATCGTCTCATGGGCGATGACCCGTCGCAGCGAGGTGCACCGCTGCCCGGCGGTGCCGGCCGCCGAGAACACGATGGCACGCGCGGTCAGGTCGAGGTCAGCGGTCGGCGTCACGATCGCGGCGTTGTTGCCGCCGAGTTCCAGCAGCAGCCGTCCGAAGCGGCCCGCCACGCGCGGGGCGATTGCCTGCCCCATCCGCGTCGAACCGGTCGCGCTGACCAGGGCGACGCGGCGGTCGTCGACCAGCGCCTGGCCCGCCTCCGCGCCGCCGAGGATGACGGCGGAGACAGCCGCGGGCGCCCCCGCGCGGCGGGCTGCCTCGGTGATCAGCGCCTGGCAGGCAAGCGCGGTCAGCGGCGTCTTCTCCGAGGGCTTCCATACGACCGCGTCTCCGCAGACGAGGGCGAGCGCGGTGTTCCAGGACCAGACCGCGACCGGGAAATTGAACGCGGTGATGATCCCCACGACGCCAAGCGGGTGCCACTGCTCCATCATGCGGTGGCCCGGGCGCTCGGAGGCGATGGTGAGCCCGAAAAGCTGGCGGGACAGGCCCACCGCGAGGTCGCAGATGTCGATCATCTCCTGGACTTCGCCGAGTCCCTCGGAGCGGATCTTGCCGGCCTCGATCGACACCAGCGCGCCGAGGTCGGCCTTGTGCTCGCGCAGCAGGCCGCCCAGCTCGCGGACGAGCTGGCCGCGGGCGGGGGCGGGTACCGCGCGCCACGTCTCGAAGGCTTCCCGCGCCGCGGCCAGGGTCGCGTCTATCTCCTCGGCGGAGTGCGTGCGCAAGCGTCCGAGCTCGGTCCCGGTGACCGGGGACCGGGCGATGAGGTCACCGTCCGCGGGCAGCGGCGGCACGCCGAGTCGCTGGAGGATGGCAGTGGTCTGCGCGGCCAGGGCGTCCGCGTCGGGCAGGGCGTTCATGCGGGTTCTCACTCCTGTTTGGGTTTGGTCAGTGGTCAGGCGCTGGCCGGGGTGTCATCCACGATAACGATCCCCAGCTGCTTCCCGGCGTCGGCGAGCGACTGGTCGCGCTGGGCCCGGTAAAGGTCCTGGGGGTCGCTGACGGCCTGTCCCACGATGCCGGACAGCCGGCCGGCGTCGTAGCCGGCGCCGCCGAGCGTGTCGTCGCGCGATCCCGCGGATGAGAGGTTCGAGCGGAAGATTCCGGCCGCCGACCTGGGCAGGAAGTCCTCGTAGACGACGGGCCTGGCGGCCAGCAGGCCGGCCGAGACCAGTTCGGACAGGGCGGCGTCACCCGCGGAGGGTCTGGAGCCCGGCGTGACCTCGTAGGTGAACCACCCGGTGCCGCTTGACTCGAGGGCGGCCTCCGAGGCGGGGAAGACGCGCTCCCAGATCCGCGCGGCGACCGCGGGCCGGCCGGCCGCACTGAGACCGTGGGCCGCCTGGGCGACCTCGGTCACCGCCCGGTCGTAGAGCGCCAGGCCGGCCGCGGTCAGCGCGATGCCCCGCTGCTCGACCTCGCCGAAGCGGATCCTCATCTCCCCGGGGACCACGGTACCGTCCGCGCTCCTGAAAAGGCGCCGCTCAGCCATGGCCCGGAAGGAAGTCTGGCGCAGCAGTACATCGGGTCCCTTCCATTTCGGGGGTCCCTGGATGGCGTCGATCATCTCGATCCCGCGGGCCCGCATGCGGCGGTACAGCTCGTCGATGTCGAGCACGCGGGGGGTGAGGTGATTGATGTGCGTCGATGATACGCCGCCGATGTCGGCGGCCACGGAGGAGATCGCGGACAGGTGATCGTGCCACGCGCGGTCGACGGGCTCGCGCGACAGCCGGAACGCCTCGGTTGCCAGGTCCAGCAAGGTGCCCGCGTCCTGGCCGGTTAGCCCGTGGCCGGCGGCGGCCCGGTCGGCGACCGCGAGCAGCTCCGGTGCGAACAGGCGCCGCTGCGCGAAGAACGTGGCCAGCCGCCGCCGGGTGTCCGCGTCGAAGAAGCGGCGGTCGTCGGTGGCCAGCATCGAGGTGAACACCCGGAACGGGTTGCGCGCCAGCTCGCCTGAGTCGGTCGGGCGGAAGGCGGTGGAGACGACCGGCACCCCGGTTCCCGCGCCGTCGCGGAGGTCGTAGAAGCCGACCGGGTACATCCCGAACGCGGCGAAGACCCGGGCCGCCTGGGCGAGCTCGGCGGGCGAGCCCACCCGGATCGCGCCGTGCCGCTCGGCCGTCACCCGGCCGATGTCACCGAGTCGCTCCGCCGCGCGCCCGCGGGCGGCCAGAACATCGCGGTTGACCTCCCGTGACACCTCGACCAGGGTGTTGTAGGCGGGGACCTCGGAGCCGTACAGCGCGGCGAGCGACAGCGCGAAACGGCGGCGAAGCTCCGCTGACGGGACGAACGAGGAGCTGTGCACCTGCTGCTCTTCCCTCCCCGGCTTCAGACCCGGACCTGTCCGCGGGCCGCCATCGCGTAAGGCAGGCCGCCGAGGACGTGCGGAGTCCCCCGGCAATCCCCTGGCCCAGCTTTCCCTCCGGGAGCGGCCGGGGATAGGCTGTGAGCAAGTAACTTTGTGGTCTGAGCGTAAAATCGGCTTATGCTTCAGACCGCCCAGCTCCACGCACTGCGCGAGGTGCTCGAGGCCGGCTCGTTCGCGGCGGCGGGAGAACGGCTGGGACTGACCGCGTCCGCGGTCTCCCAGCAGATCAGCTCCCTGGAGCGGGCACTCGGCCTGCCGCTGTTCGAGCGCCTGCCCCGGGCCATCCGCCCGACGGCGGCCGCGGTCACCCTCGCCATCCGCGTCAACAGCGTGCTCACGCAACTCGACATCCTGGAACGCGAGGCGCACGCGATCGCCGCGGGCACCCGGGGAGTCGTGCGTATCGGTACCTTCCCCACGGCCAGCGCGCGCCTGCTGCCCGGCGCCCTGGCCAGGCTCGCCGGCCGGCGCGCCGGCATCGACGTGCTGCTCGACGAGGAGGAGTCTGACGAGCTGCTGCGCCGCGTCCAGTCGGCCTCGCTGGACCTCGCGCTGGTCTACCGTTACAACGCGCTGCCCACCGCCTGGCCGGCTGGCGTGGCCGCGCTCCCCCTCTTGCGTGAGTCCCTGATCCTGCTGAGCCCCGCGAGCGGCCCGGAGCTGCGGCCTGACCTCGGAGACGCCGGCGAGATGGCGTGGGTCGCCAGCCGCGAGAAGACAGCGGGCGCGCGCTGCCTCGAAACCCTCTGCAACCAGGCCGGGTTCTCGCCGCGCATCACCTACCGCAGCAACGACTACGACGTCGTGCGCGGGCTCGTCGCGGCGGGGCTGGGCGTCGCGGTCATCCCGGCCCTCGCCTACTCCGACGATCCGGCGACGCGGGCGATGCCGCTCACGCTCGCCAGCGCCGGCCGGACGGTCTTCCTCATCCGCCGCCGCAACGATGCGAACCCCCTGCATGACACCGTCATCCGCACCTTCCGTCAGGCATCGAGAAGGCTGTCATCCGACATCCTCAAGACGGCGTGAGCCCAGCTGCTTTTGCGGGAATGATCAAGGCGACATGCCGGATATCGGAGCCGCCCGGTAGTAACCAGCGGACGGCGGTGTAGAACGTCAGCGCCCGATCCTGGTCGGCCACCGGGATCGACACGCTCTGGACTCTCGTCGTCATGGTCATGGCTGATAAGACTGGCGGCCGCGGCCAGAATCACCGCGGCCAGCCGGCTCAGTCGATTCCCAGGCCGTTGAGCACACCCTGGAGGTAGCCGATGGCGTGTGCCCGGCCACGCCCGCAGTACGCCTCCGACGAGGTGTCGCCCCAGGTGTCCAGATCGCCGATCACCGCCGGCACGTGATCGTCGATGAGGAAGGAGTCAAAGCCGGTACTGACAAGGCGGCGGATGACCCGGGCGGGGCTGAAGTTCCCTTCGCCGAGGAAGCACTCGGCGAAGCTCGGCACGGTCCCGCGCACGTCGCGGAAGTGGACGTAGCAGATGGCGTTCCTGGGGCCGAAGAAGTCGATCACCTCGTTGACCGCGGTCTCGCCGCCCATCTCCGACACGGTGCCGAGGCACAGGTTGAGTCCCCAGCAGGCCGCGCCGCCGGCCTGCTCGTGTGCCCGGGCCAGGGCCGCGGGCGAGGTGAAGATGCGGGCCGCGCCGCCGAGCGGCTCGTCAACCGGCGGGTCGTCCGGGTGAAGGGCGAGCCGCACGCCGCACTCCTCCGCGACGGGCAGCACGGCGTCGAGGAAGTACTGGTGATTCGCCCACATCGTCGCAGCGGTGATCGGCTCGCGGCCGGAAACCGCGGGCGTGAGCTTGTAGGCGGCCAGTGCGTTACCCTCGTGTGCCTTGGCCCCGTCGTAGGCGGTCACCCGTGCTCCGCCCCGTCCCCCGGCGCCCATCTCGGTTCGCCAGACGTAGGTGGCGATGAAGTTGTAGCCGAGCAGCCTGATGCCGGCCTCGGCCATGTTCCTGATCGTCGTCTGGTAGTTCTCGATCTGCTCATCGCGGCCCGGCTCGCCGCGCTGGATCTTGCCGAAGTGCGCCAGCGGCACGTTTTCCAGACCTTCAAGCGGCAGTCCGTCGGCCTCGCAGCGCTCGCGCAGCGCGCGGAGCTCGGCCACGGTCCAGTGCCCGGTGGTACCGGACAGGTTGCTCGGCGTGTGCAACTGCACGGACCGGAGCCCGAGCTGCCGTGCGAACGCGGCCGTCCGGTCGTCGTAGGTATCGACGTGTCCCATCGAGATACGAATGGCCATGGGGTACCGGGCCTTCCTTCTGACGTCTCCGACACGTAATCATGTCTGACATGTCCGGGTCCACAGATTCAGGCCGGGTCGCGTTCGTCACCGGTGCGTCAAGCGGCATCGGCCGGGCGGTCGCGGAACTGCTGGCGCAGCGCGGAACGGCCGTCGCCGTCAACGGGATTGACGGCGACGGCGGGCTGCTCGCGGCAATTCCCGCCGCGCTACCCGAAACACCGTAGATCCTGCCCCGCTAACATCGCACCATGGATCTCGACGCTCAGGGCCTCACGGTGGACTTCGCGGCGGTCCCGGCCGAAGGCCGGGAGCTGGAGATCGGCCGTCTCTGCGACGCGACGGAGGCGGTCTACGAGGCCGGCCGCTACCCGCGGCTGACCGTGGTCCGGCCGTGGTCGGTGCACAATCCCCGGATCGAGGGAGAGTTCGCCTCTCCCCGGGCGATCCGCTGGTACCTGGAACGCGAGCTGACCCGGCTGGCCGCGCACGGGGCGCTGATCTCGGTCTCGGCCGGCCGGGAGGCGGTCGACCTGCACGACCCGCGGCTCGGGCCGGCCGTGGATGAGACCCGCTGGGACCTGCGGCGCAAGAAGCTGTTCCTGTTCACCCCGGAACGCATGGCGCTGTCCATGGACCGGCTGCGGCACTACACGGGAACAAGCACGGAGCTGTTCCAGCGGTACGTGCTGCTCACCAACTACGGGTGGCACGTGGAAGAGTTCCGCGCCGCCCTGCCGGGCTGCGTCGGCCCCGACTCGCCCGACCGCCAGATGCCGGCCTGGCACTACGTCCTGCCGGGAAACACCGGCGTGACGATGGTGAACATCGGCGTGGGCCCGTCCAACGCCAAGACGATCACCGACCACCTGGCGGTGCTGCGCCCCGACATGATGCTGATGATCGGGCATTGCGCCGGCCTGCGCAATTACCAGGAAATCGGGGACCTGGTGCTGGCCACCGCGTACATGCGCGACGACCGCGTGCTCGACGACCTGCTGCCGCTCAGCGTTCCGGTGGTGTCCAACTACACGCTGAACTCGCTCCTGCTCGGCGAGCTGACCGAGCGGGGCTTGCACAGCCGGATGGGCATCGTGTTCACCACCGCCAACCGGAACTGGGAACTGCACCTGGCGGCGGTAGAGCACCAGCTGCGGGTGTCGCGCGCGCTGGCGGTTGACATGGAATCGGCGACGGTCGCCGCGAACGGCTTCCGGTACCGCATCCCGACCGCGACCCTGCTCGCGGTCAGCGACAAGCCGCTGCACTCACGGCCCAAGCTTGAGGCGGACGCGCAGGACTTCTACACCGCCACCCGCCGGCAGCACGTGGAGATCGCCATCTCCCTGACCAGGAAGGCGAGCGAGCAGTACCCCGACGGGCTACCCGCCGCCGGGCTCCGCTCCCCCGACGAGCCCCTGCTCGGCATGGCCACCCCGGAAACCACCGACCGGCCCAGCCGCCTCGCGGAGCGGCCGTAGGGACCCGGAGCGCACGCAGAGCACCCGCGCCCACCCTAGCCGGGACTGTCAGGCGTTTCCGTGCTGTCCTCGCCGGCGACGGGGATGACGAGCTCGCTCGGCTCGAAGCCGCCTTCCCCGGCCACCGCGGCCAGCTCGTAGCCCAGTGACACGTCCGGTGGCGCTGCCTTCGGCCGCCGGCCGGTCAGCGCGGACGCGATGGCCGCGATCACGTTGGCCGCGATGGCGAACCCGAAGGCCGCTCCGAGACCGCTGTGGAACGGCGCGGTGATCAGGTGCGGGAAGAAGTCTCTGCCGACCACGTAGGCCTGGTGCGCCGGCGACAGCTGCGCGAGCGCGGGCCCGAGCAGCTGCTGCATCGGGTTGTAGCCGAGGAAGGACGCGAACAGCACGCCGATCGGCGGCAGGTGCGAGATCGGCGCGGCTGTGGCGGCCGGGACGCCCTGGGCGATCAGCCCGCTGGTCATCGCCGTCGGCAGCTTGCTCGACAGCCCGGCCACCATCAGCGTGAAGAAGATGCCGATCGACAGCACAAACGCGGAGTTCTGGAACGTGGCGATCATGCCGCCTGCCGCTCCGCGCCGGTCGGGCGGGACCGCGTTCATCATCTCAGCCCAGTTCGGCGAGACGAACAGGCCGGAGCCGAAGCCGTTCAGCGCGATGACGAGCGCGAACTCCCAGTAGGTGAAGTCGACCGGGACGAACAGCAGCAGGAGGAAGGCCACTCCCGTCAGCACCGCGCCGCCGATGGTGAACGCCTTCGCGCCGAACTTGTCGGACAGCACTCCGGACAGCGGCGCGGCCACCAGGAAGCCGACCGTCAACGGCACCAGGTAGATGCCTGCCCACAGCGGGGTCTGGCTGTAGCTGTAGCCGTGCAGCGGCAGCCAGATGCCCTGCAGCCAGATGATCAGCATGAACTGCATGCCGCCGCGGCCCATCGCCAGCATCAGGCTCGCGACATTGCCGGCGGCGAACGCCCGGATCTTGAACAGCGAGATCTGGAACAGCGGCTCGGCGACCCTGGTCTCGACGAACACGAAGACAATTAGCAGCGCGAGGCCGCCGAAGAGCATGCCCAGCACCATCGGGTTGGTCCAGCCCATCGGGTGCCCGCCGTACGGCTGGAGGCCGTAGGTGATGCCGACCAGGATCGAGATCAGGCCGACGGCGAACAGCAGGTTGCCCCACCAGTCCATCTTGGCGTGCTTGCGGATCCCGATGTCGTGCAGCATGAAGTACGCCCACAGCGTGCCGAAGACCCCGATCGGCGCCGACACGAGGAAGATCAGGTGCCAGTTGATCGGGGCGAGGACGCCGCCGAGGATGAGCCCGATGAACGATCCGCCGATGGCGGCGATCGAGTTCACCGACAGCGCGGTGCCGCGCTGGTTGGCCGGGAACGCGTCGGTGACGATGGCGGCGGAGTTGGCGAACAGGAACGCGCCGCCGATGCCCTGCACGACCCGCCAGATGATCAGCCACAGCGCCCCGTCCGCGCCGTGCATCCAGGTCACGGTCAGGAAGATCGACCCCACGCTGAAGATCGCGAAGCCCACGGTGAACATCCGGACCCGGCCGAACATGTCTCCCAGCCGGCCGAACGACACCACGAGCACCGCCGACACGACCAGGAACCCCATGAACATCCACAGCAGGTAACTGGTGTTGCCCGGGCTCAGCGGGTCGAGCCCGATGCCGTGGAAGACGTCAGGCAGCGCGATCAGCACGATCGACTGGTTGATGGTCGCCATCAGCGTGCCGAGCGTCGCGTTGGACAGCGCGATCCACTTGTAGTGCGGACCAAGCGGTCGCGCGGGCTGTGCAGGCACGCCTGCCACGTCAGAATTAACCGTCATTGGACGGACATGCTCCCGCCTGAGGCCCCGGTACTTGCTTTTACTCAACTAAACAATGACAGACTGTTTCACATCGGCGCACCTGCGGCCAAGCGTGATTTTTGCCCGGACCGCTCATCGTCGCCGCATCGGCCGCCCTGTGCGGTCTGCCGCGCTCGTGCGTAGGCGACCAGCGTCATGCAGTGCTTGAGAGCTACTCAGGCACACCGTCATCCAGAACGGATGCTTGCCCCACCCGGCAGCGCCGCGATACCTCTCGAGCCGCCGGAGGCAGGGGCCGGCTGGCGAGTCCCCGTCATTTCTTACGCCTTTCGGCTTTCCGCCGACAAGAGGCGTAATTAACAGAAACCGGTGCCACGGGGATGGCTTTAGACGGCCAGATAAGGCGAAAACCTGCCAAAGACGCCCTTCGGACTAGGCGGACTGGGAAGCCGGTAACCAGGGAAGACCCGTTAGTACCGCGACAATCGGTGACAGTCCGGAGTGTCGCGGGGACGGACAGCTACGGTCGAACTATCGTGGAGACCGCCAACTGCCCATTTGTGTCGCTGGGAGTGGAGCAACCGGGGAAGCGTGCTCTGCCGAGATCACGGGCACCCGCGAGAGGAGTGACCTGAAGTGGCCTTTATCAAGACGCTTTTCAGCGGAAGAGGCGTCCTCATCGCCGTCTATATCCTGATTGGCGTATTTGTCAATACGGCGTCTCCCCATGTGCCGACGACGCCCGACAGCGTCGCGGCACTCCACAGCTGGGGCCAGTACATTATCTCGGTGCTGTTCTGGCCAGTGGGGCTCTGGCATCCGACGTTCACCGCGGGCAAGTGGAAGCCGTGACTGGCGACTGCCCGGCACGGCGCCGGCTCAGTGCCCAGGGACGGCGGCCGCGGGGCACTGCGTAGACTGTGGGCCGCCACAGAAGTGTTCTAACGTGGCCTAACTGCGCAGATGGGAGAGTTTTGCCCGATTTTAATGAGCAGATCATCGCCGAGTTCCGCGCCAACGAAGGCCGTGTGGGCGGCCCCTTCGAAGGCGCCCCGATGGTTCTGGTGCACCACGTCGGCCGGAGCAGCGGCAAGGACTACGTCTCCCCGCTGGTGTACCTGCCTGGTGATGACGGCTCCGTCTACATCTTCGCTTCCAAGGGCGGCGCGCCGACCGACCCCGAGTGGTACCGCAACCTCATCGCCGCGGGCAAGGCCACCGTGGAGGTCGGGGCGAGCACCTACCCGGTCACGATCACCGAGCTCAGCGGCGACGAGCGCGATCGCGTCTACGCCGAGCAGGTCAGGCACAATCCGGGGTTCGGCGAGTACGAGCAGAAGACCAAGGGCATACGCACCATTCCGGTGCTCGAGCTGAAGCGCGGCTAATCGCGCGCCGGAGACCCGGGTTTCCCTTTGCTACCCGGATTTTCCGGATCGTTGTTCGATTAAAGCGCCTGGTTGAGAGTCCAACTCCCGGCCGGGCGCTTTCTTCGTGTTCGCCGCTTGGGTATGCATTCGTGCTAGTACCCATGACTCTTTTCCCCGCGGCAGCTACGATTCGGGTGGGGAGAGAAGAGAAGATGGCTAGCAGGCGGCGCCGGCTTGACCCTGTGGGGCCGTTTGGCAATCCGGACGGGTCACGAGCCGACATTGAGGACGTGATCAGCGAGTTCGTCGACTTCGGCGGCAACCCGGCCTATGGTCACCTCGCGACCCGCGCTAACGACTCGATGGTGCGGGTCATCGTCGGCAAGCTGGGCGCCGGCAAGACGGTCTACCTGCGGCGGCTGCAGAACTTTCAGGTACATCAAGACTCGGTCTACGCCGACGTGCCGCAGCAGAGCCTGCCGAAGACCGAAGTCATCGTGAAGGCGTGCCAGTGGTTCTCTGATCGCGTCCTGGTCGAAAAGTGGATGCAGATCTGGGAGCGCGCGATCATCCGGTCGCTGGCCTCGCACCTGCTGCGCAATCCGGAGCTCCGTCACCAGCTGAGCGACGAGCAGGCCGAAGAGATCGGGTCCTACGCCCGGCTACTCGATGACTTCCGCCGGCCGCGGACGATCTACGGCCAGATGCGCGACATCATCACCCAGCGGCAGACCGCGCACCAGCTGTCCGCGTACCTGGACGACCCGCTCTGGGACGACTTCGAGGATGTGCTCGGCGAGATCCTGGCCGGCTGCAAGCCCATCTACTTCTACCTCGACGCCGTGGACGAGGAATTCAGCCACGCCCCTATGTACTGGCTGAAGTGCCAGGAGGGGCTCTTTCTTCAGGTCATGCGGCTGCTCCGCGACCAGAAGCTCGGCGGCCGCCTGCATGTCGTGATCTGCATCCGCGACATCGTGATGTCGTCGGTCTACCGCTCGGAGCACGCGCCGCGGTACTACAACGAACCGCACATCCGCGTCCTGACCTGGAATCGCGGATCGCTGCTTTACCTGCTCGAGCAAAAGCTGCAGCGACTGCCCGCGTCGCTGCTGATGCGGCGCGCCGCCAGCGGCTCCCCCACGATCCGCGACTGGCTCGGAATCGAAGGCGAGTGGGCGGGACTCGACGGCGACGGAACGATCGAGGACTACCTGCTCAGCCACACGCGGCTGATACCGCGCGACATCATCTCGCTCGGCAACGAGCTGAGCGAGGAGATCCTGCGCCATAAGCTGGCCGGCCATACGAGCCTGCCCGCGGCGGCCGTCGAGGCGGTGGTCCAGCGGTGCGCCAAGCGGTTCGGCGATTCGCAGCTCGCGCAGTGCGCCAACCAGATCTCGTCGGACCTGATGCCGAAGAACGCGGCCCTGCAGGAGTACTCCGAGTTGTTCACCAGTACCCAGGCCTATATCACCGGGGTACAAGAGGACGTTCGCTCGTTCGTCCGGATGATCGGCGTTGACCGCTTCTCCCGGGCTGATCTCGAGGTGCTGCAGGAAATGGCCGACCTGCACTTCGAGAATGCGACGAACCTCGCCTCGGTGCTCTGGCAAAACGGCCTGCTCGGGTATGTCGACGAGGCGGGGCTGCGGCGCTTCTATTCCATGGGCGACGTCGAGCAGTTCCACCTTCCCGATGCGGGCACCTACATACTGCACCCGTGCCTTGTGCACGCCGTGGGCGGAATCGAGCAGGTACGGGGCGACTCCGCTGACCTCCGCGACGCCCGTCGCCGCACCCGCCCGTTCGCCGCACCCGCGCGCAAGGGGCTGCCCGCCACCTTCGCCACGGCGGCGGACCCGGGCGGCAGGCCACCGCTCCCCGAGCCTGACCTGGCCCAGGTGCGGTCCCTGGCCGCGGCCAAGGCCGCTGTGTACGCGGTGGGCGATGTCATCGACGGCCGCTTCGAGGTGCTCGAAAAGCTCGGGCAGGGCGGGTTCTCCAAGGTCTACCGCGTGCGCGATGAGGTCGAGGGCAAGGAGCGGGCGTTCAAGCTCTTCGACAGCGCCGCCGGCTACGAGGCGGTACGCCGCGAGATCGGCGCCCTGCGGGAGATCCATCATCCCCACGTCGTGGGGGTCTTCTGGGCAGGCCAGACCAGTGCGGGTGACTGGTATCTCATCACCGAATTCATTGACGGGGAGTCGCTCGATGAGTTCGTGACCGGCAAGAAAGACCTGCGCGACCGCGAGGCCCTCGACGTCGCGCTTGACCTGCTTGACGCGCTGGTCGCCTTTCACCCCGATGTCGCCCGCCTTAAGCAGCTTGACGCCAGACGCGCCCAGGGCGACCTGCGGGAAGCCGAGTCGAACGAGTGGCTGGAACTCACCGGGCGCGGCCTGATCCACCGTGACATCAAGCCGCGCAACATAATCCTGGCTCGCACAGGGGCGAAACTGCTTGACTTCAATATCGCCTCCCGCGTCGGCGACCCGGTGCATACTCAGTCAGGCACACCGCCCTATCAGCCGCCCGACGCCGGCCTTACCCACTGGGATGTTTCCACGGACCTGTTCGCCGTCGGCGTCCTGCTCTACCAGCTGCTCTGCAGCGGCAGCCACCCCTACCCGAATGCGATGCCGGCGATCGACGGACTGGTGACCGACCCGGCCACCATTCGCCCCGATCTCGGTTCTGACCTCGCGGAATTCCTGATCAAGGCATGCGCGCCCGCCAGTGGTGACCGCTTCGCCACCGCCGCGGAAATGCGGCTTGCCTTGCGCGGTATTCGCGCGCAGCTGTGAGCGGCGCCGCAAACGCCGGTACGTTCGCCGTCACGAGCACTGGGAGCTGATGGTCGAGGATGGCATCATCGATCTGTGGCCACCCTTATTGATCGCCTCGCGCAGACCGCCTATGAAGCCCACTGCGCCGCCCTTCCCGCAGTTCGCCCGGAGTGGGAAGACCTGACGACGCAGGAGCGGCAAGCGTGGAAAGCGGCCGTATCCGCGGTCGCCGGCGAAGTGGGCGGCACCATGCCCGAGCCGCCGCCGCATACCAGGACCCTGACCCTCAAAGTCGGCGACAAGAGTCATACCTTCGGTGCCGATTTCACCGTTGGCCGGGAAGGCAGCCTCGCCATCGACGACGACTTCGCTTCTGGCCAGCACGCGCGTTTCCAGACTGTGCGCGGCCTGTGGTACGTAGAAGACCTGGGCTCGACTAACGGCACCGTGCTCAACGGACGGCACGTCCTTTCCGTCCAGTTGCTGAAGAAACGGGACAAGATCCAGATCGGCCACACGGTCATGACAGTGGTGGCGGTCTGAGCCCGGGTCACGGCCCGTGGTGTTGACGGGCGCGATGACCGCGCCCGGGGTGCCACCCTGAACGCGAGGGAGGCCGACGATGGCGACAAATGACGAAGACAGCTCTTTGGTGATGGTGGTCGGGTACGAGGGATCGAACCCCGCCCGGCGGGCGCTGGCGGCGGCCGGCCGGATCCTGGGAAACCGGGACGGCTGGATCGAGGTCGTCTACGTGAAGCCGACCGAGGGCGGCGCGGACGATTCGGCCCGGCCTCCCGCCGACGTGGCCGACAGCCTCGGGTCGGCGCCGGCTGACCTGCACTACGAGGTCCGCTCACTGCTTGACGCGGAGAAGCGGCCCTGGCGGCTGCGCAGCACGGGCGGAGCGGTCGCTGACGAGATCTTCACCGCCGCCCGTGCGATCGCCGGCGAAGGCGGCCCTTCCCGCACGGTGGTGATCGTCGTCGGCAGTGACCACAAACAGGCGTTCAGCACGCCGCTGACGCTCGCCAGGCACTCCGTGTTCCCGGTCGTCATCGTGCCGTGACGGCACGCCCTCGTCTGCCCGCTGGCTAGGCGCTTTCGCCGCTGGCCGGCGTGCGCCGGGCGGTGAGGAACAACTCGGCCAGCTCCCTGGTGGTAGTGGCGTCTTCCGCGGCCTTGTCGTCGCGCCACCGCCCGGTGAACCGCGGAAACCGCATCGCCAGCCCCGCGTCGTCCGCGACCAGCCCCCAGCCAGCGGTGTAGTTCGGCGACAGGGTCAGCTCGGCACTGAGAATTTCCAGCACCAGTCCCGGTTCGAACCAGACGTCCGGCTCCTGGCGTGCGTCGACCTGGGCGGGCTTGTGCGGGCTGATCAGCGGCTCGAGCCGGGCGGGCAGCGCCGCCAGGTCGGCATCGGAGAACCCGGCGCCGCACTTGGTAACGGCACGGAACAGGCCGGCGTCCGCGTCGTAGGCGGCAAGCAGCACCGCGCCGTAGACCCCGGTGCGCCGGCCCCGCCCGGCGAAAGCGCCGACGACCACCAGGTCGGCCGTGTCGGACAGCTCGGTCCGGTAGTCCCGCTTGAGCTTGATCCACTGCCAGCCGCGCGCCCCCGCCTGGTACCCGGAATCCGGCCCGGTCGACTTGCAGACCAGGCCCTCGCACCCGTCGGTGACCGCCTGGGCGAAGACGCGGTCCAGCGCCGCCGGGTCGGCGACCGCAGCGGCGGTGGTGAGCCTGAGCCTGGATGAAGGGGTGACGGCCGCCTCAAGCGCGGCGCGGCGCCGCGGGTAGGGCAGCATGGTCAGGTCCTCGCCGTCCGCGTACAGCAGCTCGAAGCAGAACAGGCCGACCGGTACGTCGAGGACCGCCTGGTCGATGCCGTGCTTGCGACGTCGCAGCATGACCTCGCCGAACGGCCGCAGCTCGTCCGCGGCGGCGTCGTAGGCGACGACTTCCCCTTCGAGGATCGCCTCGGCCGGGCCGAGCCCCGCCAGCAGTTCGACGACGTCGGGGAACTGGCCGGAGATCTCCTCGAGCCGCCGGGTGTACAACTCGACCCGCCCGTCGGCCGTGCGGTGCGCCTGGACCCGGATGCCGTCGTACTTGTACTCGGCCGCGCAGCGCCCGCCGAGCCGGGCCAGGATCTCGCTGGCATCAGACAGCCGCTGAGCCAGCATGACCCGCACCGGGTTGCCCGGCTGTACCCGCAGCTGTTCCACCGCCGCAAGCCCGCCGTCCGCCAGGGCAGCGGCCACCTTGCCGAGGTCGCAGCAGATGCTGTACCCGCGCACGAGCACTGGCCTGGCCGCCTTGCCGCCCGCGTAGACCTGGGCGAGGGCGTCCAGGATGGTGGGCGTCCCCACGCCGAGCCGCAGGTTCCTGGTCACCAGGCGCAGCAGGTAGCGGGCCTCAAGCGGGGTGGCCCGGCTAAGCAGTCCGCCGAGCAGCTGCAGTTTGCGGGCCTGCGAACCGGTTCCCTCGGTCACCGCGATTTCCCGCAGCGTGCGGATCACTTCGGTGACGTCGAGGCCCGCCGCCGGGCTCCCGGGATACGCGCCTGCCCCTGGCCGCGTCATCAGCTGCTCGGCGGCCTGGCCGAGGTCGCCGGCTTCCCGCACCAGGGCGGCGACTCGCGCGACGTCGGTCCCGGCGGCCGCGGCCAGCGCGCGGACGGCCAGCTTCTCCGCCAGCCCGAGGTCGATCCCGAAGAACTCCGGCGCGATCAGCCCCTGGGACAGGTAGCAGACGCTCGGCAGCAGCGCGGCCGGCGTCTGCGCCAGCAGCGCCGCCAGCCGGTCCGTCAGCGCGAGCCGGCTGCTGAGCTGTTCCAGGTCACGGTAGGCCTCGGCGACGATCAGGTACCGCACAGGAGCGCCCCCTCTCCCGGCCGATCATGACACGGCGATCCGCCGCCGGCCACGCGCCCCCTTCGCAACGGCCGCCGAAAATCGTTCGTCCCGCTCATCCCGCTGTGCGAGCATTGCCGCATGGATCACGCCGGGGCACGGGCATTCGCGGAGCAGTGGGCCAAGGACTGGAATGCCCACGACGTAGACGCGCTGCTCGCGCACTTCACCGACGACGTCGTCTTCACCTCGCCGGTCGCGGTCCGGCTGTTCGGCGGCGACGGCGTGCTGCGGGGCAAGCGGGCGCTGCGCGAGTACTGGACCGAGGGCGTCCGGCTCATCCCGGACCTGCGCTTCGAGGTGCTGGCCGTCTACGCCGGCATCCAGACCGTGGTCATCAACTACCGCAACCAGGCCGGCGGCGTGGTCTGCGAGGTGCTCACGTTCGACGGCCCGCTGGTCAGGGAAGGGCACGGCACTTACCTGACGCAGGCCCCGGCCGACTCGGCCTGACGTTTCAGCTGCCCGGCGCCGACGCCAGCGGTTGCACCGCCTGCGGCTGCGGCGCCTGCGGCTGCGGACCCGGGGTAGCGGCCGCTCGCTTACTCGCCATTTGCTTGAGCATGAAGTCGTGATTGAGGTCGAGAACCGCCCGCGTCTCGGCCGCGATGACCGCGTTGCGGCTCACCGTCAACTCATTGTCCTGTTTGTCCTGGCCGGACAATGACCAGTTAGTCGACCCTTTTACCGTGTAGACACCGTCGACTATGACGATCTTCAGGTGCGAGATCGCGTTCTTCGAGCTGGTGCCGATTGCGATGCTGTTGCCAAGGGAGTCGTTGGACCAGCTGGCGAGGATCGTCTTCTCTTCCGTCCCCGTCGACTGGCTGCGGTCGAGGCTCATCTGAACATAGACATGCTCGGCCGCCAGCTTTTCCTGGATGATGCTGTTCAGCTCCGGATCGTCGTAGCCGTACATATTGACGACGATCGAATGCTGCGCGCTTTTCAGCAGCGCGACCAGGACAGCGTGCACGTTGTCCCTGGGGGCGAAGAAAGTCCGCTGGTCGTCGGGGTACCCGTCGAGAAACCGGCCTTCAGCTTTGTACTGAGCCAGATCTTCCCATGAAAATGGCGCATCGGTCACGGTAACCGCCCCTCCCGTATGCGCCAAGTATCAGCATGTTCCGGATACTAAAGCAAGGGTAAATGGGGCCAGTCAGGTCAACTCGCAGTCATGCTTTCCAGGTAACCGAGGAAGGCGTGCCAGAAATCGGCCGCGGCCTTGGTGAACTCCGGATCGTGCACCTTTCCGTCCGGAGTGACGACGTCCTTTGCGACCGGGATGTCAAGGCAGGCCGGTTCGACCACGGTGGCGCCGACGTAGCCCAGGACCAGGGCCAGGGTCGCCGCCGCGCCCGCGCCCCGGCCGGGGGCGGCTACGTTGAGCCACGCCGCCGGCTTCTGGTAGATCTCGCCGCCGCCGACCGTCCAGTCGAGCAGGTTCTTGAAGCTACCCGGCAGGGTCCCCGCGTACTCGGGCGTGCAGAAGACCACGCCCGCCGCGGCGGCGATGTCCCGGCGGAGCGCGGCCGCGGCGGGCGGCAGCGCGTCGCCGTCGTCGTCGGGGTTGAACGCCGGCAGGCCCGCCAGGCCGCCGTACAGGTCCGGCGTCACCCGCGGCGGTGCCAGTGCCGCGAGGGTCATCAGCGCCGCCGTGTTCGCCGACCCGCGCCGGGTGCTTCCCGAGACCAGCAGCACCCGCATGGCTACCCGGCCGCCTTTCGCAGCGCCGCCAGGCTGCGGCGCACGTCGTCGTCTGTCGTGGACCAGTTGCTCACCGAGATTCTGAGCACCGCGTTGCCCTGCCACCGAGAGCCGGTCATCCAGGCGGTGCCGTCGGCCATCAGGCGGTCGGCGACGTCCGCCGTGCGCTGGTCGGAGCCGAAGGTCGCGCATACCTGGGTGAAGACGACGTCGTTCTCCACGGTGGCGCCGTCGATGGCGGCGATGCCCGCCGCGAACGACGCGGCATGCTGGCAGAACCCGTCGACCAGGGCGGCCACGCCGTCGCGCCCGAGGGCGCGGAGCACCGCCCAGACCGGGATCGCCCGGCCGCGCCTGGACAGCTCGGGGACGGTGTCCAGCGAGTCGCCCGCGGCGTCGTGAATGAGGTAGTCGCCGTGCATGCTGACCGCGTCGCGGAGCGCCGCGCGGTCGGCGACGATGGCCAGGCCGCAGTCGTAGGGGACGTTGAGGGTCTTGTGCGCGTCGGTGGTCCACGAGTCGGCCAGCTCGTAGCCGTCGGTGAGGTGCCGCATCTTCGGCGACGCCGCCGCGAACAAGCCGAACGCGCCGTCGATGTGCACCCAGGCCCCGTGTTCGCGAGCCGCGGCGATGGCCGGCC
>DASYAD010000254.1:0-2057 GCA_036501515.1 Trebonia sp. | reverse complement strand
GCGGAGACCTGCATGAACCCGTTGCCGCCGCGGCCCTCGATGGCCCGCGTCCGCGCGGAGGCCAGCGGGTCGTCCGGCCGGGGGAACGGGATCCGGTCGATGACCACCAGCCGCAGCGACGGCCCGGGCACGTCCACCCCTTGCCACAGGGACAGCGTGCCGAACAGGCACGTAGGCTCGTCGGCGGCGAACTGCTTGATCAGCTGCCCGGTCGCGTCTTCGCCCTGGCACAGCAGCGGGAACGGCAGCGTCTCGCGCAGCGCGGCGGCCGCCGCCCGTGCCGCCCGCATCGAGGAGAACAGCCCGAGCGTCCGGCCGCCGGCCGCCTCGATCAGCTCCCGCAACTCGTCGAGATAGGGCTGCGGCAGCCCGTCCCGCCCCGGCGGCGGCAGGTGCCGCGCCACGTACAGGATCCCGCTGCGGCCGTGCGCGAACGGGGACCCGACGTCGATGCCCGACCACTCGCTGCCCATGGAGTTCACGTCGAGCCCCCACTGGATGGCGAGTGGCCCGAACGAGCCGCCCAGCGTGAGCGTCGCCGACGTGAGGATCACCGTCCTGGCCGCGAACAGCGACTCGGCCAGCAGTTCCCCGACCTCGAGCGGTGCCACGTGCAGCGTCGGGGGGCGCGAGGAGTCGGCGTCGTCGGGCGGCCGCTCCAGCCAGACCACCTCGTCGCGTTCTTCGACCGGCAGCTCGAAGGCGGTGATCATCCGGTCGGCGGTGGCCGTCAGCTCTTCCAGCGCGACCAGCGCCGTCTGCGCGGCGCCGGCTTGGCCCGGGTCGCCGCCGTCGCCCTTGACCGCGGCGCGGACCTCGCCGGCGCACGCGTGCGCCGCGTCGCGCACCGCCGCGAGCGACGCGCCGAGGGCGGGATCGAGCCGGTCCATCCGGCCCGCGGGCATGGTGATGAGCAGCGGGCCGAGCGCGTTGCCCGCCTCGGTCAGCCGCCCGGTCTGCGCGTCGCTGGCTAGCTTCCCTGGCCGCCGTGCCGCGGCCTCGACCGCGACCGCCGACAGCTCCCCTGTGGCCACCGACCGTACCCGGTCCACCAGCTCGTGCGCTTCGTCCACGATGACCACGCGGTGCTCAGGCAGGATGCCGCCGTCGCCGAGCGCGTCGATGGCCAGCAGCGCGTGGTTGGTGACGATGACGTCGGCCTCGGCCGCTATCCGCCGCGCCCGCTCGCTGAAACATTGCACTCCGAACGGACACCGCTGACTCCCGAGGCACTCCCGTGCTGTCACGGAGACCTGGCGCCACGCCTGGTCGGGTACTCCCGGGATAATCTCGTCCCTGTCGCCGGTCGTTGTGTTGTTGGCCCACTGGTGCAGCCGCTGCACATGACCGCCGAGCGCGCTGCCCGCCTGGAACAGGCTTTGCTGGTTGTCGTCGGGGGCGTTGCGCAGCTTGTTCAGGCACAGGTAGTTGTTGCGGCCCTTGAGGATCTTGAACTCGGGGGTGTGCCGCAGCGGGGCGCGCAGCGCGTCGGCCAGCCGCGGCAGGTCACGATCGACCAGCTGGCGCTGCAAGGCGATTGTGGCGGTGGACACCACGACGGGACCGCGCCGGTCCGTGGCCAGCCGCAGCGCCGGAACGAGGTAGGCCAGCGACTTGCCGGTCCCGGTGCCGGCCTGCACAGCCAGGTGCCCCCCGTCCTCCATGGCTTCCCAGACGGCTTGCGCCATGCGAGTCTGCCCTGGCCGTTCCGAACCTCCGATCGCGGAGACGGCCGTGTCCAGCAGCGCTTGCACCGGGGAGTCATCAAGGGAACTGTCGCCCACGAGCGAGACGCTACCCTATGCAGATGCCGGTTTACGCCCTCGGCGATGACGAGCCAGACATCCACGACCTCGCCTATGTGGCCCCCGATGCGGTCGTCATCGGGCGGGTCACGATTGGACCGGAAGCCTCCGTCTGGCCGGGGGCGGTGCTCCGCGGCGACCACGGGACGATCACGGTCGGCGCGCGCACGTCGGTGCAGGACGGCACCATCGTGCACTGCACCGCGGACTACCCGACGGTGATCGGCGCGGACTGCGTGGTGGGGCACAACG
>DASYAD010000253.1:0-5445 GCA_036501515.1 Trebonia sp. | reverse complement strand
AAACAAGCCTGGAACAGCAAGAAGGGCGCCTCCGGCGCCCTTCAAACCAACCCGGCCCAGCCAGGGCCACCCTCCGCCCCGAATGTCAGACCCAAACGTGAACATAGGCCTCACCGAAACGTGAAGACCTCGAAGGTGGTCAGGGGCGGGGTCGAACCGCCGACCTTCCGCTTTTCAGGCGGACGCTCGTACCAACTGAGCTACCTGACCTAGCGCGATGCAGCGCGTGGGCTCCAACCGCAGCGGTCCTGACGGGATTTGAACCCGCGACCTCCACCTTGACAGGGTGGCGAGCACTCCAACTGCTCTACAGGACCATCTAACGAGGCCCTCAGGCCTCGCTCGCAAGAGCATATCACCGACCCGGCCGTGCTTGCGCTCGTCGGCCGAGGTCCTTAAATCTAAGCGAAGTTCTACTCTCTTCATGAGAGTCGACTTGCATGAACTAGCCGAGGTCGCTACTCTCATGAGAGCTAACTCTTACGAAAGGAACTCGCTCTCATGAATGCAACTGCGACGGCCACACGGACCCTGAGCCTTGGTGACGGGCTGGAAGTCACCATCGACGAGCGCGGCGACGCTGCCGGGAGCGGCGTGCTGGTGCTGCACGGCGGCGCTGGTCCTGGGTCGGTGGCCGGGCTGCCGGCGGCGCTGTCGGCGCACGCCCACGTGGTGACTCCGGTTCACCCGGGCTTCGAGGGCACGCCCCGGGTGCCGTGGCTCGACTCGGCCGCCGACTTGGCCGACGCCTACCTGGACTTGCTGGACGAGCTTGGCCTGAGCGACGTCATGGTGATCGGGAACTCGATCGGCGGCTGGATCGCAGCCGAGATGGCGCTGCGGGACATCCACGGCCGGATCGGGTCGGTAGTGCTGCTTAACGCCAACGGGATCCGCCCGGACGACGCGTCGCAGATCACCGACATCCGCGCGCTGCCGCCGGCGTCAATCGGCCAGCTTTCCTTCGTCAGCCCCGCCCTGCGGCCCGACTTCGCCGCGATGAGCGACGGGCAGCGCGCCGTCATGGCCGCCAACCAGCAGGCGCTGGCCGTCTACGCGGGTCAGGACTTCATGTTCGCGCCGAAGCTGCGCCGCAGGCTGCACCGCGTCACCGTGCCGGTCCTTGTCGCCTGGGGTCAGCAGGACGGCATTGTCTCAGCTGAGTACGGACGCGCGTACGCCCGGGCCTTTGCCAACGGCCAGTACGTGCCCATCGCCGGGGCCGGCCATTTCCCCCAGATCGAGCAGCCGGCCGCGGTGCTCGCCGCTATCGGGGACTTCGCCGGCCGCGCCGTCAGGCCAGGCGCCGCGTGACCGGGGCGGCCGCCAGCGGCGGTGCACGGAGGTGCGACTGATCTATCATCGCGAAAGCGGGTTATCAGCCAGCGGAGACCGGGTTACCCGCGGGAAGAGGAGGGACTGGTGGCAGCACAGGGCACGGCGGGGCGGGCCAACCAGAAGCTGCGCACGCGCAACGCGATCGTCCAGGCGGCGGCCGAGCTGAGCCGCACCGGACGCGAGGTGACCATGCCCGAGGTGGCCCAGGCGGCCCTGGTCTCCGAAGCCACCGCGTACCGCTACTTCCCCGACCTCGCCAGCTTGCTGCGGGAAGCCATCGCGGGCTGGCTGCCAGGTCCCGGCGAGGCACTCGAAGCGGTCGGCGCTTCCGGTGACCCGGTAGTGCGCATCGCCGCCGCGACCGAATTCCTGCTCCGTCACGTGCTGAGCAGGCAAGGCGCGGTGCGCGCCCTGATCGCGGCGACGATCACCAGGCCCGGCGGTCCGCAGGCGCGGCCGGGCTTGCGGTTCGGCCTCATCGACAACGCGCTCGCGCCGCTCGCGGACAGCCTCGGCGCGGCCGATCCCGGTGCCCTGGAGCAGCTCAAGCGCGACCTGGCCGTAGTCGTCAGCGCCGAGGCGCTGTTCAGCCTTACCGACTTGCACGGCCTCGGTCCTGACGAAGCCGTCGCCAGCCTCGTGCACACCGCGACGACCCTCGCCCGCGCCACGCTGGGCGACCACGCGGGGGATCTCCGCAAGGGAACGCCTCCCCCGTTATCGTGGTGCCCAGCTCGCAGATGACCGGGGAGACGAGAACGCGCCATGCCTGCCGCAGACGACGAGGATGACTCCGGTACCGATCGGCTGATCACCCTGTCCGACGGCGTGATGGCGATCGCCCTCACCCTGCTGATCCTGAGCATCGAGGTCCCCGCGGCCCCGGCCAGCGCTAGGCAGGCCGATTCGGTCTCCGTGCTCTGGCACGCCCTTGGCCACACGCTGGACGGCTGGATCGGCTACGTCATCTCGTTTTACGCGATCGCGCAGTTCTGGTTCATCCACCACCGGGTCTTCCGCGGCATCCGCGCGCACCGCGGGGGGCTAGCGACCTGGAATTTCGTGTTCCTGTTCACGATCTCGGTGATGCCGTTCGCCAGCGACCTGATCGGCAAGTGGCCGGAGAACCCGCTCTCGGTCATCCTCTTCTCGTGCAACCTGATCCTGGCCAACGTGGCCGTTTACGGGATGCTGACCTACAGTGAGCGCCACGATCTGCTCAACGACCGGGGCCAGCAGGTACTGATGAGGTACCGCTCAGCGCAGGGCGTCATCGACATCGGCTTCTACGTCATCGCTATCCCGGTGGCGCTGTTCAGCACCACCCTGGGCAAGCTCTGCTGGCTCGGGCTTGCCCTGTCGTCCCCGCTTGGCGCGGCCATCACCAAGCGCCGCGAGGCGCGCGCCGCCGCGAATGACCTTCACTGAGCTGCCGCCTCCGTCTGGTTGAACGCGCCGGCGACGGGGACGCCCGCGCACCACACGGCCGCGATCTGGCTGACCGCGCTGATGTGCCGCACAGGGTCGCCGTCGATGAGCACCAGGTCGGCCCGCTTGCCGGGGGCGATGACGCCGCGGTCGGCCAGCCCCCAGTAACCGGCCGCGAGCACCGTCGCCGCGCGCAGGGCGTCAACCGCGGACAGGCCCGCGTCGACCAGCAGCCGCAGTTCCTGGTGCAGGCTGGTCCCGTACGGCGGGGACGCGGGCGCGGACGACGCCTGGTTCGCGTCGGTCCCGGCGAGCACGGTGACGCCTGCCCGGTGCCAGTCCCTGACGGTGGACCGGGCGACGTCGTAGGAGACGGGCGCGACGGCGCCGATCCGCTCGACGATCGCCTCCATCATCGTCAGCGTGGGCACCACCACCGCTCCGGAAACGCGGGCGTGCTGGACGTCGCCCTCCTCGAGGAGCCGGTCGAGGGGCGCGTGGGTGAGCACGTCGATGCCGGCCGCCTGCGCCAGCAGCACGGCGTCGCGGGTGACGGCGTGCCCGATGGTGCGCAGGCCGTGGGCGTGGGCGGCCTCGACAAGCGCCCGCACGGTGGCCTCGTCGAAACCGGGCGGGTCGACGATGACCTTGATGTAGTCGACGCCCTCCGCGACGCGCTTGGCGACGTAGGCCTTCGCCTCACCGGAATCGGCGACCAGACCCGCCGAACGGCCCATCCGCTTGGCGTGCATGCTGGCCGGGTGCGTAGCACTGGCGCCGCTTGACCGGATGTCGGTGACGCCAGGCCGTCCTCGCAGTGACGCGACCAGCTCGGGCGGCTCGGTGCCCATGTCGAGGGCGGTGGTGACTCCGTTGCGCGCCAGCGCCGCTAGCGTCGCCTCGTCGGTCAGGTGAATGTGGCAGTCGATCAGGCCGGGCAGCAGCACCCGCCCGCCGCCGTCCTGCGTTCTGGCGCCCGCCGGGTCGTCGCCGATGCTCATTCCGTCGATGACGATCGTCGACGGCTCGAGCAGCCGTTCGCCGTCGAATACCCGCACGTTCGTCAGCGCGAGCTTGTCCATGTCGTCTCAGCTCCTTGCCGGCCGCAGAGCATGGCCATTGTCGTATCGAGAAATCCGGTCTCGTCGCGGTGGCCGGTCCCGGGCGCCGGCCAGACAGCCGCGACCACCTGGTCGGGCCGTACGATCCGCGCCAGGGTGGCGCATCAGCGGCTGTTCGAGCCGCGCTACGGCGGCCGGCAGACCAGCTACCGCGGCGGCACGGCGGGCGCGCTCGCCAAGTCCGCCGTCTGCGGTCAGCATCACATGCGTGCCGGCGACCAGGTCCAGCGTGGATACCTGAGGAGATACCCACTGGTGGGGCAGGCGGCGGCCGGGGACCGCGCAGTCAGCCGACGAGGGACCGGCCGGCCACGCCTGCAGCACCGGGGAGTCCTGGTAGCGGTGCCCGAGGACCAGGTCGGTGCTGAAGTACTCGGCCCGCTTGGTCGCCGTGATGCGGCGGGCCGCGGCTGACCGCGCCCGGTCGCCGTCCGGTCCTGGCCGGTCGAGTCCGTCCCCGAGCAGTTCCGGCGCCAGCGTGGCCATGTTCGCGGTCGCCTCGTCGATCACCCGGCGGTGCAGCGGCCGGCGTTCGGCTTCGTAGGAGTCGAGCAGCCGCGGACCGCCCCAGCCCGACAGGGCGGCGGCGAGCTTCCAGCCCAGGTCGACCGCGTCGCCGATGCCTGTGTTGAGGCCGTGACCGCCGAACGGGGGGTTGAGGTGGGCCGCGTCACCGATGAGGAACACCCGCCCGCTGCGGCACTGGTCCACCAGTTCCATCCGCGCGGTCCACGGGTCGGTGCTGACCACCTCGGCCGGCAGCTCGCGCCCGAGCGCTCCGCTGATCAGCCGCCCCGCGTCGAAACCGGCCGCGCGGCCGTCGGCGCCGAAGGCGATCAGCCACCACAGGCCGTCGCGGTCGATCGGCCCCATCATGCCCGGTGTCTGCTGGTTGAGCAGCCAGGTCTGGACGGCGGGCGGGTGCGGGGCCGCGCTGACAAGCTCCCGGCTGCGGAACACCACGCCGGTGTTGGGCCGCAGGGCGGTCGACCCGACGTAGCGGGCGCCGGTCTGCTCGCGCACGACGCTGCGGGCGCCGTCCGCCCCCGCGACGTACTCGGCCGCGACCGTGAACGTAACACCAGACGGGTCGCACAGCACGGCACGGACGGGACCGGCCCCGGCCGCGTCGAGGCTCTGCAGCCGCCACCCGAGCCGCAGGTCCACGGCCGGCAGCTCGGTCACGACCTCGCGCAGCACCTCCTCGAGCACGTACTGCGGCATCTGCTGGCCGCGTTCCGGCGAGTCGCCGTCGTCCGCCAGCCCGAGCACCCCGGTGAACCTGGTGATCTCCTCGCCGAGGAAGCTCGTGCAGAACGAGACGTCCTGCGACCAGGAGACCGGCAGTGGCGCGGCCGCGCGCAGGCGCCTGGCCAGACCCCAGCGCCTGGCGTGTTCCATCGTGCGGACGTTGAGCGTCTTGGCCCGCGGCCGCAGCCGGGTCGGCTGCGGCCGCGGTTCGACGACCAGGCACCCCACTCCGCGCAGGCCGAGCTCGACCGCCAGCGCGAGGCCGACGGGGCCCGCGCCGGCGATCAGCACCGGGGTGTCGTCAAGA
>DASYAD010000252.1:0-35661 GCA_036501515.1 Trebonia sp. | reverse complement strand
TTAAGGACGCAAATGATTGGTGACCTGTTCGACAGCCCGTGGAAGATCCTGATCGTCGCGGTCGTGATCATCGTGCTGTTCGGGTCGCGCAAGCTGCCGGACGCCGCACGGTCGCTCGGCAAGTCGATGCGCATCCTGAAGACCGAAGTGCAGGGCATGCACGAGGACGAGTCCGCGTCGTCGGCTCCCGCGCAGTTCCAGGCGCCCATCCCGCCGGCCGCGCCGGCCGCCGCTGCGGTCGCGCCCGCCGCCGCCCCGGACGCCCAGGCGCAGATCGACGCGCTCAGCAAGCAGCTTGACGAGCTCAAGCAGAAGCAGACGGTCAACGCGTCGGACACCGCCCAGGCCCAGTAGGCCAGCCGGCGCCCGAGCCTCCACCTTAATCCCCTCCGGAAAGCCGCGATCATGGTCCCGAAGCCTTCCGCCGTCAGGGGCGCTCGCATCGTGGGCGAGACTTTCCTGCGCTCCAAGCAGCGGGCTAACCCCGACGGGCGCATGCCCCTGTTCGACCACCTGCGCGAGCTGCGCAACCGGCTCGTCAAGGCGGTGCTGGCGATCATCGTCGGCATGATCATCGC
The DNA here is from genome assembly GCA_036501515.1 of Trebonia sp. Taxonomy (GTDB): domain Bacteria; phylum Actinomycetota; class Actinomycetes; order Streptosporangiales; family Streptosporangiaceae; genus Trebonia. The sequence continues at coordinate 35,083 of DASYAD010000252.1, read as the reverse complement.
CGGGGTGTTCTCTAACCAGACCTGGTCCTTCATCACCCGGCCGTTCTGCGAGGCCACCATCCGCGGCATGAGCGGATGCCACCAGGTCGGTGACACGCTCATCGTCACCAGCGTCTTCGACGGCTTCTTCCTGCGGATCAAGGTCGCGTTCTTCCTGGCGCTGATCGGCACCTGCCCGGTCTGGCTGTACCAGCTGTGGGCGTTCATCGCCCCGGGGCTGTACCGGCGTGAGAAGAAGTGGGCCTACGTGTTCACGTTCAGCGCCGCCCCGCTGTTCATCGGCGGCGCGTTCCTCGCCTACCTGGTGATGGACCGCGGCCTGCACTACCTGCTCGGCCTCTCGCCGACCGGTGTGCTGCCGCTGATCACCGCGGACAGCTACCTCGGCTACTTCACCGGCATGCTGCTCGGCTTCGGCCTCGTCTTCGAGGTGCCGCTGCTGATCGTCATGCTGAACATCGTCGGTGTCCTTACCCACGAGCGCTTCCGCAAGTGGCGCCGGCTGCTGATCTTCGGCATCTTCCTGCTCGCGGGCATCGTCAACCCGAGCCCTGACCCGTGGACGATGCTGCTGCTCGGCGGCCTCGCGGTGCTGCTGACCGAACTCGCCGAGATCTTCGTCTACTTCAACGACAAGCGCCGGGCCAGGCTCCGCCCTGACCCGTACGCGGGCCTCGCCGACGACGAGCTCGCCCCGCTGGACGACGAAGAGCGGGAACCCGCCGACCGCTGACGCGGCCGGGTCGCAAAGGCCGCAAACGTCTCACCCGTACCAGGTGAGACGGATGTCCCCTAGTCTTAAGGCATGAGCACACCGGCGGTGAGCCCAGCCGACAGGTACGCGAAGTTCAGGGAACGGCAGGCCGCCCCCGAGTTCACGTCCTTCCGTGAGCTCTACGACTTCGACTTCGACCCGTTCCAGGTCGCCGCCTGCGGCGCGCTGACCGAGGGCCAGGGCGTGCTGGTGGCGGCGCCGACTGGCAGCGGCAAGACGGTCGTCGGCGAGTACGCGGTGCACCTGGCGCTGCAGAAGAACCGCAAGTGCTTCTACACCACGCCGATCAAGGCGCTGTCCAACCAGAAGTACAACGACCTGGTGCGACGCTACGACAGCGACACGGTAGGGCTGCTCACCGGGGACAACGCCATCAACGGCGACGCCCCCGTGGTGGTGATGACCACCGAGGTGCTGCGGAACATGCTCTACGCCGGCTCGCCGGCCCTCAAGCAGCTCGGTTACGTGGTCCTCGACGAAGTCCACTACCTGGCCGACCGCTCCCGCGGCGCCGTGTGGGAAGAGGTGATCATCCACCTGCCCGAGTCGGTCCGGGTGGTGGCGCTGTCGGCCACGGTGTCCAACGCCGAGGAGTTCGGCGACTGGCTCGCCCAGGTGCGCGGTGGCACCGAGGTCATCGTCGACGAGCACCGTCCTGTCCCGCTGTGGCAGCACATGCTGGCCGGCCGGCGGCTGTACGACCTGTTCACCGACGACCAGCACCGCGAGGTCAACCCCGAGCTGGTCCGCCTGGCCCACCGCGAGTCCATCAGGCAGCCGGCCAGCAGGCCGGGCCGGGGCGGCCACCGGCCGCGGCGGAACACCCCGCCGTACCGGCCGGAGATCGTCGACCGGCTGGACGGGGCGGGCCTGCTCCCCGCGATCACGTTCATCTTCAGCCGGGCGGGCTGCGACGCCGCCGTGCAGCAGTGCCTCGCGGCGGGACTGCGGCTGACCACGCCGGACGAGGCACGGATCATCGAGGAGCTCGCCGCCCGGCGGACGGCGGACATCCCCGAGGAGGACCTGGCCGTCCTCGGTTACCACGACTGGGTGCTCGCCTTGCGCCGCGGCATCGCCTCCCATCACGCGGGCCTGCTGCCGGTGTTCAAGGAGGTCGTCGAGGAACTGTTCACGGCCGGCCTGGTCAGGGCGGTATTCGCCACCGAGACGCTGGCCCTCGGCATCAACATGCCGGCCAGGACGGTCGTGCTCGAGAAGCTCGACAAATGGAACGGCGAGGGCCACGTCGCGCTCACCCCGGGTGAGTACACGCAGCTCACCGGCCGGGCCGGGCGACGCGGTATCGACGTCGAGGGGCACGCGGTGGTGCTGTGGGAGCCGGGCACGGACCCCGGCGCGGTGGCCGGCCTGGCGGGCACCCGCACCTACCCGCTGAACTCGTCCTTCCGCCCGTCCTACAACATGGCGGTCAACCTCACGTCCCGCGTCGGCCGCGCGAAGGCCGCCGCGCTCCTCGAGTCGAGCTTCGCTCAGTTCCAGGCCGACCGCGGCGTCCTCGGCCTGGCCAGGCGTTTGCGCCGGATGCAGGACCAGGCGGCCGACCTGGCCAAGCAGGTCAGCTGCGACCGGGGCGACTTCCTGGAGTACGCCGAGATGCGCCGCCGGCTGACCGACACCGAGCGCGGCGCCTCCCGCGGGCGGGCCGCGGCCCGGCGCGCTGAGGCCCGCCGGGTGCTTGCCACCTTGCAACGCGGCGACATCATCCGGGTGCCGACCGGGCGCAGGGCCGGGCTCGCGGTGGTGCTCAACCCGCCGCCCGCCAGCGGCGAGTTCTCGCCGAACCGGGCCGACGGCCCGCTCGTGCTGACCGTCGGCGGCCAGCTCAAGCAGCTGTCGTCGGCCGATTTCCCGGTGCCCGCCGACCCGGTGGACCGGATCCGCATACCGAAGTCCTTCAGTGAGCGCTCCCCGAAGCACCGCCGTGACCTGGTCGCGGCGATGCGGTCCAGGATCGAGGGCCGCGGGGTGGATCCGTCGATCCGCCGCCGCCGGCCCGGTGCCGGTGCCCCTGACGAGTATTCAGAACGGGACCGTGGCTCCGCCCCGCACGCCAGCGATGTCGCCGACGGCGAGGGGCCTGACGGCGAGTTTGGCCTCGACGAGGACACCGGCCGGGACCGCGGCGGCGGCCGTCACGCGCACAACGGCCGCCGCGGGGGAGCCGACCGGGACAGCGAGGCCGCCGACGACGACATCGCCGAGCTGCGCCGCCTGCTCCGCAGGCACCCCTGCCACGCCTGCCCCGACCGGGAGCAGCACGCCCGGTTCGCCGAGCGTTACTTCCGCGCCCGCAAGGACGTCGACGACATGGAGCGCCAGGTGGCGGGGCGCAAGCACGTCATCGCCCGCACCTTCGAGCGGGTCTGCGCCGTGCTCGACGAGCTCGGCTACCTGGACGGCGACGCGGTCACCCCGGCTGGCCAGCGGCTGACCCGGCTGTACTCCGAGCTCGACCTGCTCGCGGCCGAGTGCCTGCGGCGCGGCCTGTGGGAGGGCCTGAACCCGGCCGAGCTGGCCGGGGTCGTCTCGGTACTGGCGTTCGAGTCACGCAGGCAGACCGACGACGCGGCCCCCGTCCGGATGCCCAAGGGGCCGGTCAGCGACGTGCTCACCGCCATGGGGCGTACCTGGGGCGAGCTCGACCAGCTTGAGCGGCGCAACGGGCTGTCGTTCCTGCGCGAGCCCGACGCCGGTTTCGTATGGGCGGCCTACCGCTGGGTCCGCGGCGCGAAGCTGGAAGACGTGCTCGACTCGGTCCCCGGCCTCACACCCGGCGACTTCGTCCGTTCCATGAAGCAGCTCATCGACCTGCTCGACCAGATCGCGGCGGCCAGCAGGGACCTCGCAGGCCCGCCTGCGCCGGACACCGCGGAGGGGTCCGCGGACGGGCCCGCGGACGGGTCCGCCGCGCGTTCAGAGGCAGGTCCGCCGAAGACACGCGGGGTAGCGCCGACGGCCCGGGCGGCGATCGACGCGATGCGCCGCGGCGTCATCGCCTACACCACCATGGCCGACTGACTCTCCGGCAGCTCACCGTCTCCGGCAGCTCGCCTTCTCCGCCGGCGATGACTCTCCAGCGGCGCCGTCTCGCCGGCGGCATCGTCTCGTCAGTGCGGCCGTCTCTCCAGCGGCACCGTCTCTCCAGCGGCACCGTCTCTCCAGCAGCTCTGCCACCGGAGAACCATGCTGGCCGCACAGGCTTCCCGCAGCTTACATAGACCCCGGCTATAGATTCGGGGACAGACTGGCATTAGTGCTAATGACTAGCCGGCGGTTAGCGTAGGCGTAAGCCGCCTGGGAGGTGCCTGCCATGTCAAGCCAAGTCGCCGAACTGCCGAGGGGCACCGGGACGTGCCCCGAGCTCCTGACCGCCGCCGTACGACGCGCCGTCCGCTCTGGCGGGTCGTGGCAGCAGACCGCCGACCGGGTGGTCGACGCCCTGCGCGGCCGCCTTCCCGCTCCCCGCGAGCTTAGCTCGGTCCTGCTCACCCCCGGTCAGCTGGCGGGCGACCCGGGGGGTTACCAGACCAATCTGGTGCACGCCGAGCCCGACGGGTCGTTCTCCATCGTGGTCATGGTGTGGCTGCCTGGCCAGGAGACCGCGATCCACGATCACCTCTCCTGGTGCTGTACCGCGGTGCTCGACGGCACCGAGTACGAAGAGGTCTTCGCGGTGCGCGGCGACCACCTGGAGGTGGTGGCGCGCAACGCCAACCCGGCGGGCACGGTGGTCGGCTTCGCCCCGCCAGGCGACGTGCACCAGGTCCGCAACATCGGCAGCACGACGGCCGTCTCGCTGCACGTGTACGGCACCGACATCAGCCGCGTGGGTTCCAGCGTCCGCCGCGTCTACGACCTCCCGGTCCGTTAGCCGACCGGATCACCGGATTACCGGATCACCGGGCCGCTGCGCCTTCGGCTGTCTGGTCCGTTGGCGGGGCACCGGGCTGCCGCGCCTTCGGCTGTCCGGTCCGTGAGCGGATGACCAGGCTGCCGTGCCAGCGGCTGTCCGGTCCGTGAACGCACCACCCGCCCTTCCCCGCCCCGGCGTGCCCTGGGCCTCCTCCCGCTGCCCCCTGCTCTCTCCATTTCTTCCGCTTCCCCGCTTCGCTTCTCCCGCCTCCCCGGTTCTCCCGCCTCCCCGCTTCTCCCGCCTCCCCCGCTTCGCCTCCCAACGGGCTGTCAGCTGTCGCGCTGGCAGCTCTTTTTATGTCCGTACTTGCGTTGCGATGCATAGCGATATATCGTTGAGGAGTCAAAGAACATACGACAATCGTTGAAAGAGGTGACGCGCCATGCGAGACGACTTCAGGCGCGGTATGCGAGAAGAAGGCTGGGGACCGTCGTCCCGGCCGGGCGGCCCCGAGTGGGGACCGCGGTCCGGGCGCGGCCCGGGCAGGTTCGGCGGCGAGCGCGGTGAGTTCCGCGGTGAGCATGGTGAGCGTGGCGAGTTCCGCGGCGAGCGCGGTGGCCCCGGCTGGGGCCCTGGCGGTCCTGGGCGGCGCGGCGGTCACGGTGGGCCTGAAGGTCCTGGCGGACGCCGCCGGGGCCGTGGCGACGGGATGGGGGGCTTCGGGCCCGGTTTCGGCTTCGGCTTCGCCAGCGGCCCTGGCGGCCCTGGCGGACCGGGCTTCCCCGGCGCTCCTGACGAGCGCTTCGGGCGGCACGGCTTCGGCCGCGGCATGCGAGCCCGCAAAGGCGACGTGCGGGCGGCCATCCTCGACCTGTTCGCCGAGGAAGAGGACCGGACGTGGAACGGCTATCAGCTGATCCAGGAGATCCCCGCGCGCACCGACGGTGCGTGGCGGCCGAGTGCGGGTTCTGTCTACCCGGCGCTGCAGCAGCTCGAAGACGAAGGCCTGATCGCGCCCCAGGGCATTGGCAGGCGCCGCGTCTTCACGCTGACCGACAAGGGCAAGGCCTACGTCGAGGCGCACGAGGACGAGCTCCGCTCGTCCTGGAACGCGGCGGCCGGCATGACCGACGACGACGCGATCGAGTTCAGGAACCTGATCCGTCAGGTCATGATGGCGGTCATGGAAGTTCGCCGGGCAGGCTCGGCCGAGCAGGTCGCACAGGCGCGGGCGGTGCTCGCGCAGGCGCGCAAGTCGCTCTACCTGATCCTGGCGGCCGACGAGGCCGCCACGGCCGACGGTGACGAGTCCGCTGAGTCAGCGGCTCGGGACACTGCTCCTCAGGACACCGTGCCCCAGGAGCCCGGATCTCCGGAGGCCGGTGCGTGACCGAGCCCGTCATCGGGCAGGTCCACCGCAATCCGAGATCCCCGCACCCTCGCGGACCCCACGTCGGGGTCCGCGGGGGTCGCTTGCCTTGACTCGCGGATCTCTGCCGCGGACAACGACACCACGACCGGGGAGCCTGTTCGTGCCCGGCACCAGGCTGTCCGCGCTAGCCGGCCAGGGCCTGCCCGTCGGTCTCGGTTCAAGACGTTCGCCTATCCCGGTGTGCCGGCTATGTCCGCGCTATTCGCGGGTATTTAACGGCCGGCTCGATTGTCAGGGGCAGGGAGTTCGGCTTCCTCCGCTAGATGCTGGTCGCGCCGTCGGCCCGTCTGCGGTCGTCATCGGGAAATGCCTCGCCGGTGCGACCGCTGCCACCTTCCAGCGAATCATTTGCTTAGCCCTCGCCGACACCGCGCATGTACTCTTTGATTCCGACCTGATACTCACAGTAATCGAAGAGCTACTTTGCTCTCTGTTACATTGCCTGTGCTCGGCGTGATGATGGTGGCCCGGATATCGCAGAGGCAGGCGTTTCATGGCGCTTACCGAGATGCTGGTGATGCCGCTGTTCTTCCTGTCCGGCGCCCTCGCTGCCCGCTCCGGTCGCTGCCTGGGTGACCGCGCTTACCCGGTCCAACCCCGCCCGCCTTGGTAGTGCACCCCGGTGCGGCACCCGTGTCTTCAGTGCCTGAACGTGTCGCCGGCCGCTGCCGCGGCGCTCTCGCCAGCCATTATCTGCAAAGGCGGACCGGTCGCCAGCCGTTACCTGGAACTGCGGACAGGTCCCGCGGACCAGTCCCGGCGGGCCTGTCTCCCGGCACAGTCGCCGTGTTGGGCGCGGGTTCTCGGCCTGGCGATCGCGGAGTTCCGGCGCACTGGTAGCGCGATTGCTTGTTGCCTGGCGATTGCGCGACGTCTCACGTGAATCAACAAAATGATACGGAGAAAAAAGGGCGACGCCGGGTGGCTACGGGGGCAAACCACCCGGCGTCGCTATCATCGGCGTTCAGACGGGGGCCCTGAACGCCGGCAGTGGTGCCCCGACGGGGGACCAGAGCACCGATATGAATGGTACACGGCCGGACCCCGGGATGTGTAGAGACTGAATGACAACCAAATCTCGGAACGCCATTCCTGCCACTTGGCTACCGTCACGGCGGGCTCCGTCGACAGCCGCCGCGAGCCTTTGACCGGCGGTTTCTTTGGTCAGATGACCGAGCGGAGGCGGCAGAAAACTTTCCGTATCTGAATCGCATTCGCTTCGGGTTTCCTCCGGGTTCGCTGAGGACTGGCCCGTTGGCCGAATGGACAAAACGGAGGAAACGCTACCGGTTACTGGCAAGAGCGGCATTTGCCGCGCGCCCAGTTTCCTGGCGGGCGGGACACCGGAGTGCCCGTCCGGCCCAGGCGGCAGTGGCGGGTGAGGCGAGGCAGAAGAGAACGAAAACGCGCGGGACGGCGGCTGCGAGAAGTCAGCGGTCGTCGTCGGCCGAGTCGCGCTTGGCCGGCAGGTTCACCCGGTGCTCGAGGAACCCGCGCATGTTGTCAGGCTCCCGACCGCCGTTGGCGAAGATGACCGCGATGTACGGGATGAGGACCGCCCCGACCGCCGGGATGATCACCAGCAGCCCCAGGTGGTTGACGAACATGATGATGGCCACGGCGAAGCAAGCGGTCCTGATGGCCATCATGAGCAGGTACCGGTGCTGCCGGTAGCTGATGTCTTCGGACATCGGCTTGCGCGCCTGGGTGACCAGGTGCACCTGCTGCCCGCGTGCTTGGCCCATCCTCATCCCTCAACACTAGCTCGGTTCTGCGACCCCGCCTATACAGTAGCCCTCCCGCCGGGCAAGTTCGCTGCTGGGCTGACCAGAGAGCTCACCTGCCGGCGGCCGCCGCACTCCGAGTCTGATGCGGAGCAGCCGGCCCGCTAACTCCTATTAGCTGGCCTGGCTCACCGAGGACATGTTGAACGCCTCGACCCGCAGCGGCGGCATGGCGGCGCGGTTGAAGTAGTCGCCCCACTCGCGCGGCAGCGTCTGCTCGGTCGCGCCGACCTCGGTAACCCGGGACAGCATGCCGACCGGCGACTCGTTGAACCGGAAGTTGTTCACCACGCCGGCCACCTTGCCGTCTTCCACGAGGTAGACGCCGTCCCTGGTCAGGCCCGTCAGCAGCAGCGTCTGCGGGTCGACCAGCCTGATGTACCACAGACAGGTCAGCAGCAGCCCGCGCTTAGTCGAGGCGATCATGGACTCGAGCGAGGCGGTGGCGCCAGGGGCGGACAAGATCAGGTTGTCGACCGCCGGGGTGGCCGGGAGGCCGGTCAGGGCCGCCGAGTAGCGGCTGCTGTGCAGCCCGGACAGGGTTCCGCCGGAGATCCAGGACGCGCGGGGCGAGGCGAGGCCGTTGTCGAAGACCGAGGAGTCGCGGCCTGAGGAGTGGGCGATGGTGAACGGCGCGCACTCGAGTCCCCGGTACGCCGGGTCGCTGAACAAGTCGAGCGGCTGGTCCGCGAGCCGCTCGCCGGTCCGGGTGCCGCCGCCCGGCTTGGAGAACACTGTCCGCCCCTCGCCGGCGTCCCGCGCCCCGGCCGACCAGTACAGGTAGATCATCAGGTCGGAGACGGCGGTCGGCGGCAGCAGGGTCTCGTACCGGCCGGCGGGCAGCTCGAGCCGCCGCTCCTGCCAGGACAGCCGCTGGGCGAGCCGCGCGTCGAGCGCCGCGACGTCCACGTCGCTGAAGTCCCGCGTCGCCGCTCCGTCCCAGGCCGAACGGGCGAGGTCGGCCGACTTCGCGTTCAGCTCGAGGCGCCCGGCGGGCTGGTCGTAGCGCGCCCGCACCCCCGCTGAGGTGCCGAGAAAGCTCGAGGTCACCCCGTGTTCTGCGAACCCGTACAGCTTGCGCCCGGCCGCCTCGGCGCCGCGCAGCGTGTCGCCGAGCTGCGCGGCGAAGGACCGGAAGACGCCGAAGTCGGTGCCCGCTGGCGGCGCCGTCCATGCGGTCTGCTCGCGGCCGCTTTCCGGGTCCCCCGGCACCAGGTCGGCCGCGTCCTCCGCGGCGGACGCGTCGGCGGCGGCCTTCTCCGCCTCGCGGACCAGCTCCTCGACCTGCCCGGGGGTGACGCCGGCGCGGGAAACCGTCCCGACGCCCGCCGTTCCGTCCGCACGCCGGTCAATCGAGATCACCGTCAGGGACCGCGACGCGGCGACCCCGTTGGTGGTGAGCGTGTTGCCCGCCCAGCGCAGGTTCGCGGTCGACGACTCGTCGGCGATCACCACGGTCTCCCCGCCGGGCCTGGCCGCCGCGAGGGCGCGCTCGACGGTGTCCTGCGGCGTAGCGGCGGCGTACTCGTTCGGGCTCACCCAGAGGTCCTTTCTTGTGTACGTGGTGCGGATATTTCAGCCAGGCGGCCGGGCAAAAGAAAGGACTTCATTTTCCTTCCTCGGCCGTGTTGAGGATCCGCACCTGGCGGAACAGCGCGGACGGCGCGCCGTGGCTCACGGGGGCGACCTGGCCGGGCTGGCCCTTGCCGCAGTTGAAGGCCCCGCCGAGCACGTAGGTCTGCGGGCCGCCGACCGCCTCCATCGAGTTCCAGAAGTCCGTCGTCGTCGCCTGGTAGGCGACGTCCCTCAGCTGGCCGTCCAGGCGGCCGTTGGTGATGCGGAAGAAGCGCTGCCCGGTGAACTGGAAGTTGTACCGCTGCATGTCGATCGACCAGGACTTGTCGCCCAGGATGTAGATGCCGTTTTCCACCCCGGCGATCAGCTCGTCCGTCGAGGGCCCGCCCGGGGCCGGGGCTAGGGACACGTTGGCCATCCGCTGCAGCGGCATGTGGCCCGGTGAGTCGGCGAACGCGCAGCCGTTGGACCGGCCGAACCCCTTGAGCTGTGCCATCCGCCGGTCGAGCTGGTACCCGACGAGGACGCCCGCGGAGATCAGGTCCCAGGACTGCCCGGCCACGCCCTCGTCGTCGTAGCCGACGGTCGCGAGGCCGTGCTCCGCGGTGCGGTCACCGGTGATGTTCAGCACCGGCGACCCGTACTGCAGGCGGCCGAGCTTGTCGAAGGTGGCGAAGGAGGTGCCCGCGTAGGCGGCCTCGTAGCCGAGCGCCCGGTCGAGCTCGGTCGCGTGACCGATCGACTCGTGGATGGTGAGCCACAGGTTGGACGGGCCGATCACCAGGTCGTACCGGCCAGCCTCGACGGACGGCGCGCTGAGCTTGGCCGCTAGCAGCTCTGGCAGCTCGGCCAGCTCGGCCGCGAAGTCCCAGACGCCCGGCTGGCCAGCCGGGCCTGCCAGGTACTCCCAGCCCCGGCCGGCAGGCGGCGCGAGCGTGCGCATGTCGTCGAACCCTGACTCGGTGACGGCGGTGGCGGTCAGCTCCGGGTGCAGCCTGACCCGCTGCTGGGTGGTCGTGGTGGAGCCGTCGGTGTAGAACTTGCACTCTTTGACCTGGTAGACCGACGCGTCCGCGTGCGACACGGCGGGATGCGCGAGCAGCACGGCCGACCACCCCGCCAGCAGGTCGACCTTGTCCTTGGCGGGCACGCCGAACGGGTCCGTCTCGTAGGCCGACACCCAGGTGACGTCACCGTAACCGGGCTCGGGGGCGAGGTCGATCCGCTCGGTGTTCATCGCGGCCGAGACCTTGGCGACCTCGACGGCGTGCCGGGCCGCGTCGCGCGCGGCTTCGGGCGTCAGGTCCACCGCGGAGGCGAACCCCCAGGTCCCGTCGACGATGACGCGGACGGCGAGCCCGCTGTCATCACCGTCGGACAGTGACTCGAGCTTCCCGTCGGACAGCGCGATCCGTTGTCCGCGCACCCGCTCGACCCGGAAGTCGGCGTGGTCCGCGCCCAGGGTCCGCGCGGCGTCGAGCGCGGCGTCGGCGAGGTTGCGCAGCGGCAGGGCCGCGAACTCGGCATCTATACGTCCGTCATGATCTCCCACGCCACAACAACCTATCCCACCCGGGAGGCGGCCTCCTAGCGCCAGCCGCATTGGCGCGGTCGCGGCGCATTGCCGGCCGTCGGCCGTGCGTATGTGGCGGATGTCTACAACGCCGGCCGGCGGATCTTGGCACTCGGCGGCCTCGAAGCGGCGGGCGGGTTGCGGCAGGGTGAATCCGGGTCGCGAGTGCCTGGCGCGATGGCGGTACGCTCGGCTGTCGGACTTGCGGGCTGGTTGGAGGATAAGCGTGGGGCGTTCGGTACTGGTGACCGGTGGTAACCGGGGAATCGGGCTGGCGATCGCGCGGCGGCTGGCCGCCGACGGGGACAGCGTCACCGTCACCTCCCGGTCGGGCGAGCCGGTCGACGGGCTGTCCGTCGTCCAGTGCGACGTCAGGGACAGCGCGTCGGTCGACGCCGCGTTCACGGCCGTGGAGCAGGAGCAGGGGCCCGTCGAGGTGCTCGTCGCCAATGCCGGGATCACCAAGGACCAGCTGCTCGCACTGATGAAGGAAGACGCCTTCACCGACGTCGTCGACACCAACCTGACCGGTGCCTACCGGGTCGCCAGGCGCGCCGTGCGGGGCATGATGAAGATGCGCCGCGGCCGGATGATCTTCATTTCCTCCGTGGTGGGCCTGTACGGCTCGGGCGGCCAGGCCAACTACGGCGCCTCCAAGGCCGGCCTGGTCGGCCTGGCCAGGTCCCTCGCCCGTGAACTCGGCTCGCGCGGTATCACCGCCAACGTGGTGGCGCCGGGGTTTGTCGACAGCGACATGACCGCGGTGCTCGGCGAGGAGCGCAAAGCACAGATCATCGGCGCCGTGCCGCTCGGCCGCTACGCGACGGCCGAGGAGGTGGCGGGCACGGTGGCCTTCCTCGCGGGCCCGGACGCCGGCTACGTGACAGGCGCGGTCATCCCGGTCGACGGCGGCCTGGGCATGGGACACTAGGGAGCACTCGATGGGCATTCTTGACGGCAAGCGGATCCTGGTCACCGGCGTGCTCACCGACGCCTCAATCGCCTTCCACGTGGCCCGGGTGGCGCAGGAGCAGGGCGCCACGGTGGTACTGACCGCGTTCCCGCGGCCGACGCTGGTGCAGCGGATCGCCAAGCGGCTCCCGCAGCCCGCCCCGGTGATCGAACTCGACGTCACAAGCACCGAGCAGATGGAGTCACTGGCCGGCCGGCTCAGGGAGCACGTCGACGGCCTTGACGGGGTAGTCCACTCGATCGGTAACGCGCCCCAGTCGGCCCTTGGCGGCAACTTCCTGGCCACCACCTGGGAGGACGTAGCGAAGGCGGTGCATGTCTCGGCCTTTTCGCTGAAGTCCCTCACGATGGCCGCGCTGCCGCTGATGACCGAGGGCGGCAGCGTCGTCGGGCTCGACTTCGACGCCACCGTGGCCTGGCCCGGCTACGACTGGATGGGCGTGGCCAAGGCAGGGCTCGAGTCGTGTGCGCGTTACCTCGCCCGCGACCTCGGCCCCCAGCGGGTCAGGGTGAACCTGGTGGCGGCCGGCCCGCTCAAGACGATGGCGGCCAAGTCGATACCCGGCTTCGAGAAGTTCGAGGACGTGTGGGCGCAGCGCGCACCCCTCGGCTGGGACATCGCCAACCCGGAGGCCGCCGCGCGCGCCTGCGTCGCGCTGCTCTCCGACTGGTTCCCCGCCACGACCGGCGAGATCGTGCACGTCGACGGGGGAGTGCACGCGGTCGGCGTGTGACCACCGGGGCGGGCAGGCCGGTTTTCCTTGCGCGGCGGCCCAATGCTCCCGATACTGCATTTCATGGGAGGTTCCGCGGCTGAGATACCCGCCGCGCCAGATGGACACCAGGCCCAGGGCTTGCGTGCCTCTGACGCCGACCGGGACCGGGTCGTCGCGCACTTGCGGGATGAGTTCGTCGCCGGGCGCCTTTCGCACGACACCTTCCTCCACCGGGTGGACGCGGTACTCGAGGCCCGGCGGCAGGAAGACCTGCCCGCGGTCGTCGCCGACCTTCCCGCCCGGCGCCCGGCCCGCTCGCTGTCCGGGTGGCTCCGCGGCACCTGGAACCGTGTCACCGGCCTGCCGGGCGCGGCCGCGGCGGCCGACGCGGTGAGCACCGGCCCCCGGCCCCCGGTACCGTCCTCAGCCGCGCCCTCAAGCGCGGTGCCGGCCCGGCCGCGCCGGGCCGTGACCACGAGCATGAGCGCCTCGCCAGACCGGGCGGCGCCGTTCCTGCTGCAGTTCCCGCGCGGCAGCGCCATCCAGTTCAGCATCGGCCGGGACGCCAGCTGCGACCTGGCGATCGCCGACATGACGGTGTCGCGGCGGCACGCCCAGCTTGAGCGGACGGCGGACGGCTGGCTGCTGTGCGACCTTGAATCGACCAACGGCACGCGGGTGAACGGCTGGCGGGTCCGCGGCAAGGTTCCGGTGCGCCCCGGCGACCTGGTGAGCTTCGGCGACCTGGAGGTGCGGCTGCTGCGCGGTGAGGAACCGCAGCCGCTCCCGTAGCGGTCACCCCTGGGACCCGCGGTCACCGGCCGTGGCGGCGGCCGTCGGTAGCGGCGGGCGTCAAGCGACCTGGTGGCGGCCGTTCGCTAGAGTCTTAGCGTGACAACGGTTCTGCTGGTGCGCCACGGCCTGACCGCGTCGACCGGGCAGCTGCTGACAGGCTGGACACCGGGCGTCGGGCTTGACGAGCGCGGCCGGGCACAGGCGAAGGCGCTGGGCGAGCGGATCGCCGCGGTGCCGCTCGACGCGATCGTGACCAGTCCGCTCGACCGGTGCCGGCAGACGGTCGACGAGATCGTGGCCGCGCGGACCGGGCCGCCGGGTTCCGCCGCGACGGGCGCCCCCGTCGTCGATGACCAGGTGGGGGAGTGCAAGTACGGCGACTGGACCGGCAAGCCGCTCAAGGAGCTTGAGAAGGAGCCGCTGTGGCCGGTGGTGCAGGCGCACCCGAGCGCGGTCCGTTTCCCCGGCCCTGACGGCGAGTCCATGCTCGACATGCAGCACCGCGCGGTCGCGGCCGTCAGGCAGTGGAACGCCAGGCTGGGCAAGGACGCGACGTACCTGGTCTGCTCGCACGGTGACGTGATCAAGGCGATCGTGGCCGACAGCCTGGGGCTGCACCTGGACCAGTGCCAGCGGATCATCGCCGATCCCTGCTCGCTGACCGTGATCCGCTACACCACCCTGCGGCCCTTCCTGCTCCGGCTGAACGACACCGGGGGCGGGGTCGAAGACCTGCTGCCACGGCCGAAGCAGCCGGGCGAGGCGAACGCCGGCGGAACAGGCGAGGCGGCCAGCGCGCTGAGCGGTGAGAGCGATGCGGTGATCGGCGGTGGCGCGGGAGCCGGCGGCCCCGGGCCCGGCCCGGCGACCGGGACTGACCGCAAGGACCCGGCCCAGGTGGCGGACACCGCCCGCGGCGCGGAAGGATAGGACTTATGCCGGTCTTTTACTATGACCCGCCGGACAGGTTCGTGGCCGGCTCTGTCGGTCAGCCCGGGGACCGAACGTTCTACCTGCAGGCGACCTCAGCCAGCAGGGTGACGAGCGTCGTCCTGGAGAAATTTCAGGTGAGCCTGCTCGCCGAGCGCATCGACGAACTGCTTGACGAGGTGCTGCGCCGTACCGGCGACGCGGTCGAGATCCCCGAGATCGCGCCGGCCGGCCTGCGGGACGACGCGCCGCTCGACCTGCCGCTGACCGAGGACTTCCGGGTGGGCGCGATCGCACTCGCCTGGGACAGCGACGGCGACCGGGTGGTGATCGAGGCGCAGGAAGAAAGCGACGCCCCGGTGGAGCCGCTGTCCGACGACATCCCGGTCGACGGCCCTGGCGTGCTGCGGGTGCGGATCTCGCCGAGCGCCGCCCGCGCGTTCGCTCAGCGCGCCCTGAGCCTTGTCGCCGCCGGGCGCCCGCCGTGCCCGCTGTGCGGGCTGCCGCTGGACGCGAACGGCCATGTCTGCCCCCGGCAGAACGGTCACCGGGCCGCCCGTGCCTGACAACGCCGCGGCCGAGGAAGCCGAGCTGCCCGAAGGGGAGCAAGAGGCGCTCGAGCTGCTCGAGCGGGGCGCGCTCACCGTGGAGGGCCGTCTCGTCGACGCGTCCAACGCCACGCTGTTCTGCACGATCAAATCCCACGGCACGCAGGCCCAGTGCGTGTACAAGCCGGTCGCGGGTGAGCGTCCGCTGTGGGACTTCCCCAACGGCACGCTGGCCGGCCGTGAGGTCGCCGCCTACGCCGTCTCCCGGGCAGCCGGCTGGAACTTCGTGCCGCCGACGGTCATGCGCGACGGCCCGTTCGGCCCCGGCATGTGCCAGCTGTGGATCGACCTCGACGATAGCGTTGACCTGATCGGGCTTGCCCGGCGCCGGGATTACCAGCCGCTGCGCGAGATGGCGGTGTTCGACGCCGTCATCAACAACGCGGACCGCAAGATCGGCCACCTGCTGCCCGTCCCAGACGGCCACCTGTACGGGTGCGACCACGGAATCTGCTTCGCCGAGGAGTACAAGCTGCGCACCGTCCTGTGGCAGTGGCGCGGCGAGCCGCTGCCAGAGCGCGCGGTCGAGACGCTCAGGCGCCTGTCCGGTGACCTGGCGGACGGCTGGCTCGGCGGGGAACTGGCCAGGCACCTGACCCGGGCCGAGGTCGCCGCCACCGCCGCGCGGGTCGACCTGATGCTGGCCAGCCGGATGCACCCGTTGCCGCCCGACGACTGGCCCGCCGTCCCCTGGCCGCCGGTGTAAGAGTCTCCGCCGGTTTGGAGATCTCCGCCGGTACAAGGGTCTCCGCCGGTTTAGAAGTCTCCGCCGCTCTGGTCACCGCGGCGGCGCAGGTAGCGCTCGAACTCGCGGGCGATCGCGTCGCCTGACGCCTCGGGCAGGTCCGTGGCGTCCTTGGCCTCCTCAAGCGTCCGCACGTACTCGGCCACGTCGGAGTCCTGCTGCGCGAGCTCGTCGACGCCGCGCTCCCAGGCCCTGGCCTCTTCTGGCAGCTCCGCCTGGGGCAGCGACACGTCGAGCACGTCCTCAACCGACCGCAGCAGGGCCAGGGTCACCTTGGGCGACGGCGACTGCGCGACGTAGTGCGGCACCGACGCCCACAGGGAGATCGTGGGGATGTCGGCCGTGGCGCACATGTACTGGAGCACGCCGACAATGCCCGATGAACCCTTGTAGTCGGCGGGCTCGGAGCCCACGCCGCGCACCATCTTCGACTCGGAGCCGCTCACCTGGACGGGAACCGGCCTGGTGTGCGGGGAGTCGGCGAGCAGCGCGCCGACCAAGATCACCAGCTCGACGCCGAGCTCGGCCAGCCCGCCGATGAGCTCGTCGGTGAAGCCGCGCCAGCGCATGTTCGGCTCGACGCCGTGCACCAGCACGATGTCGCGTGGCAGCCCGGTGTCAGCGGCGCGGGCCAGGGACAGTCGCGTGGTGGGCCAGACCAGCCGTTCCGTCTTCCCCGCGACCACCTCGATCACCGGCCGGTTGACCTGGAAGTCGTAAAAGTCATCGGGATCGATCGCGGCGATCGGAGTTGATTCCCACGCGATACCCAGGTGGTTGACGACACCGCTCGCGGCCTCGGCCGCGTCGTTCCACCCCTCGAACGCGGCGATCGCCACCGGGTTGACGAGAGGGCCATCGACGTCGCTGAACTTGATGACTTCACCTCCGCTAGAGCCGCGGGCGCCCTAAGGCCCGTGACTACAGCCTACGTCTCCACGAGCCCTCGGCGTGTGACCTGTGCCAGCCACAGTTTCGCACCCGCTCGTTTGTGCCCTTTCTCGTAACCCGTGCCCCAAGTCTATGACCAGGGTGGTTGTCCAGCCTGTGCGCCCCGATAACCTGACAGCTGTGCCAGATGAGCTAGAAGCGGTGCTGTTCGACATGGACGGGCTGCTCGTAGACACCGAGCCACTCTGGTTCGAGACCGAGGCTGAGGTGATGACCCGGCTCGGCAACGACTCCTGGAGCGCCGCCGACCAGGAACAGCTTCTAGGCGGCTCGATGGCGAACACCGTGGGCTACCTCCTCAGCAAGGCGACGAAGCCCGCGACGCCGGAAGCCGTGGCCCGCTGGATGATGGACGGGATGCTCGCCCGCGCCGCCGAGGGCCGTGTCACCGTCCGTCCTGGCGCCCGTGAACTCCTGACCCAGGTAGCGGACGCCGGAATCCCGCACGCCCTGGTAACCGGCTCCCAGCGGCGCTTCGCCGATGCCGTCATGGCGAGCACCGGCCTCCGCTTCACCGTCACCGTCTGCGGCGACGACGTCACCAGGCCAAAGCCCGACCCCGAGCCCTACCAGCTAGCCGCCAAGCTCCTAGACGCCGCCCCCGAGCGGTGCGTCGCCCTAGAAGACTCCCCGAACGGCGTAACGTCCGCCACCGCCGCCGGCTGCCTGGTAGTAGCCGTCCCTTCCCTGGTATCCATCCCGCAAGCCCCCCGCCGCCTAGTAGTCCCCAGCCTCAAAGACCTCACCCTGACCTCCCTGCGAGCCCTAGCAGCCTGAGAACAAGCGTTGCGTGGCCGACCGCACAAAGCCCTCCAGGCGTCTGCCAAGCCTAGAACAAGCCTAGAACCGGTGCGTGGGCGGCGACAGTCCACCGAGACGTCTCTGCGGCCCCTAGTGGCCCGATAGGCGGCGCGAGCCCCACCCCTGGTTTTGACTTCTGTCACCCCTGACACGCGCGGTGTTGACTTCTGTCACCCCCAGACACGAGGTTTTGACTTCTGTCACCTTCAGACAGGTTGAACAGACGGCAACACATCGCGCCCGCCGTTCGTTGCACCACTCGAGATATGTCACGATGGAGGAAGCACTGGGAGGCGCGCAAACATGAGCTACGACAGCATCGCCTGGCTCCCGCTGGCGGCGGGACTCACCATCCTCGGACTCGTGCTGAGCTACTACGTCTACCGGCGCCGCGGCACCCGCCCCGCCCTCATGGGCACCGCTATCTCGCTGCTGCCGATCGCCGCCTACCTGACCGGCTCGATCGAGATGTTCTGGAAGATCGGTGTGGCGATCGGCCAGTTCGGCACCGGCTTCGTCTTCTCTCCGGAGAAGTGGGCGGGCGTCGGCGTCACCGGGCTCGCGATCGCGCTGTTCCTGGCCGCGGGCGGCCGTCGCCGCCGTCAGGCCTCCCGTGAGGCGCGCAGGACGGCCAGGGCGCAGGAGAAGACCCCGGCTGAGGGACGGACCGCGGCCGGGATCGGCGCGCCTGACCGTACCCAGGAACTCGCGACCAGAGGGTCAGGCAGGACCCCGGTCCCCGTGGACCGCACCGCCGCCGCCCAGCCGGCCGGGAAGTCGTCTCGCAGGCAGGCACAGCCTGTCGATGACGACATGAAGGACATTGAGGACATCCTTCGCAAGCGGGGCATCTGACCCGCCCTTGAGCATCGCTCGACTTTTCGATAAATGTCTATCTAGCCTGTTCGCAGGGGTCCACTGCCGCCCTCGGGCGGGTCGCCTGGTGGTAACTTTGCCAAAACTTCTCCTCTGCGTAACTTCTCTGTTACTTCCTGTGGCAGACGAGAACAATTTAAATCACAATCGAGCCACAGCGTTGATTTTGGTCTGGATTAGTCGTCGCGTAACGCAGAATCTCTCGGTAGGCAGTGATCGATGCTAGGCAAGGACGCCGGACGGCTGCCTGGCTCGACAACTCGACTGAACACCAAGAGGAACATGACACATGCCTATCTCTAGATCATCCCGGCGCGTCGCGGCGCTGGCTGCGGCCACCATGGCCGTGGGCGTGCTCGCCGCGTGCTCAAGTTCGGGCTCGGGGGGCTCGTCGAGTGCCACGAGCACTACGGCCCCAGGTTCAGGCTCGACCGTCGCCGCCCCCGCTACCACGGGGACGAGCGGTACGCCGCAGTCAGGCGGCACGCTCAACGTGGTCGCGGCCAGCGGTCCCGACCACATGGACACGGTGCAGGCGTACTACACCGCGGACTACGAGCTCGAGCGCATCTACGCGCGGCAGCTCGTCAGCTACCCGAGCGAGCCCTACGACTCGACGTCGAGCGCGGCGTGGAAGACGGACGTCACGCCCGTCGCCGACGCGGCGACCGAGGTTCCCACCGCCGCCAACGGCGGCATCACCGACGGCGGCAAGGTCTACACCTTCCACATCAAGCCGGGCGTCGACTGGGACACCACCCCGGCCCGCCAGGTGACCGCGGATGACTTCATCCGCGAGTACAAGGCGTTCTTCAACCCGGTCAGCCCCGTCGGCAACCCCGGGTACTTCGAGTCGACGATCTCGGGCCTGACGGCGTACGCCAACGAGGAGACGGCCTACTTCGCCAACGCGAAGAAGACCCCGCCGACCGCGGCGAACATCGCCAAGTTCCAGGACTCGCACGACATCTCCGGCATCAAGGCCGTCAACAGCAGCACGGTCCAGTTCACGCTGACGTCCGCTGCCAGTGACTTCATCTACATGATGGCGATGCCGTTCGCCTCGGCCCGCCCGGTCGAGTACGACTCCTACGTGCCGAACTCGATCCAGCTCGACGAGCACGTGCTCTCTGACGGGCCGTACTCGGAAAGCTCGTACGTGGCCGGCAAGTCGATCGCGTTCACCAAGAACACCGCCTGGAAGCAGTCCACCGACACGCTCCGGCACGCGTACGTGAACGGGATCAACGTCACCCTGGGCGTCACCTCCGCGGAGACGCAGCTGTCCGACATCCAGGCGGGCAGCATGGACGTGACCAACGACACGGGCGTCAACCCGTCGTCGATCCAGTCGCTGTCCGAGTCCAAGGCGTCGAACTTCGCCATCTGGCCGTGGTCGACGATCACCTACATGGTGTTCAACCTGCGCTCGCCCAACGACGGCGGCGTCATGTCGAACGTCGGCGTGCGCCAGGCGCTTGAGTACGGCCTCGACAAGGAGGCTTCGATCAAGTCCTCCGGTGGCCCGCTGGTCTCCACGCTGCTCAACGGGGCGATCCCGCCGGGCAACGACGGCTTCCTGACCACCAACCCGTACCCGGACAACAACGGGACTGGTGACGAGACCGCCTGCAAGAACGCGCTGACCAAGGCCGGGTACAAGAACGGCATCAAGATCACCTACCTGTACCCGAACGACTCGACCAACGTCCGGCTGTTCCAGGCCATCCAGGCGTCGCTTGCCAACTGCGGCATCACCCTGACTGGCAAGGCCGTTCCTGGTTCGTCCTTCTTCGTCGACCTGGGCAACGCGCCCGAGAACAACAAGGCCGGCACGTGGGACATGGCGCAGGCCGCGTGGATTCCTGACTGGTTCGGCAACAACGGCCGGTCGGTCATCCAGGCGCTCTTCCAGGGCCCGAACTGTGTCGTTAACACCGTCAACTACGGCTGCTACGACAGCTCGACCGTCAACAGCCTGATCACCAAGGCCGAGGCCGCCACCACCGAGTCCGCCGCTACGGCTGACTGGACGGCTGCCAACACCCAGATCATGAAGGACGCGGTCATCATCCCGGTCTTCAGCCAGACGTTCCCGCAGATCACCAGCAAGCGGGTGCGCGGCGTGCTGCCGGACGGTTCGACCTACCCGACGGCGCTGTTCTCGCCGACGATCGGCGACCCGGACCTCGCCAATATCTACATAGCGAGCAGCTGACGCTGACGCCAGATGGCACGGTGACCGTGCGGTATTACGCACTGTCACCAGCGAGGTAGAGTTGGCCCGGCCTGGGCAGGTATGTCCAGGCCGGGCCACCGCGCATCGTTGTTAACCAGCGAGCGTGGCGCCCATAACAATCGTGTGCGACGCTAGCCCTGCCCGTAGTGCGCTGATCCGCGAGCGGTGGGCTGGCCGGAGGAAAATCCAGTGACACTGCTAGAGGTTAGGGACCTGAACGTCAGCTTCCCGACCGCCGACGGCGTAGTCCGCGCCGTCCGCGGCGTGTCGTTTGACGTCGAGCCCGGCAGCACCCTTGGCGTCGTCGGCGAGTCAGGCAGCGGCAAGACCGTGCTGACCCAGACACTGCTAGGGCTGACCCCCGGAGCGGAGGTGTCCGGCAGCGCGACGTTCGAGGGCACCGACCTGCTCCAGCTCAGCGACGATGAGATGCGCCACGTCCGCGGTGAGCGGATCTCGGTGATCTTCCAGGACCCGCTGACCAGCCTGCATCCGCTGTACAAGATCGGCTGGCAGATCAGCGAGATGATCCGCGCGCATGAGAAGTCGGTCTCCAAGAAGGAAGCGGCCGCCCGTTCGGTCGAGCTGCTCCGCATGGTCGGCATCCCCAAGCCGGACACTCGCGTCAACGACTACCCCCACCAGTTCTCCGGCGGCATGCGCCAGCGGGCGATGATCGCCATGGCGCTCGCGCTCGAACCCAGGCTCATCATCGCGGACGAGCCCACCACCGCGCTCGACGCGACCGTGCAGGCGCAGATCCTCGACCTCCTGCTGCGGCTGCAGCAGGACCTGGGCACCGCGCTGATCATGATCACCCACGACCTGGGCGTGGTCGCCGACATCGCCGACGAGGTGATGGTCATGTACGCGGGACGCGCGGCCGAGAAGGCGCCCAAGCGGGACGTCTTCTACGAGGCCCACCACCCCTACACCAAGGGCCTGCTCGAGTCCATTCCGAGCAGCAAGGCGGCCGGCGGCCGGCTGAAGCCCATTCCCGGGTCGCCGCCCAGCCTCATCAACCTCCCGACCGGGTGCAAGTTCCACCCGCGGTGCGGCTATGTCTTCGACAAGTGCCTGGTAGACGAGCCGGTGCTGCACCCGGTGGCCGAGAGCGGCTCGCACACCTCGGCCTGCTGGCTGCCCGCGAACGCGGCCGGCACCTCCGCGGAGGCGGAAGAGCTCCGCGAGCAGGTCGTCGCGGCCGAACGCGGCGCGGAGGCGGCCGGAGTGGCCGCCGCGGCCTTCGCCGGGCTCGGCGCGGAGCCGGACAGTAACAGCGACGGAGCCGCGGGCGCCGGTACGCCCGCGGACAACGAGGGGAGCGTGGCCTGATGGCGACGACCCAGTCACCCGCTCCGGCGGACGATGACGTCCTGGTCCGCGTGGAGAACGTGGTCAAGTACTTCCCGGTCAGGGCGGGCGGGTTCATCCCGCACACCGTGGGCCAGGTGCACGCGGTCGACGACGTCTCGCTGGTCGTCGAGCGGGGCAAGACCCTCGGCCTGGTCGGCGAGACCGGCAGCGGCAAGTCGACCCTGGCCCGCTGCGTCGCCGGCCTCCTGCCGGTCACCCAGGGCAGGGTCATCCTCGACGGCACGGACATCACCAAGCTCAGCAGGGCCGCGATGCGCCCGCTGCGCCGTGAGGTCCAGATGATCTTCCAGGACCCGTACTCCTCGCTGAACCCGCGGCGCCGGGTCGGCTCGATCATCGGCGACCCGTTCTCCATCCACAAGACCGCCACCGGTGCCGAGCGCAAGCGCAAGGTGCAGGAGCTGATGGAGCGGGTCGGCCTCAACCCGGAGCACTTCAACCGCTTCCCCTCGGAGTTCTCCGGCGGCCAGCGGCAGCGCATCGGCGTCGCCCGCGCGCTCGCCCTGCGCCCCAAGCTGATCATCTGCGACGAGCCGGTGTCGGCGCTCGACGTGTCCATCCAGGCGCAGATCCTCAACCTGCTCACCGACCTGCAGGCCGAGTACGGCCTGTCCTACCTGTTCATCGCGCACGACCTCGAGGTCGTCAGGCACGTGAGCGACAAGGTGGCGGTCATGTACCTGGGCCGGATCGGCGAGGCCGCGCCGGCCGAGGACCTGTACGACCGGCCACGCCACCCCTATACCGTCGCGCTGCTGTCCGCCGCGCCGGCCGCGGACCCGGACAGCGCCGCCGCCCGGGACCGGATCATCCTCGCCGGTGACGTGCCGTCGCCGATCGACCCGCCCGCGGGCTGCCGCTTCCACCCGCGCTGCCCCAAGGCACAGGAGATCTGCGAGCGGGTAGAGCCGCCCCTGGTTCCCGATAACACCGTCAAGGCCGCCGCGGACGGCCAGCAGGCCGCGGACAACGCGGGCGATGCCAGCCAGGCGGGTGCCGTGCCCGGCGGCTGGGCGCACGTGACCGCCTGCCACTTCCCTGTCGTCCCTGGTGAGACGCTGGCGAGCGCCGGCCTGGCTAAGGGGGAACCCGTATGACCATCCTCGAAGAGGCCGGGCACGAAGCCCAGCAGGCGGCCGAAGGCCAGGAGCAGTCCCGTAACGTCATGGGCCGCACCCAGTGGCAGCTGACCTGGATGCGCCTGCGGTCCGACAAGGTCGCGATGATCGCGCTCGGGGTCGTGATCCTGATGATCGTGGTCGCCATCGCCGCGCCCGCGTTCGCCGCCCTCACCCATCACCCGGTCGACGCGGCCTACCCGGACACCGGCGAGGACGCGTTCGGCAACCCGGTCGGCCCCGGCGTCAACGGGTTCATTCTGGGCACCGACTCGACGGGCCGCGACCTGCTCGTCCGCATCGTCTACGGTGCGCGTATCTCGCTGTTCGTCGGCATCGTGACCACGGTCATCGCGGTGATCCTCGGGGTGACCGTCGGGCTGATCGCCGGGTACTTCGGCGGGGTCATCGACACGATCCTCGGCCGGTTCACCGACGCCGTGCTCGCCTTCCCGTACGTGCTGCTCGCGCTGGCCCTGGCCACCGTGTTCGGGCCGAGCCTGACGCTGATCGTCATCCTGATCACGTTCTTCTCCTGGGCGGGCATCGCGCGTATCGTGCGCGGTCAAACATTGTCCCTGAAGGAGAAGGAGTACATAGAGGCGGCGAGATCGCTCGGCGCGGGCCCGTTCAGGATCATGTTCTTCGACATCCTGCCGAACCTGCTCGCCCCGGTGCTGGTCGTGGGCACCCTGTACATCCCGAACGCGGTCGTCTTCGAGTCCACCCTGTCCTTCCTCGGCCTCGGCATCCAGCCGCCCACGCCGAGCTGGGGCAACATGCTGTCCGACGCGTCCAACTTCTACCAGGTCGCCTGGTGGTACATCGTCTTCCCGGCCCTCTTCCTGCTGATCACCACGCTGGCGTTCAACCTGCTCGGTGACGGCATCAGGGACGCGATGGACCCGCGCACCGAGCGGCTGATCGCCGCCCGCCGGATGCGGAAGCGCGGCAAGCGCAAGAGCTCCGCCGGCGGTCCGAGCAGCAACTTCCCCGACCCGGTCCGTTCCGCGGACCCGGGTACCGGGCCAGTTACGAGTTAGGCGAATAGAACTCATGGCTATTGTCGGTTACCTGATCCGGCGGATCCTGTCCGGATTGATCGTGGTCTGGCTCGTCGCCACGGCCTCGTTCTTCTTGTTCTTCGCCCGGCCGGTGGAGACCGTGGCCCACCAGCTGGCCGGCCGCGCCGCCACCCCGCAGGTCATCAACGAGGTGATCGCGAACCTCGGGCTGAACCAGCCGATCATGACCCAGTACTGGCACTTCCTCAACAACCTGATCCACGGGAACCTCGGGTACTCGTACTTCACCGGCGAATCGGTGAACACGATGCTCAAGCAGGACCTGCCGCCCACCATCTCGCTGGTCATCGGGGCCACCGTGCTGTGGCTGGTCTTCGGCCTCGGGGTCGGCATCATCAGCGCGACCAGGGCCAGGTCCCTGTTCGACCGGGTGGCGTCCGTCGGCGTGCTGATCGGCCTGTCGCTGCCGGTCTTCGTGACTGGCGAGCTGCTGATCCTGCTTATCTTCCAGCCGCTGTACACGCACGGGTTCCACTGGATCAACACGGGCTACGTCGGCATCACGTCGGGCATCGGGCCGTTCATCGGGCACATGATCCTGCCCTGGATCACGCTCGCCACCGTGCAGGCGGCCGTGTACACCCGGCTCTCCCGCGGCCAGCTGCTCGAGACACTCGGCGAGGACTACATCCGCACCGCGCGGTCGAAGGGCCTGTCCGAGCGGCGGGTGCTGTTCAGGCACGCCGTCCGCGCGGCCATGACGCCGGTGCTGTCCCAGCTTGGCGTGGACATCGGCCAGCTGCTCGGCGGCGTCGTGGTGGTGGAAGCGGTGTTCGGGCTCGGCGGCATCGGCCAGACCTCGGTCGAGGCGGTCGGTAACGACAACCTGCCGGTGATCATCGGGTTCGTGATCATCGCCGCGCTGTTCGTGGTGATCGCGAACATCGTGGTCGACCTGCTGTACGCGGCGCTTGACCCGCGCGTCCGGATTACGTGACCGAACGCGAGACCTTCCGGCTGGCCGGCCCCGTCATCTTCTGGTGGATCTGGGTCGCGTTCGTCGCGCTCAACGTGATCGATGACGCGGCCCAGGGGTTTCCGTCGCCGCACACCGGCGCGGTGATCTACGCGGTGCTGCTGCTCGTCACCGGCTTGGCGTACACCCTCGCGCTCCGGCCGAGGGTGTACGCGTCCGGTGACGGGATCACGGTGCTGAACCCCTACCGGGCGCACCGGGTGCCGTGGCGGCTGGTTACCGCCGTCGACACCGGGGACTGGGTCCAGGTGCACGTCGCGCACGGACCGGCGGCAGAACCCGCGGTCAGCGGCGCAGGCGAGAGCGTGACGAGCAGCGCCGGCGACGGCACGGTGCACTGCTGGGCGCTGTACGTCTCCGGCCGGGCCAAGCGGAAGATCGCCAGCGGGCCGCCGCGCCCGCGCGGCCGGGGAATGTTCAGCCTGCCCGGCTTCGGCGGCCGCGGCCTCGGCGCCCTCGCCGCTGACGGACAAGCCGCCGCCTCCGCCCGGCTGCCCGAGGAGGCCAGGTACCTCGCCTCACTCCCGCCCGCCAAGGCGATGGCGGTCCGGCTGGACAGCCGCGCCACCCGGGAGCGCGCCCGCCCGTATAACAGCGACAACCCCGAGCCGGCCACATCGTCCTGGTCATGGCTGGCCCTGGCCGCCATCCTCGTCCCGGCCGCCATCCTGCTCGCCGCCATCTTCGCCTGACCCCCGGCAACCCCGGCTTACGCGTTCTCGAGGACGAAGACCCGCGAGCCGAGCCAGAGGAACAGCGCGGCCGTGCCCACCGCCACGCACAGCCCTTCGACCATGACCGCGTTCCAGTACTGCCCGGCGTAGGCCTCGCGCATCGCGTCGATGATGTAGCGGTAGGGACTGATCCGGGCGACTCCCTGCAGCCAGCCAGGTCCCAGCGTCATCGGCAGCATCACCCCGGACAGCAGGACCAGCGGCAGCACCACGGAGTTGATGAGCGGTGCGAAGGCGTCCTCGCTCTTCAGCCGCAGGGCGGCCGCGTACGACAGCGAGGAAAGGCCGATCGCGACCAGCACGAGGAACGCGTACGACAGCACGACCGCGGCCAGCGGCGCGCGCAGTCCGAACGCGACGCCCGCGAGCACCAGCACGGTCGACTGGACGATCAGCGTCACCACGTCGCGCAGCACCCGCCCGGTGAGCAGCGCCATCCGCGAGACCGGAGTGACCCGGTACCGCTCGATGACCCCCGCTCGCCACTCGGAGATGATCGCGAAACCGACGAACGACGAGCCGAACAGCGCCAGCTGGATCAGCAGCCCGGGCACGAAGAACCGGTAAGCCTCGGCCGTCCCGCCCGTACCCGACCCGCCGGACAGTGTCCCGGCCGGCAGCCTGGTCAGCAGCGGCCCGAACAGGGCCAGGTAGAGGATCGGCTGCAGCACGCCGACGATGAGGAACACGGGTACCCGCAGGATCAGCCGCTGCTGGCGGCGGAAGACGAACAGTGTGTCGCTGATGAATGACATGGTCGGTTAGTCCTCGCTCCTGGTCCCCGCGCCCGCGAGCTCGGGCTCGTTTCCTGCCTCGTCCCCGGCGCCGCCGGGGGAGTCGTCCCGCAGCGACCGCCCGGTCAGCGTGAGGAAAACGTCGTCCAGGGTCGGCCGGGACAGGCTGATCGCGTTCATCGTGATGCCCGCGCCGTCGAGCACCCGCAGCAGGACCGGCAGCGCCTCCTCGCCGTGGCTGACGGTCAGCCGCAGCGACTCGTCGGCCACGGTGACCTCACGGACCACGGGCGTCATCGCCAGCAGCGAGCGCGCCGCTTCGGTGGCGCCGTTCACCCGCAACGTCACCACGTCGCCGGAGATCCGCTGCTTCAGCTCGTCGGGCGTGCCGGACGCCACCGTCACGCCGTGGTCGATGACGAACAGCCGGTCGCACAGTGCGTCCGCCTCGTCCAGGTAATGCGTGGTCAGGAACACCGTCGTGCCGAGGTCGGAACGCAGCCGCCTGATGTGCTCCCACATGTTGGACCTGGACTGCGGGTCGAGCCCGGTGGTGGGCTCGTCGAGGAACACCACCCGCGGCTGGTGCACCAGGCCGAGTGCGATCTCGAGCCGCCGCCGCTGCCCGCCGGACAGCGTCTTCACGAACCGCTGGTCGAGCCCGCCCAGGTCGAGCTGCTGTATCAGCGCCGCGGCCCGCTTCCTGGTCTCGTCCCTGTTGATGCGGTACGCGGTGCCCTGGTCAAGGAGCTCCTCGATGACCAGGCTGTTGTCGCTGGTGCCGCCCTGCGTCTGGCCGATCGCCTGCGGCACGAAGCCGATCCGCTTGCGCACCCCGAGCGGGTCGCGCAGCAGGTCGGCGCCCGCCACCGTCGCCGTCCCGGCGGTCGGCCGCAGCAGCGTGGTCAGCATGCGCAGCGTGGTTGTCTTCCCGGCGCCGTTCGGTCCGAGGAAGCCGACGATCTCGCCTTCCTGCACGGTGAGGTCCACCCCGCGCACCGCGTGCACGGTGCGTTTGCGGCTGGTGAAGTCACGCGCGAGGCCGCTCGCCTCGATGATTGCCATGAGTGCAGTTCCCCTCTTGAAGGCCGTCGGCATCACCGCTGGTAAGAC
This sequence comes from Trebonia sp., assembly GCA_036501515.1. Taxonomy (GTDB): domain Bacteria; phylum Actinomycetota; class Actinomycetes; order Streptosporangiales; family Streptosporangiaceae; genus Trebonia. The sequence goes on along the minus strand of DASYAD010000252.1, from coordinate 7,297 downwards.
GTGCCGCGCCCCGTTGATTATCGAGCAATATCTCAAGTTATTTCAAGTACTATCTCGAATTTGCGGCTTGCTCGCCCGATCCCGGACGGGCCGCCTCGTCCCGGCCGTCGTTCTCGGCCCGCGCGAGTTGCGCGTCGAACTCATCGTGCCAGCGGATTTCGGTCTCGGCGTGCATGACGGCCCGCCGCATGTTCGTCTCCGCCAGCAGGTCCAGGTGCCCGTTGGCGACCAGCTGGTCGCAGTCGGCCTTGATCTGGCCGGCCCTGATCGCGAGCATCTCCCGCCGGGCGCGCAGTGCCCGGCGCAGCTCGCCGGGCTCCATGTCGCCGCCGGCGAACATCAGCGCCACGCCGAGCGGGTTGGGGCCGAATTCCAGCGGCCTGATCGCCTGCTCGCGCAGCGTGGTCAGCTCGAGCCGCCCCTCGGCGGTGATCGCGTACACGGTCCGCTCCGGCCGGTTGCCGACTTTCTCCGTGCGCGTGGCCTCGACGAGGCCTTCTTGCTCCATCTTGCGCAGCTCGCGGTAGAGGGCGCCGACCGACACCCCGCCCCACTCGCCGACGTTGGTCACCTCGGCGACCCGGCGGATGTGGTGCCCGTGGGTCGGCCCGCTCCGCGCCAGGACGCCCAGCGCCATCAGCCGCGTCAGATTCATGAGATTAGTATCATGAGACTAATCCCAGGATGTCAAACGAATTACCGGATCGACCTCAGTCGGCCTGAGTCGCGGCCGCCGGAACGCCCGCCACGGCGTCGGGAACGCCCGCCGCAGCCGTAACGCTGTCTTCGGCTCTGACTCCGCCCTCGGCCGCGACGCTGACCTCGGCCGCGACCCCGCCCTCGGTCACGGCGCTGACCTCAGACACGCGGACCTCGGAAACGCCGGGAACGCCGGAAACGCCGGCCGCGCCGACGGCCACGGACAGCGCCGGCATCGGCGGCAGCGTCCCGCCGAACTCAGGACACAGCGCCTTGTGCCGGCACCAGCCGCACAGCTTCGACGGCCGCGGCCGGAAGTCGCCGGTGTCCCTGGCCCGGGAGATCGCCGCCCACAGCGCCTCGAGCTTGCGCTCGGTCGCCCGCAGGTCCGCCTCGTCGGGGGAGTAGCGGAGCACCTCGCCCTCGCCGGACAGGTACATCAGCTGCAGCACCCGGGGGATCACCCCGCGCAGCCGCCAGATGACCAGCGCGTAGAACTTCATCTGGAACAGCGCGCTCGCCTCGTAGGCCTCGAGCGGCACCTTGCCGGTCTTGTAGTCCACGATCCGCAGGTCGCCCGCCGGGCTCGCGTCCACCCGGTCGATGTAGCCGCGCAGCCGCAGCCCGGAGGGCAGCTCGGTCTCCACGTACCACTCGCGCTGCTCGGGCTCGAGCCGCCGCGGGTCCTCCAGGCGGAAATAGCCCGTCAGGGAGGCGTGGGCGTCCGCGATGAACTGGCTCCGTTCCTCATCGCCGGAGAACAGCTCAGAAAGACCGCGGTCACCTTCGCTCAGCCGCAGCCACTCGGGGTCGATCAGGTCCGCCGCGGCGGCCGGCGTGCGTTCCGCCGCGGGGCGGTCGAACAGCCGCTCAAGCACCGCGTGCACCAGCGTGCCGCGGGCCGTCGCCGGGGTCGGCGGCTCGGGGATGCGGTCGATGACCCGGAACCGGTACAAGAGCGGGCAGGTCATGAAGTCAGACGCGCGCGACGGGGACAGCGCGGGCGGCCGGTGCGCGGTGCCCGGGGATACTTCCTCGTCCAGGCCGTCAACCGCGTTTTCGATATCCACACCCGCAACCGTAGGGCAGCCCGCCGACATTTTTTACGGTTTCCAGCGCCCCGTTCGAGCCGCCAGGCCAAGCTGAGCGCCGCCCGTGGACCTGCCGCAAAAGCCGCCCCGCCGCCAGCGGAGACTCGCGGGGGCACCGGATGCACGTAGCATCGGGGATGTGGCAAGTGGCCAGGAGGAGCAGCCGGACCAGCGCGGCAACTCACGCGACGCGCAGCACGACCACCGACAGCACGGCATCATCGTGGCGCGGCCCTTCGGGATACCCGTTTACGTGTCGCCGTACTGGTTCATCATCGCCGGCGTCTTCATCATCATTTACGCCAACGACCTGTCCAACACGCTGGCGGGCAGCACCCGCTACTGGGTCGCCGCCGCCTTCGTCGTCTTGCTCTACCTTTCGGTGCTGGTCCACGAGCTGTCCCACTCGGTCGTAGCCCAGGGATACGGCCTCCAGGTCCGCCGCATCATGCTGTACCCGATCGGCGGCGTCTCCGAGATCGAGCGGGAGGCGCCCACCCCCGGCCGCGAGTTCGCGGTGGCCGCGGCCGGCCCGGCGCTTTCCCTGGCGCTCGGCGCGGTCGGCTGGGGCCTTACCAAGGTCGCCCCCTACGGCGTCACCGGCGTGCTGATCAGGCAGCTGATGGTGGCCAACATCATCGTGGGCGTGTTCAACCTGCTGCCTGGCCTGCCGCTTGACGGCGGCCGGATGCTGCGCGCGGTCATCTGGAAGGTCACCAAGAAGCCCACCACGTCCACCATCGCCGCTGCCTGGGTGGGCCGCGCTCTCGCGCTCGGGCTGCTCGCGATCCCGTTCTTCTCCGGCGGGCTGAGCGGCGGGGACATCGTCAGCACGCTGTGGGTCGTGGTCATCGCCGCGTTCATGTGGACCGCGGCCGGCCAGTCGATCAAGGCGAGCAGGTTCCGTGAGCGGCTGCCCGCCCTGCAGGCCCGCCGCCTGGTCCGCCGGGCCGTCACCGTGCAGGCAAGCACGCCCCTGGCCGAGGCGATCAGGCAGGCCGACGAGTCGGGCGCCCGCGCGGTGCTCGTCGTCGACCACGACAACAAACCGATCGCGATCGTGAACGAGGCCGCCGTGACCGCGACCCCGGCCCAGCGCAGGCCGTGGATCGAGACCGGCTCGGTGGCCCGCACGATCGACCAGGGCCTGGTACTCAACGCCGACCTGCAGGGCATGGGACTGCTCGACGCGCTCCGCCGCAACCCCGCCTCCGAGTACCTGCTGGTCGAGACCTCAGGCCAGGTGGCCGGGGTCCTGGCCACCCGCGACCTCGACCAGGTCCTCGCGGGCGCCTGAAACCAACCCGCCGCGCGAGCGCGAAGCGGGCCGCCGCGAGCGCGAAGCCGCCCGCCGCGCAAGCGCGAAGCCCCCTGCCGCCGTGAGAGCGACGCCGGACGCCTCCCCACTGAGTAACCTTGCGCCGTGAAGGCGAGAACTCAGCGAGGCCCGTTCGCGGCCGGTGACCAGGTACAGCTCACCGACCCCAAGGGCCGCATGCACCAGATAGTCCTGTCCCCCGGCGGCTCGTTCCACACGCACCGCGGGGCGCTGAGCCACGATGACCTGATCGGCCGGCCGGAAGGCTCGGTGGTGATGGCCACGAGCGGCACCGCCTACGTCGCGCTGCGCCCGCTGCTGGCCGACTTCACACTGGCGATGAAGCGCGGCGCGACGATCGTCTACCCGAAGGACGCGGCCCAGATCCTCGCCTACGCCGACGTCTTCCCCGGCGCCCGGGTGCTCGAGGCGGGCGCGGGCTCCGGCGCGCTGTCCTGCTGGCTGCTGCGCGCGATCGGCCCGGACGGCGAACTGGTGTCGTTCGAGGCCAGGTCCGACTTCGCGGAGATCGCCAGGGAGAACGTCAGGAAATACTTCGGCGAGGTTCCGCCGTGGTGGCGGCTGATCCCCGGCGAACTGTCCGCGCGGGTGGCACTCGACCCGTCACTCGGAACGGGAGCGGTCTACTCCCGCCTGCGCCGGGACTCCCGCGAAGCCGGCGAGAGCGCCGGCGGGGCAGACGCCGACGGGACGGGCGTAGACAGGGCAGACGCCGACGGGACGGGCGTAGACGGGACGGGCGCCGGCGGGACGGGCGCCGGCGGGGCCGACGGTGAGGCCGCCAACGCGGGCACGTTCGACCGGGTCATCCTCGACATGCTGGCCCCGTGGGAGAACGTGGCCGGCGCGGCCCGTGCGCTCACGCCTGGCGGGCTGTTCTGCGCCTACGTGGCGACCACCACGCAGTTGTCGCGCGTCGTGGAAGAGCTGCGGGCGCACGGCGGGTTCTTCGAGCCCGCCCCCTGGGAGACGCTCAACCGCGGCTGGCACGTGGACGGCCTGGCGGTGCGGCCCGATCACCGGATGATCGCGCACACCGGCTTCCTGGTCACCGCCCGCCGCCTCGCCGACGGCGTCTCCGCGCCGGCCCGCCGCCGGCGCCCGGCCAAGGGCGCGCACCCGGAGACGGCGGCCGCGGCGCCGGGCGCGGATGCCGCGCCGGATATCGGGGAAGCCGCGCCGGATATCGCGGAAGCCGCGCCGGATATCGCGGAAGCCGCGCTGATCGACGAAGCCGCGCTGATCGACGAAGCCGCGCTGATCGACGAAGCCGCGCCGATCCGAGAAGCCGCGTCGGACACCGTGGAAACCCAGTCGGACGAGGCGGTCGCGGAGACCGCGGGGCCGCTTCCCGGTGACGGTGAGTCGTCCGCCGGGTAAAGAAACACGCTACGTGACTGACATATAACTCTGTGTTGACAATGCACCGTTGTCCTGCGGTTTCTTGTCTGAACACGGTAAGAGTGAGGAATCGAATACGCGCTGGGATGATTGGAAAGAGCGTCAGGCAGGTAGGTTCTGGTCTAGTAGTTCAACTCCCCGGGAGGAGGTGAGGGCCGTGGCAGCAAGGGACGAGAGTGGACGGGCTTCGCGGCACGAGGATGAGGTGTCTAGCCTTACCGCACAGATCTCCTTCCTCGATGAGGAGATCGCAGTGTTGCGCCGGCGCCTGGCCGATTCACCGCGTCAGGTCCGTCTTCTAGAGGAACGGCTCCGCGAGACAGAGGCGTCGCTGACTTCAGTGACGTCACAGAACGAACGCCTGGCGTCAACGTTGCGCGAGGCACGAGACCAGATCGTCGCACTCAAGGAAGAAGTCGACCGGCTGGCACAGCCGCCGTCCGGTTTCGGTGTCTTCCTGGCCGCGTGCGAGGACAGCACCGCCGACGTGTTCACCGGCGGCCGCAAGATGCGGGTCAACGTCAGCCCCAACGTCGATCTGGACGAGCTCAAGCCCGGCCAGGAAGTCGTGCTCAACGAGGCGCTGAACGTCGTCATCGCGCAGGGCTTCGAGACGGTCGGCGAGGTCGTGATGATGAAGGAGGTGCTCGCCGACGGCGAGCGCGCCCTGGTCATCTCGCACGCTGACGAGGAGCGGATCGTGCGGCTCGCCGCCCCGCTGCTCGACCAGGTGCTGCGGGCGGGCGACTCGCTGCTGCTCGAGCCGCGCTCCGGCTACGTCTACGAGCGCATCCCCAAGGCCGAGGTCGAGGAGCTCATCCTCGAAGAGGTCCCTGACATCGCCTACACCGACATTGGCGGCCTGACCGGGCAGATCGAGCAGATCCGCGACGCGATCGAGCTGCCCTACCTGCACGCCGACCTCTACAAGGAGCACCAGCTCCGCCCGCCGAAGGGCGTGCTGCTCTACGGTCCGCCCGGCTGCGGTAAGACGCTCATCGCCAAGGCGGTGGCCAACTCCCTGGCCAAGCAGGTGCGAGCCAAGGCGGAGGCCGACTCAGACGGCAGCAAGAAGCCCGAGGAGGGCAAGTCCTTCTTCCTCAACATCAAGGGCCCTGAGCTGCTGAACAAGTACGTCGGCGAGACCGAGCGGCACATCCGGCTGGTCTTCCAGCGGGCCCGTGAGAAGGCCTCAGAGGGCATGCCGGTCATCGTGTTCTTCGACGAGATGGACTCGATCTTCCGCACCCGCGGATCCGGTGTCTCCTCCGACGTCGAGAACACCATCGTCCCCCAGCTGCTGTCGGAGATCGACGGCGTTGAGGGCCTGGAGAACGTCATCGTCATCGGCGCTTCCAACCGCGAGGACATGATCGACCCGGCGATCCTGCGGCCCGGCCGCCTGGACGTCAAGATCAAGATCGAGCGGCCGGACGCCGAGGCGGCCAAGGACATCTTCTCCAAGTACATCCTGGCCGAGCTGCCGCTGCACCCCGACGACATGGCGGAGAACGGCGGCTCCAAGTCGGCCACGGTGACCGAGATGATCCAGCGGATCGTCGAGCGGATGTACGCCGAGACCGAGGAGAACCGCTACCTCGAGGTGACGTACGCCAACGGCGACAAGGAAGTCCTGTACTTCAAGGACTTCAACTCCGGCGCCATGATCGAGAACATCGTGGCCCGCGCCAAGCAGATGGCCATCAAGCAGTTCCTGGAGAGCGGCCAGAAGGGCATCCGCGTCGCTCACCTGCTCGCCGCCTGCGTGGACGAGTTCAGGGAGAACGAGGACCTGCCTAACACCACCAACCCCGACGACTGGGCGCGCATCTCCGGCAAGAAGGGCGAGCGCATCGTCTACATCCGCACGCTGGTGTCCGGCAAGCAGGGCACTGAGGCGGGCCGCAGCATCGACACGGTGTCCAACACCGGTCAGTACCTCTGATCGGGTTCTGCCTTTGAACAACGACGGGCGGCCGATGCCGGCATACAAGGGTGTTTGCCGGCATTACGCTGAACAACTATGAGTGTGCTGCGGGTCATGAGTGCCGAGACCGAGTACGGGATTTCCGTACCCGGCCAGCCAGGTGCGAACGCGATGGTGACCTCATCGCAGATCGTCAACGCCTACCAGGCGGCTACGGCCGCGCGGGCGCGCCGGGCCCGGTGGGACTTCGAGGAAGAGAACCCGCTGCGTGACGCGCGCGGCTTCGACCTGGCGCGGGAGGCGGCGGACTCGACCCAGCTGACCGACGAGGACCTGGGCCTGGCCAACGTCATCTTGACCAACGGGGCGCGGCTCTACGTCGACCACGCGCACCCCGAGTACTCGGCCCCCGAGTGCACCAACCCGCTGTCGGTGGTGATCTGGGACAAGGCGGGCGAGCGGATCATGGCGGAGGCGGCGGCCAAGGCGGCCACCGTGCCCGGCTCGCACCCGATCCAGCTGTACAAGAACAACACCGACAACAAGGGCGTCTCTTACGGCACCCACGAGAACTACCTGATGCGCCGGTCGACGCCGTTCGCCGACATCGTCAGGAACCTGACCCCGTTCTTCGTCACCCGCCAGGTGTTCTGCGGGGCCGGCCGGGTCGGGATCGGCGCCGACGGGCGCGGCACGGGCTTCCAGCTCAGCCAGCGGGCCGACTTCTTCGAGGTCGAGGTCGGCCTCGAGACCACGCTCAAGCGGCCGATCATCAACACCCGCGACGAGCCGCACGCCGACCCGGAGAAGTACCGGCGGCTGCACGTGATCATCGGCGAC